>NZ_CP017560.1:624832-937248 GCF_001753205.1 Sporosarcina ureilytica | reverse complement strand
AGCCCCTCAAAGTGCACCGCCAAGTTGGACACCAGAATATCCAAGTCACCAATTATTCGCAGTAGACCCTGGTGCAATTTCAAGATGTCTGTATCGCTTTACGTTTGTTTGGCTTTCCCGAAGACAAGGATTTTGGTTTTACCCAGTATTCGTAGGAAGAACATCTGTGGCGGGCTACCGTTGGAACTCGAGACGAAGAAGATGGGAATACACAGGACTAGATTTAAACAATATTAATTCATTCACTTGTACCTAATATTATTTTTGGCAATAAATCATGTTCATATCCATTAATAAGTTACTCTCATTTCATTCATTAACTCATCTAAATATTCCACCATTTCCAATGCGTTCTAAGTGATTTTTTCACTTAGAACGTTTTCGTTTGAAATTATTTTATTCTATGCTTATACTGTATTTTTTACATAATTTCTCTCAAGTGCTGTAAAAAATGGATTATCTTCGTTTTAAAAATCTTTTTCAATGATTTTTTCATATCCTAGATGCAGTTTAAGATGGCCTAATGAGGGGAAGATATAAAGTAATTCTTCTGTAAAGCGATTTTTTCGATGGGGAATATTTCATTACTTTATAATTTAAGAATGGAGGAACTATGAGGAAAATATCAAATGTTTTTTGGATAACGGTCGCTCTTGTTTTAGTGGCAGTAGCCTATGGAGCATTGGCACCAGAAAGTTTCAGCGAAATTACTGGCAATATGCAAGCTTTTATCACCTCAGCATTTGGGTGGTATTATTTACTTGTCGTTTCTGCAATTGTACTTTTTTGTCTGTTTTTCATTTTCAGCCCGGTTGGACAACTTCGTCTCGGTAAGCCAGATGAAAAACCAGAATACTCTCGTATGAGCTGGTTTGCAATGCTGTTTTCAGCTGGAATGGGGATTGGACTCGTATTTTGGGGAGCTGCTGAACCACTTTCCCACTTTGCGATAAGTCCCGCCACCGCAACCCCAGAGAGTCAAGAAGCTTTTCGTGACTCCATGCGCTATACATTTTTTCATTGGGGCATTCACGCGTGGGCAATCTACGGCATCGTCGCGTTGTCGCTCGCGTATTTCCAATTCCGAAAAGGTGCACCAGGGTTAATTTCTTCAACATTAAGGCCCATTTTAGGTGATCGTGTGGACGGGCCTATCGGTACTTTAATAAACGTACTGGCCGTTTTTGCAACAGTAGTAGGTGTCGCAACAACATTAGGTTTTGGTGCAGTTCAAATTAACGGTGGACTGGCGTATCTTTTTGATCTACCAATTAGCTTTCCGGTACAAGTAATTATTATCATCGTCGTAACGATATTATTTATTATGTCTGCATGGAGTGGACTTAGCAAAGGGATTAAATATTTATCCAATACAAATATGGTTCTTGCTGCTATATTACTAACTCTGATTGTGATTGTCGGACCGACACTTCTTATTTTCAATACGTTTACGGATTCAATCGGTATGTACTTACAAAATATTGTTCAAATGAGTTTTAACGCAGCACCCGTTGATAAAGACTTACGTTCATGGATTGACGGATGGACTATTTTCTATTGGGCTTGGTGGATTTCATGGTCACCTTTTGTTGGCGTTTTTATTGCCCGTGTTTCCCGTGGTCGAACGATACGGGAATTCTTGGGAGGCGTCCTTTTACTACCAGCCATAATTAGTTTCTTTTGGTTCTCTGCTTTTGGTGCAACAGCAATGGATGTTCAGACTAAAGGAACTGATCTAACTGGGTTGTTAACGGAACAAACACTCTTCGCAGTGTTCCACGAGTTACCAATGTCAATGTTATTATCGTTTGTTGCGGTATTACTAGTCGCTATTTTCTTTATCACATCAGCTGACTCGGCAACATTCGTACTCGGTATGCAAACATCTTACGGTTCACTTCATCCGCCGAACGTAGCCAAATTAACATGGGGAATTGCACAATCAGCAATCGCCATGATTCTACTTTCTACAGGTGGTCTTGGTGCGTTACAAAACGCTTTAATTATCGCCGCACTTCCTTTCTCTTTCGTCATGATTTTAATGATGATTTCGCTTTATAAAGCATTAGACAAAGAGAAGAAAGAACTGGGCTTAATGATTCGACCTAAACGTCGGAATAAATAACAATTCCCCGATCACCGATTGAGAGGTGATTGGGTTTTTTTTATGTATTTAACTCTTTTATACATTTAACTAATCTTCTAATCTATTCTTTCACTAGGTGTAAGACTTATTATATGCGTGACCAACCATTTATATGCGATGTATCGTATTACAAATTCAGACAAATTATTCACTGTTCCATTTGCAAATCAAAATAAAAGTAGCCTTATCCACTGATAAGACTACTTTTCTAACGCCTATTCATAATTCGACAACACGGTCACATAATCTTTGGACTAACTTCCTTTCATGACTCACAACGATGATTCCCATATTTCTTTTTTCTGCCGTTTCTAAGACGGCTTGCCAAATTTGTGCTTGGGTAATTGCGTCGAGCATCGTTGTCATTTCATCCGCAATTAAAAAACGAGGATTCGAGGAAAGTGCACGGGCAACACAAAATCTTTGCAATTCGCCCCCTGATAATTCATTCGGCCAACGCGACAGCCATGATTGTTTAATCCCTAATAATGTAAGTAATTCGGGATCAGGTTGCCCACTTTCATTCAACACTTTTTGCATCTTCCAGCGTGGATTTACAGCTTTTTCTGGGTGTTGTAAAACTAATTGTACGGGATGTATGCCTTTATTTTGAATCCGTTTCCCGCCAAGCGTGATTTCACCTTCTAAAGGTTGCTCAAACCCGGCTAAAATCCGACAAAAAGTTGTTTTCCCCCGTCCACTAGCGCCGGTTAAGCCGACGACCTCACCAGGCTCAATTGCAAAGTGCACGTCTTTTAATAACCAAGGGTCATTGCCATAACGAAACCCTATACGATTTGCTTCAAGTCGCATCGATACATCGCACCTTCCCTTCCCGCAGTTCTCGCATATCAGGACGAGCTTCTGTGCATTCTTTTGTTGCAAGCGGACAACGCGGTGCGAATAAACATCCCGGCGGCAATTCGCTTGATTGAGGTTGAGAACCTGGTATTGGAATAAACTCATTTTGTGGTAAAGCATTCCATAGCGCCTTGCTATATGGATGACGCAACTTTTCTCCCTTACCTGTAAAGTCATTAACAGAAGCAATTTCAACGACGGTTCCTGCATAGAACACTGCAATCTTATCAGCTATTGTTAATGCGGATTCGATATCATGCGTAATGAGCATAACCGCACACCCATCATTTGCAAACTCCCTAAAGTTTGTCAGTGCTTCTTGAATGACAACTTCATCTAAGCCCGGCGTAGGTTCATCCGCGATGATAACTTTCGCTCCGCTTACCGCGGCAGTTGACAATAATGTCCGTCGTGCCATCCCGCCTGACAGTTGAAATGGATACATCTTATCCACATGCTCTTGAAGATGGTATCTATCAAAAACCGCCCGCTGCGCAGAATGGGCATCCCCTTTTTTAACAGATTGGCGAACTTGTTTGCCGACTTGCATGAGTGGGTCTAAAAAATTGACTGATTGTGGGATAAGCGCAATTTCTTTTCCCCTTAGCGCCACAAGTCTTTCTTCTGTAAGTTCTTCACCTTCAAATAAAATCGTCCCGGTCGTTTTAGCATTTTCGGGGAGTATCCCCAAAAGGGCATGTGCCAATAAACTTTTTCCAGAGCCACTTGCACCGACAATGGCTAAAATCTCCCCTTCTTCAAGTTCAATGCTTAATTCCGACATCACATCGAGTGTTTGCCGTTTTAAACCACTTCCATACTGTTGAAAGGAGATTGATAATTTTTTTACTTCTAAAATTGACATACGGCTTCTCCTCTCTGCTCACTAGTTCATTTCTATTTATTACTACAGGCAATTCTATATACATTTATATTTAGGTTGATTTTCATTCACAAATGAGATTTTGTCGGGTCAATCAGCAACCGCAAACTTTCACCGATTTTATCAAACATTCGAACGACAAAAAGTAACGCTAATCCCGGGAAAAAGGCGAGCCACCATAAACCTGAAGATAAATACTTCATAGATTCCGATAAAATAATGCCAATTGCCGGCTCATGTGGCGATAATCCTAACCCTAAAAATGTAACTGCCGCTTCATGTAAAATCACATGCGGAAACAATAACATAAAACCAATAATCACTTGTGGCAGTAAATGTGGAAAGATATGATGGACAGCAATCCACCCGTTCGACTTTCCTAATCGTTTAGATACTTGCACATATTCCGCGTTACGCACTTGCATCACTTCTGCTCGAATGACACGCGCTAAACTTGGCCAATGGGTTACCATTAGTCCAATCACGACGCCTTTAAAACCGCCGCCTAGTGTAAAGGAAATTAATATAAGCATGACTAAATGAGGAACGCTTAAAAACAAGTCTATGATCCATGAGACAAAACGGTCCACAACTTTCCCCATCGTTGCAGCCGCCATTCCAAGCGTTAGCGCAATGGCTGTACTGCCAATCGCACCAAGTAATCCAACACCAATACTTAACGAAAGCCCCATCATCGTTCTGGTAAACATATCTCTTCCAAGCCAATCAGTACCAAATAAATGTTGAAATGATGGTGCTAAATTACGCGCGTTTAAATTCGTCATTATTTTTCCGGTATCTAGCCAACTGCTGCTAAAGATAATACTTACAAGTATCAATGTACCGACTATAATTGTAAAAAATGTACGCTGTCTTTGATTTGATCTGAGGAGCGTCTTCATTACATACGTCCCTCCCTCGTTCTCGGATCAACGATTTGATAAATCAAATCTGCAATTAAATTTCCGATAAATACAAATAACGTACTAAAGATGACGAGTCCCAATAATAAAGGCACATCGCCTCGCAAGCCCGCTTCTACCGTCGCTTGCCCGAGTCCTGGATAGGAAAATACTTGCTCTGCAAGCACAGCCCCACCGAACAATTCACTGAAAGCGGCAAATTGTAACGTAATTGCTGGCAATGCTACGTTACGTAAGCCATGTCTCCAAAATAATGTAAAACCACGTTCGCCTCTCGCCTTAGCAAACAGCACATAATCGCTTGCTAGCACGTCAATGAGCTTTTGCCTTGTATGTAAAGCAACGTTTGCAACACCGAGAATGCTTAGCGTAATCGCTGGCAATAATAAATGCTGAAGGCGATCCGTAAAGGTGACATCTTCCGCAAGCACGCCAACAGGCACACCTAATCCAATTGGGAACCAGCCGAGCCAAACCGCAAACACAATCAACATGAGAAGTCCTACCCAAAATGTAGGGGTTGAAGCAAGTGTATAGCAATACCACTGAATGACACGGTCAATCCACGTATTCCTCTTCATTGCGGCAACCACACCGAGAATAAATCCGACAATGCCTGAAAAAATCCATGCAGTAATCATTAACACAACCGAATTGAGAAATCTTTCACCAATGACATCCATGACAGGACGTCGATAAATCATCGACGTCCCTAAATCACCTTTCAAGACAGCTGAACCCCAGTTTAAAAACTGAACGAATACAGGTTCATTCAGCCCCCAATATTCAGCAATTTTCTCACGCTGTTCTGGTCCAACTTTTAACATATCAGCACCAATATAGGCTTGAATCGGATCTATCGGTGAATTTTTCACAAGTAGAAAGGATATCAAACAAATGGCCACTAATAATGTAGCGATGCGAATGGTTTTAAATAGTAAAAACCGAACTAACTTCTTTATCATTTTTATACTCACCTAATTACTTCCATTTCCAATCTACAATATTATCTGTTGCAGGCCATCCATGACCATGTACATGGGTTCTTTGATGACCGATATCTAATCCCTCTTTAACAATATACAAATGGTCGATATTCACTAGCCAAGCCCACGGCGCATCACCTTTTGCGCTTAAGCCTGTTGTGCCATCCCATTGCGCTTTTTGCCAATATTCAATGGCTTCTTCTTCACTTAATGCACGTAGCGCTTTTTCAAAATATTGATCAACCTTTTCGTTTTTATAAAAACCTGTATTGTAATACTCAACACCTGCATTATCAGAACCATAAATATTGTATAATTCATGTGGGTCATGACTTCCCCAACCTAATAATACGGCTTCTGAATACATCTTTTGCGCAATAATATCCCAGCTTGCTCCTTCAATCTTTATGTTGATACCAAGTGGTTTTATCATATCGGCAACAGTAATCGCTAACGATTGACGCACTTCATCATTCGCAGGGTAATAAAGACTAAACTCCGCCTTTAATCCGTCTTTTTCAACAATGCCATCGTCGTCCGCGTCTACCCAACCTGCTTCTTCTAATATTTTTTTAGCTTCTTCCATATTTCCATCAGCAATAACCGTCTCAGGATTCCACCAAGGTAACCCATCAACTGAGGTATACGCTGGCGTTCCATAACCTTCTAACACGCCATCAATTAGCGCTTGACGGTCAACACCAATATTAATGGCATGGCGAATCGCAGCGTCAGCAGTTACATCATTTCCAATCGGAAATCCATCTTCTGTCATTTCTCCGGATGCAACATAAGGAAAGACAATCCCGCGGTTATCCACTGTTTTTACTGCTTTTAATTCCATTCCAGGAACTTTCTTCTGACTAAATGAAGCTGGAATATGTGCAAGGTCTACAGTACCTGCTTGTGCCGCTGCAAATGCCGCATCTTCAGTTAAAAATAAGAACGTGATTTTTTTTATATTTGGCGTTTTACCGTAATAATTTTCATTCGCTTCAATAATTAGTTGCTGACCTTTATCCCATTGGACAAGTTTAAATGGACCTGAACCGATTGGATTTTCAGCATACGATTCGTTATAAGCATGTTCAGGAACAATTCCCGTTGCAATAAGGTTATTGATAAAAGTCGATTGGGATTCTTTTAATGTAAAGACAACTGTTGTTGCATCGATGGCTTCAACTTTTTCCAAAGCATTCATATCTACTACCGAACCGCTTTTCATTGTTTGTTCATACGTAAACACAACGTCTGTAGCCATCAGCTGTTCGCCATCTGAAAATTGCACATCATCTCGCAAATGAACGGTCCACGTTTTTCCGTCTTCACTTACTTCGTAATCTGTGGCTAAGTCATTGACGATGTTCAAGTCATCATCTCTTTTTAATAACGTACTTTGAAACAATGGCGAACCATAACGGCCCCATCCAATCACCGGGTCAAAACCTGTTTGAGGCTCCGAATTGAAGGCGAGTACTAACTCATCCTTTTTCGTATTGTCAGTACTTGTATTCTTTTCAACTGATTTTGACGATGAACAACCTGCTAAAATTGTTGTTATCAACAAAATAGTGATTAAGCTAAATCCCAAAATTCGATTTCGCATATTCTTACTCCTTTTATTAAAGTTTTTCTACGGGTGCGACTGTGAGCTTCCCGTATTCCACACCTATTAAACTCGTTAATTTATTACTCAATTTGCGCACATCACTTGCTTTCCCTTGAACAACAATTAGTTCTATACAACTGTCATGGTTAAGATGAAAATGAGTTGTTGCCATGATTAAATCATGCATCTCATGTTGAACAGTCGTCATTTCTTCAAGTAAATTTCTTTGATGATGGTTATAAAACAATAATATTGTTCCCGCAATTAGTTGGTCATCCTCTTCCGAAGATTGCTCGAAAATCGCTTCACGCACAAGATCTCTGACAGCCTCCGAACGATTCGAATAGCCTTTCTGCGTGACAAGCTGATCGAATTTTCGAAGCAAACTTCCTTCCATTGACACACCGAACCTTTTTAATGTTGAATCTTCCATAGTGAACTCGCCTCCCAGTAGCACGATCGTTAACATTCGTAACACCGATAACCAAAAAAATTTCACGAATACCCTTAATTATAGGTTTTACAAGATAAAAAATCAATGAATTCGATGCACTTATAATTGATGATAAACTACCATTTTCAATGGCATACGTCATGGCCATTGGATGCTGTTCCCTCGACTAGTTAATACCTTTTCCAAAGTGAATTCACAGCAAGTGACACGATTACAAGCATTCGTAGCACCGAAAACCCAAAAAATATAACTTCAAATATGATTATAGTTTTAGCGAGATAAAGAATCAAGAATTTCGATGTTGATTTTACTAATACTACGTAACCATTTTCATTCGCGTACGTCATGGTGATAGGATGCTATATAAAACGCTTATGAATAGTTACTACGTGTGCATTTCACCCTTATGGTATGTGAGCATTTTTACATTCATGTCACGTTATTAATTTTGTGAAAAGTATAATCTGAATCCGATTGAAATGAAATAAAAAGGGAAAGTATATATAGAGAGAGGTAATTGTGACTAGAAACGAGGGTGTGCCATGAATAAACAAAACCTAAAAAACATTCGAATGACTTATTATTTCACAAGTATATTTATAACTGTTGGTACCATTGTAGTTTTATATCTATTATTTCAAAAAACAACAAAGCTCAGCCCTTTTATATTATTCCTTTCGCTAGCTGGCGGCGGATTACCACTAGGTATCATCGGCGTCTTTGTCGATTATAAAATATCGGAATTTAAAGGTAAAACAAGAAATGTAAAACAGTTAAAAGAGGATTTGTAATTTGATATTACGATCGTCATCATGGAGGGAAATAGCTTTAGGGAAAATGTGGGATTACCTTCACAACTTTGGTTGTAAAGCTAACTTTTGTTTTACAACCTATCCAAGAACTTCGCTACACTCTTTTACTTCCAATTGCGGAAGATGTATTAACCATCACTAATCTTTGTTGTCTATATATTCGCTTATCTCATCTATCTTTTTATCCATTTCGTCTAATTTATCTGTCGTATGCTTAATAAAATTGGCGACTCTTGAGATTAAATAAATGATAAAGATAAAAAATATGATATTTATACCAGCATCAAAAGCATCCATACCTTCCCCCCTCTTTTTCTTTTTCAATAGACTTCTATGCAACGATGTGGCCGATTCAAGCACAGTGCTTTTTCGACTACTGCGCCAGAATCGGTCAAGCAATGGGTTATCTATGTGTTAGTCATCAAGAAAAACATAGCTATTAAAACAATCATTACTACCAAAAAACCTGAAACAAGACGTTCCAAAATCTCCTCTTAGTAACAATAGATCTTCCAGAAATGTCCTTGTTAGTTTATTTACCAATCATCCCATTTCTTACTCAATATCCCCAACTCTTTAAGTAAACTCGACAATAGCCTGTCATCTTCGCTGTCCAAAGCTTCCTCGGTACATGGCGAGTGTGGCGGATAATTTAAACTTTCTGCTTCCTTTAAAGTTGACTCTGCTAGGAAGTTTGTTGCATTTGATTCCTCAAAACAAATAGGTGCAATATAAGTTTGATAAGTATGGTCTACAATAACTCTAGTATCTGCCGATGGGTAAGTTTCTCTAGGCATCAACATACCAATCATTACAATAACGGCGATCATTAGTAAAGCCCATAACCACTTTTTAGAAGACTTCATGTAAATTACTCCTTTAACCTAACAGTATGCTAGCAGCAAAAATCCAGTTGCTGATTCATGTTCTTTAAATCTATTGTACTAGAAAATATATATATTAAAAATATTTCGATAGCACTCAAAACTAAAAACACCTTCACAGTTAAAACTCCGGAAACAATCTTCCAATTGACCACCCCGCAACCTGCAAATGAAAGTACTGCCAGTAAGCTTTACATAATTTTTTTTAGAAACGAACCGTTCTTTTTATTAATCTTTCTTAAAGATTTTTGAACCTCTCATGACTAAAGTCACGAGATTCTCGGGAAGAGAGCATACTTGATGGATAGCTGTGACGCTATCACCAGCGGTTTCTCTTATTTACCAAGCTATCCCCGTAGTTCCTACGGTTAGTAAGTTTTAATTCTACACTCGTATCAGCGTTTTAAGCCCTTCGTACAAGATATTTCGACTTGCATTGATATCACGGTCATGTTCAGTCTTGCATGTAGGACAAGTCCATCGTCGAATATTCAGCAATTTCTTGCCATCTTGCACGCCACACTCCGAACAAATTTGGCTGGATGGAAACCATCTATCTACTTTAATAATTTTTCGGCCATACCAGTCCGCTTTATATTCTAATTTAGTGACAAAACTGGACCAAGAAACGTCAGAAATACTTTTGGCCAGTTTTTTATTGCGTAGCATACCTTTTGTGTTTAAGTCTTCAATACAGATCACATCGTGGTTTTTGATGATTTCTGTACTCAACTTATTTAGAAAATCGGTGCGCTGATTCATTACTTTTTCATGTAGTTTTGCCACTTTACGCTTTTGTTTTTGATAGTTCTTTGCTTCCAAAAGCTTGATTCCATTTTGTTTGGCAACAACCGCCCTTCTAGACAGCTTGCGTTGTTCACGCTTCAATTTCTCTTCCATTTTAGACGAGAACTGACTATTATCTATTTTTCGCCCGTCGGAAAGGATGGCAAAGTCGGTAATGCCTAAATCAATGCCAATCGCTGTATTCGTTTTTGGGAGTTCGTTAATTTCCTCTTCACACAAAATGGAAACAAAATATTTACCACTGGCGTATTTGCGAATCGTTGCATTGAGAATACGGCCTTTCGGTTCCCGGCTTTTTGTGAACTTAACAAGTCCTAGTTTGGGAAGCTGAATCTTTTTTCCTTTTAACTCAATATTGTTGTTTACATTTTTTGTTGTGTAGCTTTGGACGGGATTCATTTTACCTTTGAATTGAGGTTTGTTATTTTGCTTTTTGAAAAATCGAGAAAAAGCATCGGCAAGATTTTTGAGTGAGGATTGAAGCGCGATGCTATCGACTTCTTTTAGCCAACAAGTATCTTTGTTTGCTTTCAATTTAGGAAGCATGGCGGAACACGCATAATAAGATAACCCCTTGCCTGTTTCGGTGTAGGATCTGTTCCATAGATCCAGAAAATGATTGAACACAAATCGTGCACAGCCAATTGTTTTTGCGATTAAGATTTCCTGTTCTTTATTCGGGTGGAGACGAAACTGATAAGCTTTATGTCGAAGCATTCACACTCACCTCCTAAACCTTTTTCTGATTTTGTATATACTTTCGTATTTGTTCTTCGGTAATTTCAGACATAGAAAACACCTCAACATTTGATTTACATATGTATTGCTGAATACCCTTTAGTAGTAGACTTTAAACACTTATACAAATTAATACATGTCGGTTGATTAACATAGCTAAAGCTATGTCTCAACCGAAGCCGATTCATCCCACGACTAAAGTCACGGGTGTTCTCGGCTTATTCATAAAAAAAGAGTGTGTTAGAAGGTCATTTTACAGACCTTCCACGACACTCCTATCTTTCTACCTAAGTTTTGTCCCAGCTTACTATTTTGCTTTATGCAATTCTAGTGTATTGGCAGAATAACGCGTAGGCACATGATTTTATTGCCTTTTAAAATACCATTGACTATCAGGCCGATCACGTGGCGTCATATTGATGATAAAATATCCGATAATTAGTATCAAAATGACAAAGGAATAGATTAATGTGTGGATGGGATGATCGTGATCAACAATGACCAATCTGACCATTGCAGTGATTCCAATATAAATAAAATAACGAAGCGGAAAATGATATTCTTCTTTAAAATACTTAACAATCATCGCGATAAATTCGAAATATAAAAAGAAAATCAATATATTCGCTAAGTATGTTTTATAGTCAGTATGATCACCAGAAAGCAATAGATCACCAAAGACAAATAGTTCTTTAATTAATACAACTGACAAAATAATTGCAAGAATAACAAGCATTATATTCAAGAACATTTGTAAAGCTTTAGGAAAAACTTGTAAAGCATACGTATATTTTTTCTTGATCATATGAACGCCCCCTCTTGGATGATGTTTTATTATAAGCGGTTACGAAATTGTTTGTCAATTGAATTATCTAGGTGCCCGTCCCCCAAAACAAACACGACAAACACAGCAAACGCGAATTTCACGACATTCGTGTTTCATTTAATTAACATGAAAGTTTGAGTGACTGGCACCCCATTGGCACCCCATTGAACCCCATTGAAAAAAGAAGCATCAGTGATAAAAATCACTGACGCTCCATCAAGCTTTTGTTATTCTCCTAAGTAAGCAGATAGCATCCAAATATGTAGGTCAAGTTTTACTAATAACCCAACAGTGAGATCATTAATTCCATCGTCCCCGTGCTGTTCTGATAGTTCTGCTAATCCCTTTAACTCATCTTTCAGATGCTTATAATCTTTTACGAGGCTTGCAACCATTTCATTGGCAGTTGTTTCTCCATTAGTCTCTTCTAAAGTCGCAACGGCCAAGTATTCCTTCATCGTTGCAACAGGTGTTCCACCAGACGCAAGCAGTCTTTCTGCTACTTCGTCCACAACACTAGCTGCTTCATTATATAGTTCCTCAAATTTTTCATGAAGGGTGAAAAACTGTGGTCCTTTTACAAACCAATGATAACGGTGAAGTTTCGTGTAAAGGACACTCCAGTTTGCAATTTGACCATTTAATGCTGAATGTAATTTTTCCATCTAATAAAACCTCCTCAAGTTCTTACCTTAATTATAATATACATTATATAATAATTAGTATCAACTAATAATTATTATAATATAAACTTTTATATCTTTGTTTATTGTGTGCGTGACTGCGGTCGACCCGGCAGCGCTAGTAGGTACTTAATACGATTTTGCCGCTGCGCTTCGTTGTTCTACACGTCTAACGATATAAATGCTCGTTTCGTAAAGCAGCATCATCGGAATCAGCACAATCAGTTGGCTAATGAAATCGGGTGGTGTGATGAGCGCTGATACAACTGCAAGCACCAAGTAGGACCATCTGCGAACTTTTTTCATTGAATCAGCTGTCAACAATCCAATCGCGGCGAGAAACATCGCAACGATTGGCAGTTCAAAAATCAATCCAAGGGGGACGGTTGTCATTAAAAGAAAGCTCACATACTCCTGGGCGGAAATCATCACATCAAAATTAACAGCACCTAAAGCTGTTAAGAAATTATAACTAATTGGATTAACGACAAAATATCCAAATGACACCCCACAAATGAACAGAAACAACATGATTGGCGAGTACAAGCTTATAAATCGACTTTCTATTTCATTCAACCCAGGACCTACGAATTGCCACAGAAAATGGCATACAAACGGCAATGCAAGTCCAATCGCAAGTGCCGTCGAAATGGACATATAAAACTTAACAACTTCTAATGGACCCAACACAATTAACTGATGTCCACGTGTTACATAAGGAAACCAAATATTAATCGTCGCGAAAATAAGAACGAAAAAGAGGATAAATACAACTAGACTTTTAATAAGCTGTTTCCTTAATTCTCCGAGATGAGCGACTAACGGTAATGATGGGTTTTCATCAGTTTTAGAATCCAGTTCCTCTACTAGGTCGTCATCTATTCCATGTCGCTCTGTTTCTACTTCTATTTCTGCTTTTGCTTTGTCTAACGCACTAACATTTTTACAGTTGGGTTCTCCTGTTGGACACATACAATCACCTACTTATTATTGACCCTTTTCCTTCGTTGCTTTTGGTGTTTCTTCATCATCACTGATAACATCCTTGGCTGATTTCTTAAACTCTGAAAGCGTCTTTCCAACGGCCGATCCAATCTCCGGCAATTTCTTTGGACCAAATAAAATCAATACGATTACAAGAATAATAATTAAACCCGGTACACCGATGCCTGCTAAATTCATAATGAGTGCCTCCTAATTGTTATAATTTAAAATTCATTCCTATTGCATAAACAAAAACTCTTTTTTCTTTCGACAAGCGTGACACATATGTTCATCTTCATCTAATGTTTTAAAATTCTCCTCACAACTAACACATGCGTTTTCCCGAATCCAATAATTCACTTGCGTAACAGGTGAAATTTTACTTGTAATTGATATTGCTTGTTCCGGACAAATATCTTCACAAAGTGAACAATTTGAACATTGTTCAGGCGCAACAGTAAAATGTGTGTCAGTCAGATGAATGCATGCTTTGGGGCATAAAATTTCACACGCTTTACATAACGTACATGCACTTGTATTTAAAGAAAAGTCAATAAACTGATGGTCAGGATAGTACTTAATTAAATTGAGACTTTCTTGATTGAAACGCCATTTCGCAGGGGCCATTTCTTTTGCAATGTTTTTCACATCTTTTTTCCAAAACGAAAACAACTCTTTTCGCGTCATCGTTTGTTCAGTTTCTTCCACCGCTTTATCAAATTGAATCGTAAAAGCAGCTTCCCCAAGTTCACATAACGATTCATTCGCACTTTTTATCATTTCTTGCCATTCAGCTGAAGCATCCTCGTCTTTAAAAACAATGGTAGTTACTTGTTTTTGATAATAAACGAGTAATTCTTTCAAGGAGATAACGTCCTTATTGGATACGATTAACCGGTTATTCTCAACCGTCCGTTTGGGAAGAAACCCTTCAACGGCTTGTACCGGACAAGCGACGATACAATGACTGCATTGCGTACATTTCACCGTATCAATGAATGGTTTTCCGTCCTTAAAAAAGATCGCTTGTTCAGGACAATGGTCGATACATTCCCGACAACTAGAACGGGGGCTTTGAACATGCGTACAAGTTGGTAAAATTTGATAGTCATAATCCAAACTTTCCAACCAATGTTGTAATAAACTCATTTCATTTCCCCCTTCTTTCCTAGTTTATTGATTAACCCGGCATGACATAAAACACATAGCGACTTAACCCTTGCGCGATGATAAATATTGCCAATGAAGCAAATGTTAAACTGACAAATGTCTTTCTCGACTTAGAAACTGCCAAATAACCGAATAAAAACATACCGATAATAGAAGCAATCCAACCAAAAGCAATCATTCCTTTATAGTTTGCTAAAATCGTTGTGGCTGATACCGCACTAATCATTGTTACCTCATGGCCGGCTGTAAAGAACATGGCGGAACCTACTACTTGAATCGCAAACCCGAATATCGCAACAGCAAATGCACTTCTTATAAGATCTTTCGCATTTATGCCACCTGTCCCATTTGAAAGTTTAGGCGCTACTAAAGAAACAGCCAATACTGCCCCTAAAATTAATGTGGTTCCAAAAAAGGACGTATACGTATTAATCGAATTCCAACCGCTCACTAAAGTAGTTGCATAAAGTGCCCCCATGGCGTACACATCTACTAAGCCTACAATCGCGGTCACAAGCATAAGCCAAGGCGTCACTTTTTTCTGCACAATCGTTAAACCAGCCGTTAAACAAGTTAACCCAATAAATGCACCCGTTAATACGATTTCTCTACTCATCCATGAAGAGCCGATATTTCGTATCGTATTGAACGCATTTATCGGTGCGCCTAAATGAGTGAACGATGCAACTAACCCTAATAACGAAAGGACGGAAATAACGATTAAAGGCATTCTAAATAAATGATAGGCCTCGTCTTCTGTTAGCTTGGAACTTATTAGGTTGAATAGATACAACACAACCATACCGCCAATCGATGCTTGTACAGCTAATGTAAATATGAATAATGCCCATTCATCCATTGATATCCTCCTCTTTATTTTATTTTCATCACGAGGTTTGGTTGTGTGATGGACGCACTTGGCATTCCTTTAATCTCACTCACCGTACCGTACTTTTTTCTTAATTCTGTGATAGGTCCAAACTCAATTGCTCTCAGCGGACATGATGTTACACAGACCGGCTCTTCACCCGCATCGCGTAAGTCGAAGCACGTATCACACTTTGTCATCTTCCCTAACTGTTCATTAAATTGCGGAGCCTCATAAGGACAATTCCACTCACAATATCTGCAGCCAACACACTTGTCATGATCAATTAAAACTGCACCATCTTCGGCCCGCTTAAAAATCGCCGTCGTCGGACAATTTGGGATACACGTAGGCACATCACAATGATTACATGAAAGAGATACATGGCTCAGTGATGGATTGGGGAACACTCCTTCTTCAAAAGAATAAACTCTGCGGAAATTCCTACCTACTTCTAAATTATTTTTATCTTTACAAGCGACGACGCATGTTTTACAACCTATACATTTTGTTACGTCTATAAAAAAACCTATTTGAGTCATGTATGACACCTATCCTTCCGGAAATACAATTAGCTGTTCCCAATCTTTATCCTCAGTTAATGGCTTGCCCGTATACTTTTTTACATCACAGATGACTGTATTCCAACCTGATGTTCCTAAACCTGTAGAGATTGGCGCTTGTAATATATTATCTGCACCAGCTTTATCAATTTTTTCATCTTTATCAAATCTCGGCCATGCACCATGTGGTAAAGCAAGTACACCTGGCGTCATTGTTTGTGTGACTCTTGCTGGTCGTAGTGTTTTTCCGTGATCATTATAAATAATCACCGTATCGCCATCCTTTATGCCGCGTTCTTTCGCATCTGTCGCATTCATAAATAATGGGCTTGGCATCATTTCACGCAACCAAGGAATATTATCAAAAACAGTATGTGATCGCCTTAAATAATGCGGGTTATACAATTGAAACGGATATTTTCCTTTATCTTTGTTTTTCCAATCTCCAAATGTATCCTCATACCCTAATTCTTTAGGGATATACTTTGGAATTGGCGGAATATCCGACCAACCTTTTTTCGACTCCTCGTGAATTGTTTCACAATAAATTTCAAACTTACCGCTTGGTGTATCTACCGGATTATTCTCTGGATCATTGACAAAGTCTTCATACGCAATATGCCCGAAATTATCTCCTGGTCTGCGTGCAACTTGGTAGACGCCTCTTTCAATTAATTCCGCTATAGGAACTCTTCCCTTTTGCGGTTTACCTTCCACGCCCCACGCTTTAATATCTTCCGCTGTAATTCCTACTAACGGCTCAAAATCTACGCCATTTTCCATAATGACATTCGTTGTCGCTAGTTCATTAAAGAATGCTTGCTTTTCACTAAAGGGATATAAAGTATTCGGATTTTTTCCAAGCCTTTTCATCAGTTCTTTCGCGATCCAAATATCACTTTTCGCTTCATATAACGGGTCAACGATATTACTGTGGACGATAATCATTTCTCGGTTACCACCTAAAAGTCCGCCTTCTCTTTCCCACATGGATGTTACAGGTAACACAATATCCGAGTACTGTGCATTCGTCGTTAAGTTATAAGCATTCGTTACGACGAATTCAACTTCACGGTGCGCCTTAATCCCTTGGTTTATGGAAGTACGCGTTTGTAATGTTGCATTGTACTGATGATAAATAAACTGGAGATTGGCTTTGCGTTCCCCTTCACCTTTTTGATGAAATTTACCATCCAATATCGCCGAAAATACTTCATTATGGTTAATTAAATTCGTTACCGCGTTTTCTTTTGGCGCCGGATATCCTTTACTTCCTTGTTCAATTAACCAAGGACCGCCATTTCCTGCTGCTCGGTGGACACTTACCCCAGTCATTCTTCCAGGACGTCCCATATGACCTGTCATAAATCCAAGCGTAGAAAAAGCTTGGACCCAGCCTTCCCCATCATTAATCCTTGCAGCTGCCCAACCAGTTAATAGAGCAACACGTTTTGTTCCGCCTATTTGACGAGCAAGTTGACGAATCAAGTTAGGTGATAATCCACAAATTTCGGATGCCCATTCAGCTGTTTTCGGTTCATGATCATACGTGCCAAGTAAATAATCTTTAAAGTTATCTTTAGGGTCCGCACCTTCTGGCATATGATTTTCATCAAAACCAACCGTACAACTGTTTAAAAATTCCCAGTCAATAAGCGGGTTTGTTTTTGGATCATCTTCATCGAGTAACGTATGCATAATTGCGAGTGCCAACGCATGGTCTGTTCCCGGTCTAATCGGGAACCATTCGGCATCAAACACTTCAGCCGAGTCTGTATACATGGGGTCAATGGAAATAAATTTTGCGCCTGCTTTTTTAGCTTGTAAATAGTTATATGTAGGACTTCCAGGACTACTCCATGCCGGATTTAATCCCCATAGGACAATCAATTGTGAATTCCGTAAGTCTAAACGGTCGTTCATGCCTACTTCATAATATCCCTCAGCAACGCCCATCATTGTTGAAGCCCACATCCATGCTCCCCAAGATGTTGTTCCATAATCTTTCGTACATCCGCCATTTTCAAATAACACTTTGTCCATTTCGCCATCGCCTGTTGCCCAGATCGCTTCATTTCCATAGTTAACTTTCACTCGTTTGATTTCACTAGAGACGATATCAAGTGCTTCATCCCAAGAAATTCTCACCCACTGATCTTTTCCGCGAAGTTCTTTTTTCCCTCCGCCAGGTTTCCAGTTTTTTCGTTTCATTGGATATTTGAGGCGATCTGCACCAAAAACTTGTTGACGCTGCGAACGGCCTCTTAAGCAACCTCTTTGTTGTGGGAAATCAGGGCTATCTAAATGCGTATCATCTGTCTTCTGACGAATGACAACCCCGTCTTTTACTAACACTTTATTCACACAACGACCGCCGCAGTTATGCCAACATGCTGCTGATTTCCATGTTCCTTCTTCGTCATCATTTGCCTCTCCCACTGCTTGTCCCTGTACTTTCTTCGTTAAACCACGACTGAAGGGAATGCTTGCAGAGGCAGTAACAGCTGCCGACCAACCAAGAAAAGCTCTTCTGGTCATTTTTATACTTTCAATTTTCTCTTTAAGATTAAACATATTAGGAGGCCCCCTTCTTCCCATCTGTTGTGATGATTACATTTAAGTTGGCGATTTCACGAAGGATTGCTCGATCAAGTGTCACATAAGCATTTAATAATTTCGCCATTCCTTTAAAAAACTGCGTATCTGCATTGGCAATCACCTTTTCGGAAAATGCCGGTACGAAAGCTAGTAAATGATTTTCTAGAAATTTCTCCTGTTGGTCGATCAAATAATACAAATAAGTGACCGTATGAGGTTCTCCTTTTTCAATCACATCGATGCATAACTCGTTCAAATGAAACATGAAATCAAGTTCAAACCCAACGTGGTCTTCGGCTTCTAAGTTCTGGTCACGAATGACAAAACCAAACTCCTCATACTTCCTTTGTACCGCTACAGTATTTTCTTGAAATAACAAACGATCCTTTCGTACATAAACCGATTCCCAAGGAGGGGCTTTCAGTTCTAATGGTCCGATAAACATTTTCGTGTAATCCCAGTGTAAATTTTCAAAGTCGTCATCATCATGAATGACATCATGTTCTTTTAAATAGCTTTTAATATCGTCAATCGCTTCTTGCATACCTTTGGAGTCCTCTACAAATGGAAAAATATTGATGAGATTGTTTTCTACAAAATACGTCAGGTACTTTTTCGAAGGCTCTTCAACGAAAAATCTTGCTAAAATATCATAAATAAATTGTCGAGCACTAAGAATATAATTTAGTTCTTCATGGGTAATAGACTGTTTCATGAATTTCTCCCTTCAAAACGCCTAGTGTTACATGTTCATTGATAAAATCGTTTCTTACATAATAACTTAAAATTATTTTACTTAATTTTTCATCAAGATACCGCAGTTTGTGAATTAGTTCACATTCATTTCGATTTTTCTTGTCCATTTTGTGACTAATTCAAGGGGATACCGAGAAAACATTCAACTTCTCAATAATTTTATTGTATTCAATTTAAGTGAAAGATTAATGAATTAATGAAAATTAGGAAATCGATAGTGATATTCATTCTCAATTAGAGTGTATTTTTCTCAATTAGCTTGACAAAAAATAGTAACTACACTACTCTTAATTATAATAAATTTAATTTATGGAGCGACATTAGATTTAGCAGAAGGTATTGTTACTAATCATGTTCGGTTGATAAATATCTAAATCATATCTTTAGAAAGGACTTTGTGAAATGTTGAACTATTTAATGAAGACCCGACCCGGGCAATTTTTACTGATTGGTATTTTATTTACGATTTTAGGATTTATTTTTATACTGGTTAACGATGGTTATAGTCACTTTGCATTCTACATCGCTATTTTCTTTTTAGGCTTTTTTGCGGCAAAAAATGCAGTAGGTGAAACCATTCAATCCAAATCCCCCAATGTTGACTTACTTATGATTCTTTCGGCTTTGGGCGCCATGTTAATCCACTATGAATCCGAAGCTGCCATGTTATTACTCATCTTCGCGGGTGCAGAGGCGTTAGAAGACTATGCTTCTGACAAATCAACAAGTGCAATTTCAGAGTTAATGTCACACGTTCCCTCAACTGCTCAAGTATTAAAATCAAATGGTGAAGTGGTAGAAGTTCCAACTGAGGAATTAAATGTTGAAGACATTGTAATCGTGTCAAAAGGAGCCCAAATTCCAATTGACGGCTATACCGACCGAAAAACAATGATTAATGAAGCGGCACTGACAGGAGAATCCCTTCCGGTAGAAAAAGAAAAAGGCAATGAAGTCTTTGCTGGAACAATTAACGAAGGCAATGTCTTTTATCTTCAAGTAAATAAATTAAGTAACGAAACGGTTTTTTCAAATATCATTCGAATGGTTGAGGAAGCGCAAAATAGACCGTCAAAAATCTCCAATTTTATCGATCGTTTTGAGAGCCGATATGTGATTGGCGTACTTATTGTCGTACCGATATTTATTCTAATCTTATTTTATTTCAATGACTTTACCTTCCAAGAGGCTTTTTACCGAGGAATGGTATTACTAACCGTTGCGAGTCCATGCGCATTAGTGGCATCAGCAACACCAGCGACACTGAGTGCAATCAGTAATGGTGCAAAAAATGGCGTATTATTTAAAGGCGGAGCCGCTATGGAAGCACTGAGTACAATGGATATATTATATAGTGATAAAACAGGAACCATTACACTCGGTGAGTTTAAAGTCGTTAGTTATGAAGCAAATGAAGACGTATTAAAAGAAGTCGTCTATATGGAACAACAATCTAGTCATCCGATTGCTGATGCGATTGTATCCACGTTTAATGATGTAAACCTCGACAGTGTCGATCAAACTGAAGAAATTGAAGAAGTTGCAGGATCTGGAATGAAAAAAGGGGCTATCTATGTTGGTAAACCTTCAGCGTTTGACGATTATGAGGATGCCAATCATTACAGAAACAAATTGGCGGCAGGATACACAACTGTATTTATTGGAATGGATCGACAAATCGTTGGTTATTTCTCTCTATCTGATCAAGTTCGGCCAGAATCAGCACAAGCGATTTCAGGCTTTCAAGATGAGGGGATACAGGTTGTTTTATTAACCGGAGATAACGAAATGACTGCGAAAAAAGTTGCGGAAGAAGTGAACATTGATACCTATGCGGCTTCATGTTCACCAGAAGATAAAATTAAATATGTTTTAGATAGCCAGAAACAACATAAAGTTGTTGGTATGATTGGTGACGGAATCAACGACGCTCCGGCACTAGCGAATGCTAATATCGGGATTGCTATGGGAAGCGGTTCCTCTGTTGCGATGGAATCATCGGATGTTGTCATTGTAAAAAATAATTTATCCAAACTATTTTATAGTTTTAAACTTAGTAAAAAACTAAATCGAATTATTTTGCAAAATGTCGTATTTGCAGTTGCTGTCATTATTACCTTGATTGTCTTAAATATTTTAGGCTATTTGGATTTACCGATGGGTGTTGTATTCCATGAAGGGTCAACAATTTTAGTCATTTTAAACGGACTTCGTTTATTACGGCAAAGAGAATAAGATAAGTAACAAAATTCGATAATGCCCTAAATGTAGGACTACCCTTTTGCCACCAAGGTTACAGGTGGTCTTCTTTTGTCCAAAATAACTTTCTAAAATAGATGCAAGCCTACCTCACGTGTCATTAGATCCCCCATAATTTCATAAGCTAGTAAACAAGCACAAGGTCGATAACTTGTCCAAGTTTTGCGAAGAAGGGGGGGCTGACAAATGCTCATGCACTGGGGCTTCTGGACTGGATGGCTCGGTATTACTTTGGCGGTATTTGCATTCTTTTTTGATCCTGCCTTGGGTGGGGTTGCAATCATGTTAGGTTTAATTACTTTTGTATTCCCGAAAAAAATGCTTGCATCGTTTTCAATTGGGCTTGGCGTTATAGCGCTCTTGTTGCAACATATATAATAGCTGTTTTCGTATGCTAAGGCGTATTGTCTTTTATCTTTGACAATACACCTTTTTTTGTATGGATGTCTATGCGAATTTCAATAGGTTATTCAAGAACTTTTATAAATGCAAAAAAGGAATCCCGCTAATTTTTTACAGACAGGATTCCTACTTTTATTTTATGTAATGGCTAGCGTTTCGCTGATTCCGATTTCCTCCATATTCTAAAGAGATTCGTGCCGAGCTCATTTAAAACGATGGCCACCAGTATAATCAATGTCCCTACCCACTGTAGCGGAGTTACGATTTCTGACAGAATTACACTTGCCAATATAATCGTAATCGGTAATTCAATCGATGTTAAAATGTTTGCGAGTCCTCCTGAAATTAATGGAGCACCTACTGCGAAAAATAGTGGGGGAAGAACAGCACCAAATAAAGAAACGCCGATGGAAACGATGATCAAATTCCATTCCAAAGGCAACACTGTCGGGATATCACGTATAAACACAACAAACACTAGGATGGTTGATCCTGTCACCATAAATGCACCGCGTGTCAACGCATCCACATTGACAGCAACCTTTCCGCTGAAAAAGATAAATCCTGCATACGTGAATGCAGAAAGGATACCGAGTACAAAACCTTTTATAGGTAGCCCTTGAATATCACCGTTAATAATGTTCGAAGCGAAAAATACGCCTATTAATATGAGTATAATTGATAGAATTGTGATCGGTGCGGGCGCGATTTTGCTGAATATCCATTCCAATATGATACCTATCCAAATGAATTGAAACATTAAAATAATTGCCAATGAGGCGGGTAAATATTGCATTGAAGCATAATAAAATATAGTCGTTAAACCGATAAAGCAGCCGGTCATCATAATTTGAAAAATAGTTTTTAACGTGATTCCTCTGAAGCTAGACCTTTTTAGTAGCGAAATAGACCATAATAATATAAAAGAAAACGTCATTTGAACGATGTTAATTTGTCCAAGTGTATAGCCATATCTGAATCCAAGTTTTGCAAATACAGGTGTGAAGCCGAAACATGCCGCACCTATTAATACAAACAGTATGCCTTTATTCCATTTCATGATGTTACCCCCTTGAAGCTAAAGACGAACTGTACTATTGTATCATGAACTAAAAGTAACCTAAAGTGGCTGTTCTTTTTGAAGTGAGCCTGTATGACAATTCATATATCTATATAAACATAAAAAAGTAATCCCACCACATATTTATATGGCGGGATTACAAGCAATATGGTGGATAAATGATTTCCTATGCAACACAAAGTTGTTTCATTTTTTAAAGACCGATTGAACAGTCCCTCTTTATTTACTCTACAAACTGTACGTTTTCCAAATGATAAATTCCACCCGAATCGATTCTAAAGCCAGTTATCTTATTACTAACACCTGTTAAGTACTCTCTATAATCTAAAAAGAGCATAGGTGCGTCCGCGATAATTTCCTCTTGCGCTTGTTTATACAAGTCCAATCGTTCTTTTTCGTCCGTTGCTTCTCGACCCTTGTCCAGCAAATCATCAACAACAGATGAACCATACCACATCGCATTTGGCGGAATCCCCTCAGTTGATGAATGGAATAAAGAATACAAACCATTATCTGCATCCGCTAATGGATTCGTCCATCCCATCATGTACATATCATGTTCGCCAGATTTAAGTTTTTCAATATACGTTCCAAACTCCATTTGTTCAATCGTCAATTCAACATTTATTTCTTTTAATGCATTTTGAAGAATGATTGCTGTATCGACACGTTGTGGGTTGTCATTTGTCCAAAGCGCTGCATTAAATCCATCTTCGTAGCCCGCTTCTTTCATCAACTTTTTAGCTTCTTCAATATTTTGGTCAATGCCTTTTATTTCTTCTGAATACCCGAATACTTTAGGTGCAAGTGGTCCTTCGGCTGCAATGCCGAATCCATCGTAAACACCGTCAATAATTTCCTGTTTATTGATGATCATCGACACAGCTTTTCGCACGTTAACATCATCAAATGGCGCTTTACTCATATTAAACCCGATAAACGAAAGCCCTGTCGAAGGCGTTTGTACCACAGTTGCAAAGTCGCTATCGTTTAACTGAGGAACTTCGTTTGGTTGCACAGGATCTACAATATGAACGAACCCACGCTCCAAGTCCGCATTACGCGTGCCGCTTTCCGGGACAATTTTGAAAGTTACCGTATCGACAAGTGCCCCTTCTCCCCAATAATCATCATTTTTCACAAGTTTTACTTCCTCACCAGGTGTCCAACTTTCAAATTTAAAATGTCCTGTTCCGACTGGATTTTCCGAAATAGCTGTACCGGGTTTTTGACCATTCTTTATTGCCTCGTAATCCGCCTCAATTGCTTTTGGGCTAATCATTGCGCCCCCACTATGGGATAGGTGGGCTAAAAGCGGTGAAAATGGATATTCTGTCTTAATTCGAACCGTATATTCATCAACAACTTCGACTTCTGAAATCATTGCATAGTAATCATATTTTGATGAAGCAACTTCTGGATCAAGAAGGCGTTCTATATTTATTTTTACAGCTTCCGCATTAAACGCTTCCCCGTCATGAAACTCTACATCTTCTTGCAAGATAAACTCATATGTCAAATCGTCTATCACTTTCCATTCCTTAGCCAAACCTGGAATTATCTTATTCTCACTGTCACGCTTTACAAGCCCTTCAAAAATTGGTTGTTGAATGTTATGCGATGGCACATCATTCGAGCCCGCCGGATCTAGCGTACTTGCGTCAGAATGAACAGCGAGTACAAGGTCCTTTTCTGTTCCGTTTTGCGCCTCACCTTGCTGATTGCTCTCCGCTTCATTTCCACCGCCCGCGCAGGCTGCTAGTATCATAGTGAATGACAATAATAAAATACTTAACCACTTCTTACTATTCTTCATGATGTTGAATCCTCCTAGGTGTTTTTTTATATAAATTATGCTTTAGCATAATTATATCTACAGTAAAGCTTTGAATATCAGGTTCTAACGCTTTCCAAAATAAAAAGAACCCTCAAACAAGAAGAGGGTCCCATTCATAAAGACTATCTCCTCATCTGCCAGGTATTTATGAAAATACCTATTGGAATTAGCACCATACCTCACAAGGCTGGTTGCTGAGACTTCTAAGGGCCATTCCCTCCGTCTCTCTTGATAAGAATTGAATGTATATAATTGTTTAAAAACTTAGTGTTCTCACTATATCATGTTATAAGAATCGAAACAAGTAGAAAAATGTAGAATATAGTTAAAATTTGTCTATATCACTATTTTACTGTAAATAAAATCTTAATTTTACCGCATTAGTTTAGAATTTAGATTTCTCCCGGACATCTTTATCATCATACTGGAGGCGCTGACTTTCTTCCTCTGAAAAACATGAACGTCATTGCACTTAAAATAATGATGTAGCCTATTATACTGTACAAATCCGGTCCTTCTCCAAAAAATGTAAAACTTATGACCGTCGTAAAAATGACTGTTGAATACGTGAATATCGATATGTCACGCGCCGGGGCATATTTGTACGCCAACGTAATCCCAAATTGACCAACAGTTGCAAATAAACCCGCCAGCAGCAAATACATTAACTGTTTACCAGTCATCGGCTCGTATAACCAAATTAAAAATGGCAACAAGACAACTGTTGAAAAGAATGAAAAATAAAAGACAACCGTATAAAACTTTTCACGATTGCCCAACACCCTTAATAACGTATAGGCAGCCGCTGCAAATAGTGCCGATAAAATCCCAACAAAATAGGGTACAAAGTCAACAGAAAATGAAGGCTTGACGATAAATAGCATCCCGATAAACGCCATGACAATCGTCCCCATTTGGAATGGCAGTACTCTTTCCTTTAAAAATATAGCTGAGAAAAGAATGACCAAAAACGGGCTCATTTTATTTAACATATCCGCATCCGATAGAACGAGATGGTCGATTGCGTAGAATAGAAATATAATACCAATTGTTCCGAAGATCGAACGGCCTAATAAGACAAGCTGGTTTTCTCGTTTCCCAAATAAACTTTCTTTATTATAAATCACAAGTACAAACGCAATCACTGCTGAGATCAAATTTCGAAAAAACGTTTTTTGGACAGCTGGAAGGTCCCCAGATAATTTTACAAATAACGTCATAATCGCAAATCCGATAGATGAAATAAGCATTAATAAAATACCTTTTACAATATTGTTCAAAAAAGTACACTCCTAAACCGTTCATTTACTACTGATTTCACGCACATTTCTCCAGTATTCACCACATTGGAATAGAGTTCAAGTAGGAGGACTTTTTAAAGGATTACAGCATGGCTTGAAGTGTTAATGGATTTGTTTGATAAGTAGCCCCTGTTGCAGCTATTTAAGAATCCTTTTAGACAAAAAAAGCCACAATTACCGAATCATCTTCAGTAATCGTGGCGATTAGCTCTCAATCAAAAGAGCATATTATATTTTTCAGGATTTCCAGGATTGCATTGAAACTTCTTTACCTTCTTTACGTTCTTGCGCATATTCAGCTGTAGCTGTGAACAGTACGTCAGAAGATGAATTCAATCCAGTTTCAAAAGAGTCTTGAATCAC
Organism: Sporosarcina ureilytica; assembly: GCF_001753205.1. Classification (GTDB taxonomy): domain Bacteria; phylum Bacillota; class Bacilli; order Bacillales_A; family Planococcaceae; genus Sporosarcina; species Sporosarcina ureilytica. Next base: position 910,454 of record NZ_CP017560.1, on the reverse strand, counting down.
ACCGATGATAAAACCGACGCCAACAACTTGCATGGCAATATCATTTGGAACGCCAAATAAACTACATGCGAGTGGAATAAGTAAAAGTGATCCGCCTGCAACACCTGACGCGCCCGCTGCAGAGATAGCCGCTACAACAGAAAGCATAAGTGCAGTCATAAAGTCAACTTGAATCCCAAGCGTATGAACTGTTGCAAGAGTGAGTACAGCAATTGTAACTGCTGCACCAGCCATATTAATTGTCGCGCCTAATGGGATTGAGACCGCATACGTATCCTCATCCAAACCAAGCTTTTCAGCTAGTTTCATGTTTACAGGAATATTCGCAGCTGAACTACGAGTAAAGAATGCGGTGATCCCACTTTCTCTCAAAACCATAAAAACAAGCGGGTATGGATTTTTGCGCGTATAGAAATATACAATTAACGGATTCACGACAAGTGCGATAAACAACATGCATCCAACTAAAATTAATATTAATCTACCGTAAACAAGTAAAGCAGAAAGTCCCGTCGTTACAATCGAATTAAAAACAAGGCCCATAATACCAAATGGCGCCAAATTAATAACCCATTGTACTACTTTAGTAATCGCATCCGAAAAACTACCTAACATATCTTTCGTATTTTGTTTTGCATGTTTTAATGCAAGCCCCAAAACAATTGCCCACGTTAATATACCAAGATAGTTGGCATTAATTAATGCATCAACTGGATTCGCAACTAAATTAAATAGTAATGTTTCAAGAACCTCAACGATACCTTCTGGTGGAGAAAGGTCTTCTACTCCTGTCGTTAGTGTTAGTGTAACCGGGAACATAAAGCTAGCAACTACAGCAACACACCCAGCTAGTAATGTACCGATTGCATAAAGACCAAGTATCGATTTCATGTTCGTTTTCGTACCACTCTTATGTGTAGCTATCGCATACATCACTAAGAATAGTACTAATACCGGTGCAACTGCTTTTAATGCGCTAACAAATAAAGAACCTAGAATCGAGACTGCACTTGCCGCATTAGGAACAGTTAAAGCTAAGATTATTCCGACAATAATACCAATAACAATTCTTTTCACTAGGCTCACTTGATTCCATTTAAAGACCAAACTTTTCATTTGTCTACCCTCCGAAACTTCCTGTTTTATAACACACTCACAATCTATCACCTGTACCAGAGTAGACTGAGGTTTTATTTTAACACAACCTTCTTAGAATTGTGAAGCGCCTTTTTTAAATTAACAAATTTCAGAATTTACAGGAATAGTCTTGTTGAAACAAGTGTCGTTTGATTGTTGGGATTGACTAAACACAGTTGAAGAATTACTTTTCTAAATACGTCCATACTTCGTTGAAATCCAATGAAATCGCATGATATGAAAAAACATCATAAACCTTGATATTACAAGGTTTATGACGTTCAATAAAACTCTATGATATTTGACTATGGAGACGGCGGGAGTCGAGCCCGCGTCCAGAGGCCCCAACACTCTTAAGCGTCTACGCGCATAAATTGACTATTTAAGGTTCGCGCAGCATTATATGACAAAGTGAACCATATTTATTTTCAATACTTTTAAAGTGTGCCTAGTGGATATCTATTCGTTCTTCAGTTTTAAAATTATCTTCGTAAAATCTTTAAAATCATCGACATGCTTTTCTAAAATTGTTTCCAGTATATCTAGCTCTAGCGCTTGATAGTCATGCACAGCAATATTGCGGAAGCCAACCATATTCATTAGCGTTTTCGCCAATTCAGCGTCAATAATGTTGGCATCATGCAATAATTTAAATGCTTCACGGCTTGCTTTTGGTACACCTAGTTTACGTTCACTCACAATATGCATAGCCAAATCAATGCTTGCCTCACAAGCACGTTGAATATTTAGTATGATACTATCCTGTTTTGTAAAATCGGATAGGTTCGCAGGATTTCCTTCGTAAACCTCATCGATTCGATTCACACAGCGTTCGATTGTTGTTATTTTATTTAGTATGACATCATTCATCTCCAAAAACACTTCCTCTTTGTTTAATAGCATCAATGATTGGCGCGCGTTGCTCGTTTAGCGTTGCGTACATACTATAAGCACGTATTTTTTGGCGTATAAATTCATTCTCATCCTTTATATAAATCGGCAATCCTTGTTCAAAAATTTGCATCGTAAATACTGTGTCAATTAGTTTAATATCAACTAAATCTACTTCGCGACCTATGATTATTGCAAGCTCGCCGGCAAGACTGAAACGTTCATAAGATGGTAGCTGCTTGTCGCTAAAATAAGCAAGATCGATATCACTTTCTGCATGGGCAGTGCCTTTGGCAAATGAACCATAAAGCATAATGAAAGCTGGATTGACTGCTTGCGTTATTTTATTAATGAGTTGTATTTTTATTTCCTCTGTAAGCATGCATATCACCGTCATTTCCTTTATTTTAAAGCTTCTATACAATTAAGATGAACAAGAACACTTTAAAGCCTAAACAGCCTATTTTCAGTAATAAACATAATAAATCTTTAAAACTTACCGAAACGAGAAAGTGGACAGTAAATATTTAAATAGAATTATAAGTTGGAAAAAGCTACAATAAACAACTGCTTTACACACATTGTAGCTTACTATTCGTAGCTAAGGCAACTTAGATCATAGCAATCCAATGAAATCGCATGACATGAAAAAACATCATAAACCTTGATATTACAAGGTTTATGATGTTCAATAAAACTCTATGATATTTGACTATGGAGACGGTGGGAGTCGAACCCGCGTCCTGTGCGCTATCTTGGAAATCTCTTCTCGTTACCTCAAGAGGCAATAACGAGCGTATCCCACTAATAAGTGAACCTCGAAAAGGTGCAAGACATAACTTCAATACTATTCAGAATAACCTCTAATTTATGCGATGTACAGGCACGCATTCCCAGTCATGCAGCCGGTCGCATAATAAGTTTCAAATAAGCATTATTGTCTAACGGTTCATATTCAGCATCATTTTTTTCTATAAACAAAATTTGTCGAGTTTGATGATGTGAACTCTGCAGTGATTAAAAAACCTTCAAGCACTTCTTCGGTTTAATTTCGCGCAAATTCAAACACTGTTTCATCCCATGAAAGGACCTCATAACTATTTGTAAATTGCACTTTCTTTAACGCAAGTGACTTTAAAAATAGCGTTTCATTCTAATTTTAATAGAGATTGAATCGCTGTATTCGCCATGTTTGAAATAATAACATCATCCATCGGGGGATTGTATAAGCCTGCTCTGACGTTTAAATAATAACGATGCATCGGATTCGACTCGGATAACGCACGTGAACCGACAATTTTCATCGCTGTATCCACAATTGAGATCGCGGCATTTGTGACTGCTATTTTCGTTACACCTAATGACTCTTGGAATGTTGTTTTATCAGCTGCTGCTTCATAGCGTTCAATCGTACCGTACAACAAATGTCTCGCCGTAGACAACTCCAACTCCATTTCACCAATCTTTTGTCTAATGGCTGGCACTTCGGCAATTGGCTTTCCGAGTGAGACAGGCGCATATGAAGTTGCAAATTCAAGCGCATAATTTCTTGCTGCCGCCGCAATTCCAATATAACAAGCTGGAATATGAAGTAACCAACCTTTTGACACAGGTTCTACAGGCGTATTTTTCTTCAATATGTTCGTTTTCGGCACACGGACATTCGTTAATACGAGCGTATCACTCGCTGTACCGCGCATTGCTAAACTATCCCATGATTGTTCGATTGATACACCAGGCACGTTACGCGGAACCATAATGTGCTCAACTTCTTGCGCTTCAGTCGTTGTTGAAACGAGAAAATAGTCAAGAACCGGAGAGAGTGAAGTGTAAGTCTTTTCACCATTGATGATCAAATCTTCACCTTCAGCAACTGCATTCGTTTGTGGTAATCCACCACGCGTCGGACTCCCGGTATTATTTTCGGTACCCGCCGAGTTAATGAGTGCACCCTTTCGTATTTCATCTAACAAAAACTGTCCAGGCTTTTCTTTCCAATGGCGGTTTTCCGCATATTCAAGCACGATCCCATTATGCCAACCAATCGATAATCCCGTCGAGCCACTTCCTTCAGAAATGGCCTCTTGCGCTAATATATATTCATACAATCCAAAGCCTTGTCCACCATTCTCTTTCGGTAGCGTTAATAGATGATAGTCAATCTGTTTAAGATCTTCTATATCTTTAAAAGGAAACGACCCTAACGCATCTAGTTCAGCTTCTCGTGCCCTAAACGAAGGCTTTAATGCTTCGATTTGCTCCATTAACTTTCTCTGTTCCGATGTTTTAATAAATGAATGCATTGCCAATCTTTCCTTTCCAGTCAAAATGTTGTTCGTACACACTACTTAATCGGGCATGAGTAAATTCGGAAGAAACAAAAACAGGCTTGGTATAAATACACCGAGTACAATGACACCTAATGTTAGTCCGATAATCGGTAAAACCGCCAAGAATGCACGTGGTGTAGAAATCTCCCCCAATTGCGTAGCAATGAGTAAACAAATCCCATAAGGTGGCGTTACCATACCAACTGCTAACGTTAAGCAAACGATGATGCCCATATGAACTGGATCTAAATTAGCAATTGCACCCAACTTCATAAGAATCGGTAAGAAAATAATAATTGCTTCTAAAGGACTTAAAAATGTTCCAACAACGAGGAGAAATGCAATGATCATTAAAAAGATTCCCGTAGGGGACGTCGTGATATTCGTAATAAAATCTGCAACCAATTCAGGTGCATGTAAATAGCCGATGAGCCAACCCATGATGCCCGCAGTTGAGACTGCGAACATTGGCAGGGAATACATAATGACTGACTCCTTCAAAATCCTTGGCAACTCTCTGACTTTCAGGGACTTGTAAAAAAACATAAGGATTAAAGCATAAAATACAGCAATAGCAGCGGCTTCAGTCGGTGTGAAAAACCCACCTACAATTCCACCTAAAATAATGACTGGCAGTAATAGCGTAGCAAAAGCTTGTTTAAAAGACAGGCCTACTTCTTTCACCGTCGCTCTTGGGTAAGCTGGATAATTATGCTTAACAGCCATATGGTATGTATAACCCATTTGAACTAAACCAATTAATATCCCTGGTACAATACCCGCTAAAAAAAGCTTTCCAATTGAAACTTGAGCCATCGCACCGTACACAACCATCATAATACTCGGTGGAATGATGACACCTAATGTAGATGAGGCTGCGGTTATCGCTACTGTAAAACCTGCATCATACTTTTCTTTTATCATTGCTGGGATTAATGTCGATCCAACAGCTGCAGTATCCGCCGCTGCCGACCCAGATAACCCCGCCATAATCATACTAACGACTATGTTTATGTGACCTAAACCGCCTTTAATATGACCTACGAGTGCTCTCGAAAAATTGATCAATCGATTTGTAATCCCCCCGTCATTCATCAAACTACCTAATAGAAGAAAGAAAGGGACGGCCAAAAGTGTAAAAGAGTTAATACTCGCAAACATATGATTGATCACACTCGTAAAAGGTAAATCGATATAGATGATTGTAACCATAGAAGAAATACCTAGCGCGAATGCAATCGGTACACGTATGAAAATTAATCCAAAGAACACGATGAGGAGCAAAATGAGTGGATTCAATCAACATACACCTCTTTACGATTTAATTTCAAGAACCTTTTTGTATCTCTACCAATTAATTCAATTGTAAATAACAACATCGCAACCCCGGAGATTGGAATCGGGGCAAAGAAGTAAGCTACAGTAAAAGGCAGTGCATTAGATGCCCGCGAAAAACCCGACAATGTAAATTGATAACCGTACACAATCATAACGTAGATGAATGAGAGGACGATGATATGCGAAAAAATATCAAATCCTAAATTTAATCTCAATTTAGATGGCGCTAAGTCGACGATAAAATGTTTCTTATGTCTAAGAGCAATGGCTGCACCTAAAAACACAGTCCACAGGAAACATAACAAAGAAAATTCATCTGCCCAAACCATCGGAATATCAAAATAATTTCTCGCAATGACCTTCACAAATACGACAATAATAAAGGCAGCTAATAATAACACCGAAACATAAGTCAGAATTCTTTCTAGTAAGTTATTAAATTTTAATAGCACTATAAAAACCCCTTTAAAAAATTCAATAATCCTGCTAACAAGATATTTGCCCTGTCAGTATACAGCTTAGAACTACACACCGACAGAACAAACATTTGTAACTTTAGTCTTTTAAATCTCTTACAATTCCTAGTAACTCAGTTGCTTCTGAGTCTTCTGCCAACTTACCATGTAGTGGTGTTAAGATGTCGATAAATGCTTGTTTATCAACTTCTGTCGTCGTTACTCCTAAAGTCTCCAACTCTTCCAATAATTGTTGATCCAATTCAATTCCACGTTTCGTACCTAATTCACTGGCTTCAATCGCAACTTTTTCAATGATTTCGTTATATTCGGCTGGTAACTTATTGTAAGTAGCTTCACTCATTGAAAAGTGTGTTGCCATATAAAGATGTTCCGTTAAACTAACATAAGGTGCAACTTCGTTTAGCTTACTGCCCGTATAGCCGCTCAACGTACTTTCGAATGAATTGACGACACCTGTTTGAACTGCTGAGTACAACTCGTTCCACGCAAGTGATGTTGGCAACGCCCCTAATGCTGACCAGATTTCACTCTCAATTGGTGAACTAGGGATTCGCATTTTAATCCCATCTAAATCTGCTGGTGTTGCAATTTCTCCTTTATTATTCGATAAATAACGCGTTCCACCACCTGCTATTGACAACAACTTCATGCCTAAACTTCTATTCTCATATTCTGTTTTAAAATAATCATATAAAGGACTGTCATGACTAATCGCTTTCTCGAAGTGATTCATATCTTCAAATAAGTAACTAATTCCAAAAATTTGATACTGTGGAACAAATGCAGCTGCATTTTGTGCACCACCGATAATAAAGTCAACCGTTCCTATGCGTAATTCTTCTATCATTGTTTCATCATTTCCTAACGATCCATTCGCATGAATCGCAACTGTAACATTTCCATCTGTTTGCTTTTCAACTTCTTCAGCGAAGTATTTGGCCATATCTGCCCAAGGATGCGGTTCACTAATAACTGTTCCTAATCTAAGTTCGTATTTTTTCCCTGTTTCTACTTCACTTCCTTCAGCTGTGTCTTCAGTTTCCCCACAAGCTGCTAACACAAATACGAATGAAAGTACGAGCAAAAATTGTACAATATACCTTTTCATTAAACTCTCCCTTTTCTTTTTATATTTATAGTCGATGGTTTTTCAACCAAACGGTATACAATTTTCATAAGTCTAAGCGACAACATTTTGCTACACAAGGCCACTCACTAATTTACCCTATCTGTTTACTAGGGATTAAGTTAAAAAAATAGCCCGCTCAAGAAGATAAATTGTAACTAAACGATTCACACAATACTCTATACATTGTTAATCTCTTTGTCAAATTCACATGCAAAATAAAGTGCTTCATAATTATGTTGAATAATAGTGAAAGGTGCGCACGTCTCCATTAAGCAACCTTTGTGTATTATAAGAATAGCTTCTCGTACAGAGGTACTCGATTGATATTAACACTAAAAAAACGCCACCCCCCCTGATTTAACAAGGTTTATGACGTTCAATGGAATTCTATGATATTGCCCAATGGAGACGGCAGGAGTCATATCCGTGTCCAAAGACTCTAATTACTCAAGCGTCTACCCGTATAGATTCTCGATTGAGTTTCACGTATCATTTTGCCATTGGGATATTTTTTTATAAAAGGATGATATATCTTCCTTTTATTTATCTGCTTGTTTTTGCTTCTTTTTCAAATACTCCGCACGTAATTTTTCAAGATGCTGCTTTTTATCAAATTGGGCAGGCTTGTTTTTTTCATGATACTTTGTCACAGCCGCCTTACCTTTATTATCCAATTGATATTTCCCCACTCTTTTCACCTACTTTTCTTGTCTTTAATGAGAATTTATTCGATAAATATATTATGCCTAATTTCACTGAAGTAAACCTTATTAGTGTACTGCTAACTTTACGAATATCGAAGTGTATCGCACTTGCGCACCACACAATTGAAGCCAATTCTGGATGATAAGGATAAAAATAGGGATATTGAACAAGAGTTTAACTCCCATTCAATATCCCTAACCTTCAAAACCATTGATACGACTACATTTATCAGCCATACAAGTATGGAGACGGCGGGAGTCGAACCCGCGTCCAGAGGCCCCAACACTTAAGCGTCTACGCGCATAGATTGACTACTTAGGTTTCGCGCAGCACTTTGCCGTCAATCACGGCGTCCTGTGCGCTATCCTGGTAATCTCTTCTAGTTACCTCAGGAGGCGATAACTAGCGTATCCCACTAATAAGTGAACCTTACCGCGCCACATGGGCGATGGTACGATAAGGCAGATTCAGTCAGCTTACGCTGCGAATGCTAAATTGTTGTTTGTTTTGCCTGTTATTATAAATGGCGTTTTTACGGAGCCGACCCCTCCGACGCGCAACTTAAGCTCAGACTACCCCTGTCGAATCCGTAACGTCCCCGTATAATGGGAAGTTAGGAGTACCTTTAAAAGGTTCCGAACTACTGCTACAAGAAATAGTATACTATAATCTCACCCAAAAATCAATACTGCTGTCTATCTTTCAATGCGCGATCCATATCTCGCTTCGCTTCTTTGCGCTTTAAATCTTCGCGTCTGTCATGATGCTTTTTCCCTTTACCGACGCCAATCAACACTTTTGCAAAGCCGTCTTTCAAATGCATTTGAATCGGAACGATTGTATATCCTTGTTGTTTTGTTTTACCAATCAACTGATTAATTTGCCGTCTATGCAAAAGAAGTTTTCTCGATCTGATTGGGTCATGGTTAAAACGGTTCCCTTGATCATAAGGACTAATATGCATATTTAAAATCCATGCTTCGTTATTTCTAATTTGAACGAAGGATTCTTTTAACTGGACTTTACCTGCACGAATTGACTTTATTTCTGTGCCTTGCAGGACAATTCCCGCTTCTATCGTGTCTTCAATCGCATAATCAAAGTTTGCTCTTCGATTTCTAGCAAAAACTTTTCCTTTTCCTTTAGACATAATGTATTCCCCCTACTACAGCCAAGGGACAAAATAAATGTCCCCGGCATTATCTTCTTTTTCTTGGTCTTCTTTTTGAATTTTTGGCAATACCTTCATAAAACTTTTTCTTTTGATTGCCACCCTTGGACTTTCGTTCATTGTTGGCATTCGCTGATTTTCCTTGCTGTCTTCCGCCTTGATTTGAACCTCGTTTCGTATGAATCACTTTAGGCGCTTCTCTTCTCGTTCGATGCATATTCGGTTTCATCCCAACAAGTTCAAAATCAATTGCGGACTCTTCAGGTTTAACCGCAACAACGCGAATCGTTACTTCATCGCCAAGTCGGAATTGCTTTCCTGTATGCTCGCCAATCATAATCATTTGCCTGTCGTCAAAACGGTAATAATCATCCGTCATATAACTGACATGGACAAGTCCTTCAATCGTATTTTCAAGCTCTACAAACATCCCAAAGTTCGTAACTGAAGATACAATTCCTTCAAATTCCTCACCAATTTTATCAACCATATACTGGGCTTGTTTCAATGACGTTGTATCACGCTCTGCTTCGACTGCACGTCTTTCACGTTCTGACGTATGCTGTGCAATGTCAGCTAGATTTGCATTCCAATGCTCAATCGTTGCTGCTGAAACATCTTTTTCAAGTAGATACGTGCGAATTAACCGATGAACGATTAAATCCGGATAACGTCGAATTGGCGCTGTAAAATGAGTATAGAACTCCGTTGACAATCCGAAGTGCCCTAAGCTTTCTTCAAAATACTTCGCCTGTTGCATGGAACGTAATAACATGGTCGAAATGACCGCTTCTTCCGGCAAGCCTTCAATAGACTCGACAATTTCTTGCAAAGCTCTCGGATGCACTTCATTTCCAGAACCTTTGACGACGATCCCAAAATTCGTTAAAAACTCGAAGAACTTTTGCAGTTTTTCCGCTTTCGGATCTTCGTGGATTCTGTAAATAAATGGAACTTGCATCCAATGGAAATGCTCTGCAATTGTTTCGTTCGCTGCCAGCATAAACTCTTCAATTAATCGTTCAGATACAGTTCTTTCTAGAACGACAACATCCGTCGGCCAACCTTCTTCGTCAACGAGCACTTTCGATTCTTTAAAATCAAAATCGATGGCACCGCGTTCCATTCGTTTATTGCGCAAAATTGCCGCAAGGTCCGCCATATCATTTAACATCGGAACGATATGTTCGTATTTCTGAAGGAGTTCCTCATCTTTTTCTTCAATAATTTTGTACACATCATCGTACGTCATTCTTTCTTTCGAATTAATAACGCTCTCATATATTTCATGTTCAATGACTTTACCATTCTGATCGATTGTCATTTGACAAGTGAGCGTCAGTCGATCAACACCAGGATTCAATGAACAAATCCCATTCGACAACGCATGTGGCAACATTGGAATCACACGGTCTGTTAAATAAACACTCGTGCCTCTATCCAATGCCTCTTCATCCATCGGAGAATGTTCGGTCACATAATAACTAACGTCGGAGATATGGACAAATAACGTATAGGTTCCATTTTGATGGTTCACAACGGCAATTGCATCGTCCAAATCCTTCGCATCTGCACCGTCAATTGTAATCGCCATCTCTTCACGTAAATCACGACGTTTCCCTATATCCTCTTCACGTACTTCGTTCGGCACACTTTTCGCATGTTGAATGACTTCGTCTGGAAATTCAATGGCAATCCCATGTTTATAAATAATCGATAAAATATCGATACCTGGGTCGTTTTTATGTCCTAAAATTTTCGTTACCATACCCGTTGCAGACTTTGTATCCCCCGGCCAAGCTGTAATTTCTACAATAACTTTATGTCCTTCTACTGCGCCGAGTGAATCCCCTTTTGCAATAAAAATATCCATAGGCAGCTTTTTATCGTCCGGAATGACAAAACCGAAGCCGCGATTATCTTGGTATGTCCCGATGATTTGAGTCGTTTTTCTTTCCGCAATTCGCGTAATCGTTCCTTCGCGTCTTTCACCGGAACTACCTCCAGATACACGAACAAGTACGATATCGCCATTCATCGCACCATTCACTTCATGCGGCGGTATGAAAATGTCATCCATTCCTTCCGCTTCAGGCGCCACGAATCCAAATCCTTTTGCGTGCCCAATAAACTTTCCACGCACATGATTCATACGCTCAGGAACGCCATAACGATTCGTTCTCGACCGAATTAAATACCCACCCTGTTCTAAGTGAACGAGCATTTTCACCAGCTCTTTAAATTCAGCTGCTTGTTCAATTTCTAGCATGTCTTGAATCTCTTGTACCGTCATCGGCTTATATGATTCTTCTTTCATCATTTCTAATATTTTGTCTTGTAGTTCTTTAGCGAACGTATCCAAAGACATCCCTCCCATTCGTATTGATTACACGATGTCATTTTGTGTAAATCAACCAACCTTTTCAACTTAGTTTATCCTTTTATATTCTTTTTAACACTAGTTATAGCATCGGCATTTGTACGTTCATTCACACATGCCAATCCAGTGATTCTAAGAATTGATAAATATCTTCATGCAGCTGTTCTTTCTCAGGTCCAAGTGTAATGACGTGCCCCGATTTTTCATACCATTTCAACGTCTTGTCTTCCGCTTGTACATTCTCATAAATGACGTTCGCGGAATCTGGTTCAATGACTTTATCTAAAGAACCTTGCGTCACAAAAGTTGGTGTGTAAATATGATCGACATGATTGCGTACTTCGTAAATTAATTCACGTAAATCCTTCAATGAAGGCATCGTTTGACCTCGTAACTTTTCCACTTCTTCCTCGATGATGTCTTTACTTTTTCCTTCGTACTTTTTATATTCGCCAGCGTATTGAAGAACTCCTTCATACATAAGGTCAGTCGTTCTCATCGACATTGGTGCACACATTGTTACAATTCCCTTTAATGGCAGATTATAACCTAATTTCAATGAAAATACGCCACCAAGCGATAATCCCGCCACGGCGATTTCATCATAACCTGCGTCTTTTAATTGTTGATAGCCAGCTAGAACATCTTCCCACCATTCGTCGGGTCCTGTTTTAATTAATTCCTCTGGCGGTACACCATGCCCTTTGTAATGCGGCGCAAGCGATGTATAGCCTTTTTTCTCCAAGAAACGCCCCAGCATACGTACATCCGCTGACGTCCCTGTAAATCCATGCAATAGTAATACAGCACGTTTCCCTTGCTCAAAAAAGAAAGGTTTCGGTTGTGCAATTCTCATTTTTTAATAAACCTCCGCTTATTTCTTTTTAGCATCTTACTTCACAATTCATCTATACAGCATCAGTAATCTCTCATCTATATAGTAGTGTAGCATTCATTGCGTAATCTATTGTAGTATAAGGCTTCACGGCAATAAAAAAGCCCGAACATTCGTAATCGGAATGTCAGGCGATTAGTATTTATTAAGGTTATAAATTCCTGTTGAACTCATTAAAATTTAACAACTAAAATAGCGAGGACAAAAAATAATACCGCAAGAACAATCGTCACTCGTTGGAGAACTAAGTCTAATCCCCGAGCTTTTTGTTTTCCGAAAAGCTGCTCAGCTCCACCAGAAATGGCTCCCGAAAGACCTGCACTTGATCCAGATTGTAATAAAACAACTACAATTAATGCTAATGCTACAATTACTAGTAAAGTCATCAGTAATACGTGCATCCTGTTCCACCTCCTGATAGAAACTCCACAACTTAATCCATTTTACCAAATAGATGAAAATGTTACAACTATAAATTTAGTTTGCACGTTATATAACTGGTGATTTCCTCCCATTGTCTCGTTCGACGATAGCGTTGAGCCCCGCCGTTATTTTGGTGAGCTGGCGACTCGGAGGACTCCTATCATTTTAGCAAACTTATAGAATATGAAAACGTTGCATACTTTGCTAATAACGTTGTGTACTCTACACAAAGCGTTACGCACTTTCACAATAACGTTGCATACTTTCACAACAACGTTGCATACTTCGCAAAACGTTGCAAACTTTGCTGATAACGTTGTGTACTCTACACGAAGCGTTGCGCACTTTCACAATAACGTTGCATACTTCGCGGAGCATCGCTTTCTAACTCTAGACAAAAAAACCCGCACAAGGCGGGTTTTCACCAAATTACTTCCTTAAGTTATAAAAAGTTTTTAAACCGAAGTACTCTGCTGTTTCGTCCAATTGTTCTTCGATGCGAAGTAATTGGTTATATTTTGCAACACGGTCAGAACGTGATGGTGCACCTGTTTTGATTTGACCAGCGTTTGTTGCAACAGCGATGTCAGCGATTGTTGTATCTTCTGTTTCGCCTGAACGGTGGGAAATAACTGCTGTGTAGCCAGCTCTTTTCGCCATTTCAATCGCGTCAAATGTTTCAGTTAACGTACCAATCTGGTTCACTTTGATTAGAATAGAGTTACTGTTTCCTTCTGCAATTCCGCGTGCTAATTTCTCAGTGTTCGTCACGAATAAATCGTCTCCAACGAGTTGTACACGGTCACCGATACGATCCGTTAATAGTTTGAAACCATCCCAGTCGTCTTCGTCGAAGCCATCTTCAATCGAAACGATTGGATATTTATCGCAAAGCGCTTCATACCAATCAACCATTTCAGCAGACGTTCGTTCAACGCCTTCACCCGGTAAAACATAGATGCCTTTTTCTTTATTGTAAAGTTCAGAAGCAGCTACGTCCATTGCAAGAACGACTTCTTCACCTGCTTTGTAACCAGCATTTTCAATTGCTTCGATAATTGTATCAAGTGCTTCTTCACTTGATGCTAAGTTTGGTGCGAATCCGCCCTCATCACCGACAGCTGTGTTTAAGCCTTTGCCTTGTAGAACGTCTCTTAAGCTATGGAAGATTTCTGCGCCAACGCGAAGTGCTTCACGGAATGAGTCGACGCCTACTGGCATAACCATAAACTCTTGGATATCGACGTTGTTATCCGCATGCTCTCCGCCGTTTAAAATGTTCATCATTGGTACTGGCAGTTGTTTTGCGTTTACACCGCCCAGGTATTGGTATAAAGGCATGTCTAAGAAATCTGCAGCCGCATGTGCAACAGCCATAGATACACCTAGAATCGCGTTTGCGCCCAGGTTACCTTTGTTTGACGTGCCGTCTAAGTCGATTAACGCTTTGTCAATTGTTGCTTGGTCAAGGACTGAGTAAGCTTCTTCTAGCTCGTCCGCAATGTCTTCATTGACATTCTCAACTGCCTGCAATACGCCTTTGCCCAGGTAACGGTCTTTATCGCCATCGCGAAGTTCAACTGCCTCGTATTCACCTGTAGATGCGCCTGACGGAACCATTGCGCGTCCGAAAGCGCCGCTCATTGTTAACACTTCAACTTCTACTGTTGGATTTCCTCGTGAATCAAGAATTTCTCTAGCTTGAACAGTTGTAATAATTGGCATGAAAATCTCTCCTTTAGAATAATGGTTTTCCGGTCATTGTTTCCGGTTGTTTTAATCCTAACAATTTCAACATTGTCGGTGCAAGGTCCGCCAATATACCGTCTGTACGTAATGATAAGTCTTTTTCTGTAATAATCACAGGTACAGGATTTGTTGTATGGGCTGTCATCGGTGCACCGTCTGTGTTAATCACTTCATCAGCATTCCCGTGGTCTGCGGTAATAATCGCGGTTCCACCTTTTTTCTCCAAGGCATCAATGATTTTTCCTAAACATTCATCCACTGTCTCAACCGCTCTAATTGTCGGTGCTAACATCCCACTATGTCCGACCATATCAGGATTCGCGAAGTTTAGGATAATCGCATCCATTGTGTCGCCTTCAATTTTGTGAATTAAGGCATCCGTGACTTCATAAGCACTCATCTCCGGCTTCAAATCATACGTTGCCACTTTTGGGGAGTCGATTAAAATGCGCTCTTCCCCTTCGAATTCATTTTCCCGGCCGCCGCTCATGAAAAATGTCACGTGAGGATACTTTTCAGTTTCAGCAATTCGCAACTGCGTAAGGCCATTTGCTGAAATGACTTCTCCTAACGTTTCCTTTAAATCCTCAGCGCCAAACACAACGTCAGAAACGACATTTTCACTATAATGTGTGAACGTTACAAATTTGAGGTTTTCAAATTTTGTTGTGACGAATTCCTTAAAATTCTCATCTGTGAATGCACGAGAAAGTTGGATGGCACGGTCAGGACGGAAATTGTAAAATACAACCGCATCCCCGTCTTTAATTGTCGCAACAGGTTCACCGGATTCTTCAATGATAATTGGTTCTACAAACTCATCGTGAATGTCTTTTTCATAAGATGCCAACACACCTTCAGATGGCGAGTTAGCTGTTTCAGTTGCACCATCCACAAGCGCTCTGTAAGTTTTTTCAACGCGATCCCACCGCTTATCGCGATCCATCGCATAATAACGACCTGTTACAGAAGCAATTTTTCCAATCCCAACTTCTTTGATCACTTCTTCAGTGTGTTCAATATAATTCAATGCAGATTGCGGGCTAACATCTCGTCCATCTAAAAATGCATGGATGTAAACTTTTTCGAGCCCTTTCCGACTGGCAAGCTGAAGCAACGCAAAGAGATGTTCATAATGACTATGTACCCCGCCATCCGATAACAGTCCCATTAAATGGAGTGCCGAATCATTCTTTTTCGCATGCTCGACTGCTTGAAGAAGCTTTTCATTATCAAAAAAATCTCCTTCTCGGATTGCCTTATTAATACGCGTTAAGTTTTGATAGACGATACGACCCGCACCGATATTTAAATGTCCTACTTCAGAGTTCCCCATCTGGCCATCAGGCAACCCAACCGCTTCACCGCAAGCTGTGAGTGTTGTATTAGAATACGTTTCCTTCAGCCGATCAAAGTTTGGTTTATGCGCTTGTTGCACAGCATTTCCGGAAATTTCATCACGTAAGCCAAAACCGTCTAAAATAATGAGTGCAACAGGTCCTTTACGCATTTGCACCAGCCTCAACTAACTGTAAGAAAGATGCAGGTTCTAAACTCGCACCGCCGACCAATGCGCCATCGATATGTTCCATGGACAGTAGTTCTTCAATATTCTTCGGGTTCACACTTCCACCGTATTGAATTCGAACAGCATTTGCAACGTCAGCGCCGTATAAGTTTTCAACTGTATTACGAATCGCACCGCACACTTCATTCGCATCTTCAGCAGTTGCTGTTTTACCCGTTCCAATTGCCCAAATTGGCTCATAAGCAATGACTGCCTGTTTAGCATTTTCCGCACTTACATCTGAAAACGCTTTCGTCACTTGGTCAGAAACAATCTTAACCGTTGCATCGCTTTCACGCTCTTCCAATGTTTCACCTACACAAACAATTGGTGTCAGTCCATTTTCAAATGCCGCTTTTGTTTTAGCGTTAACAGACTCGTTGGTTTCATTGTAATACTCACGACGTTCTGAATGCCCAAGAACAACGTGCTTTACACCGATACTCACCAGCATGGCCGGGCTAACTTCACCAGTAAATGCCCCTTCTTTTGCTTCGTGCATCGTTTGAGCAGCAATGCTTAGATTCGAGTCTTTTGCCATTTCTACAAGGTTTTCTAAATACAATGCTGGAGGACAAACAATCGCTTCCACCTTTTCAGATTCCGGAAGTTTTGTTAATACTTCTTCCGTAAACTGTTTTGCCTCTTCAGCTGTTTTATGCATTTTCCAATTTCCCGCAATGATTCTTTTACGCAAAAATCTCACTCCTCATTCATTATCGTCTAATGCAGTAACACCTGGTAACGCTTTACCTTCCATGAACTCAAGTGAAGCGCCGCCGCCTGTAGAAATATGGTCCATTTTTTCACCTAGATTAAATTTCTCAACAGCAGCTGCTGAGTCACCGCCACCAATCACCGTATAGCCAGTAGTTTCAGCCATCGCTTGCGCCACTTGTTTCGTGCCATTGGCAAATGGTTCTAGTTCAAATACGCCCATCGGTCCATTCCAAATCACTAGTTTTGATCCTTTAATAACTTCCGCATAGTTCTTTGCTGTTTCTGGTCCAATGTCTAACGCTTCCCAATCGCTTGGAATTGAATCAACTGGTACAACTTTCGTATTTGCATCTACCGAGAAATCATCCGCAACGACAACATCCGTCGGTAAATGGAACTTCACATCATTTTCTTCTGCTTTTTTAATAAAGGACATAGCAAGGTCCATTTTATCTTCTTCAAGGAGAGATTTACCAATTTCATAGCCTTGTGCTTTTAAAAACGTGTAGGCAAGTCCTCCACCAATAATTAAGTGATCGACTTTGTCTAATAAATGATCAATCACACCAATTTTATCCGCGACTTTCGCACCGCCAATAATGGCAGTAAATGGACGTTCCGGTGTTGATAATGCTTTCCCAAGCACGTCTAATTCTTTTTCTAAGAGCAATCCTGAAACTGCTGGAATATACTCGGCAATGCCTGCTGTTGAAGCGTGTGCTCGGTGTGCCGCTCCAAATGCATCGTTTACAAAGATGTCTGCAAGGTCTGCAAACTGTTTCGCTAATGCAGCATCATTCTTTTCTTCACCCGCATGGAAACGAACGTTTTCTAACAACACGACATCGCTGTTTTGCATGTTCGCAACCGCATGAACGACTTCTTCGCCGATAGATGTATCCAGTTTCGTCACCGGCTTATCTAACAGTTCTGCAAGTCTTTCGCCAGCTGCAGTTAGACGCATGTCTTCATGGACTTCGCCTTTTGGCCGTCCGAGATGGCTCGCTAAGATTACTTTTGCGCCTTTGCCAATTAAGTATTGAATCGTTGGAATCGCAGCACGGATTCTTGTATCATCCGTTATGTTCCCTTCCTCCATTGGCACATTAAAATCTACGCGACAAAAAACGCGTTTTCCTTCAAGTTGCACATCTTTCATCGTTTTCTTCAACTTCATTAAAACTTGCCACCTCCAAGTTTATTTAAAAAAATAAGGAACGGGGCTCCCCGTTCCTTTAACCCAACTATATTATAAGGGGTGTTGTTCGTTATGGCTATATTTTACAATCCTTTTTTGTACATATGAAGCGCTAAATCGATACAACGTACAGAATACGCAGTTTCATTATCATACCATGCAATTACTTTGACCATATTGTCGACAAGAACCATTGTGGATAGTCCATCTACTGTTGAGGAAGATGGATTGCCGTTGTAATCGATGGATACAAGCGGTTTATCTGAATAAACAAGGATATCTTTTAGTTCATTTTCAGATGCGTCTTTAAATGCTTTGTTCACATCTTCAGCTGTAACTTTTTCGTTTAGTTCTGCGACGAAGTCCACCATGGATACGTTTGGAGTCGGAACACGAACTGCCATTCCATCAAGCTTTCCTTCTAGCTCAGGAATTACTTTTGTTACTGCTGAAGCAGCACCTGTGCTCGTTGGAATCATTGATTCAGCCGCTGCACGTGCACGTCTGTAATCTGAATGTGGTAAGTCTAGTAAATGTTGATCGTTTGTATAAGCGTGAACGGTTGTCATTAAACCGCGTTTAACGCCAAATTTATCATTCAATACTTTTACAACTGGTGCAAGACAGTTTGTCGTACATGAAGCGTTTGATACAACATTGTCTGTTTCTGGATTGTAATCCTCGTGGTTAACACCCATTACAATTGTTGTAACATCGCCTTTTGCTGGTGCAGAACAGATTACTTTTTTCGCACCTGCTTCAAGGTGTTTTGCAAGAGATTCTTGATCCGTGAAACGTCCTGTTGATTCAACTACAACGTCTACGCCAATCTCTCCCCATGGAAGTGCTGCTGGATCTCTTTCTTCGTATACGCGAATTTTCTTACCATTTACAACTAAGTATTCGCCGTCTGCACTTACTTCTGCATCGAAAATACCGTGTACGGAGTCATACTTCAAAAGGTGTGCAAGCATCTCAGAATCAGTTAAGTCGTTAATTGCTACGATTTCAATTTCCTCGGATTTTAAAGCTTCACGAAATACAACTCTACCAATACGTCCAAAACCGTTAATCGCCATTTTTAATGTCATCATAAACCCCTCCAAAATTGTATGAAAATTTAATTTGTGATTTGTTTCAACATTTCTTGTGCTGCTGCTTCGTCAGTAATTAAAACCGTTTGCTTTGGCGCAGTTGACATATAGGCCAATATTGCCGCCGCTTTACTGATTCCACCTGCAACTGCATAGATTAGTGGCACTCGCTCTAATTGGTCAATCTGTATACCGACTGTACGAATTCGATGTACAGCCTTACCTGTTCGATCGAAATAATATCCAAATGCTTCACCTTTTGCTTCCGTTTTTTGAAGCATTTCTTTTTCTTCTGTCGATGACTCCCGTAAGTTCGCCATCGTTTGTGCTTCTCCAATACCATGTATCACACAGTCGACCTGTTCATATAACTGAATCATCTTTCGTACAGATGGTTCGTTCTGGAATGCTTTATGGGTTTCTTCACTTAAAGATTCCGGATAATAAAATGTTCTATATTTTCCACCACATGCTTCAGCAAAGGATGCCGCAATAACATTTGCCTGTAACCCAATATCTTCTCCTACACCGCCACGGGCCGCGATGAACAGTAATTCCTGTAAATCATTTGCTTTTTCGATGTAATTTGGAATCGATGCAATCGTACTTCCGCCTGTTACAGCTATAATTTGCCCATTTTCTATCGTCGAAACGAAAGCTTCCGCCGTTTTCAATCCTAGTAAATTTTTCGTTACAGGATCTCTATCGCAATCTCCCGCAACAATTTTAACTGCGGAAATTCCAAGATATTCTTGAAGTCTTCTCTCTAAAGACGATCGCCCCGTCCATTTTTCCATTGTTGGTTCAAGCGCTGTTAGAACGGCCAGTCCTTCATCTGTTATCGCTGCACCATTTTTCGCAACGGAGATGAGTTGTTGGGTTCTTAAAAGGTCTATCATCGTACGCGTTTCACGTTCTGATAAACCAGCCATCTCACCTAATGGGCGTCTACCTATTGGACCAGCCATTTTAATGTATTTCAGTATTCTAAACCTTTCTTGTAATACTGTAATCATTTCAGGCACAAGCTTACTATGTGCATCCATCGAAACATCCAAAAAAACATCACCTCCAAAGCATGGTCGGTTAACGTCCCAACCCGATTCAAAACGTCCCACATAGTGTAAAAAAATATTTCCTGCAAGTTCGTCGTTTTTAAAATGAATAAACATCATTCAATACGCTTTACCTAATGCCGATGTACATATAAAAAACATAGTATAATTAAGCACTTTTTTCCTATCTGTCAATAGTATACAGCGCCTCACCCTATTTATCAAACTAAACGCAAAACTCTTTAAAAAATTAAAAAGTAAAAGTAGATGCTTCACTCCTATAATATGTACTTGCTCTTATAAATGATACACCTACTTTTCACTATTATTTTTCAAATAAATCCACAAGATCAATATAGCCTATATTTCCATACAATAAGACTTCTCCTTCTTTTTCAACAACCGGTACCATCAGCATATACTTCTCATGAGTTGCATCATCAGTTCGAATATCAATCGACGTCCACGTGATTGGATAATCTTCTTGTGCTAACCTCAGCATCATTTCTGCTTCGTCGCATAATGGACAGTTGTCTTGCCGATAAAAAGTTACATGCATCGTCCACACCACACTTTTCAATTCTTAAAATAAGTATAGTCAATAAAAAGACGACCTGCAAATTAGTTTGCCGTCGCCTCCGTGTCAGTCACCAATAAAAAGAGTCCGGTGCAATACCGAACTCAAAATAGGATTACCTTTTATTGGTTATTGATTATCTAAGTCGTTGCGCGTTAAAATATTGTCGATGAGACCGTATTCTTTTGCACGCTCAGCTGTCATGAAGTTATCACGCTCTGTATCTGCGGCAATGACATCAATTGGCTGACCTGTTCTTTCAGCAAGAATTGTGTTGAGTTTCTCGCGTAGGAACAAGATGCGTTTCGCTGCAATTTCAATTTCAGTCGCTTGACCTTGTGCACCGCCAAGTGGTTGGTGAATCATGACTTCAGAGTTTGGAAGTGCATAACGCTTACCTTTTGTTCCAGCTGCAAGTAGGAAAGCACCCATTGAGGCAGCCATACCTGTACAAATTGTTTGAATGTCAGGCTTAATAAACTGCATCGTATCAAAGATTGCCATACCCGCTGTAATGCTTCCGCCTGGACTGTTAATGTAAATCGAAATGTCTTTGTCAGGATCTTCTGCTTCTAAAAACAGTAGCTGTGCAACGATTGAGTTTGCAACATTATCGTCAATCCCGCTACCAAGCATAATAATCCGGTCTTTCAACAAACGTGAGTAAATGTCGTAAGCACGCTCGCCGCGATTCGTTTGTTCAATAACTGTTGGTATTAAATTCATTTCATTTCCTCCTTCAAGGTGGATATTGTAGTCTGTTGAAATGAGTTTCCCATTCAACCGTACTCTTATCATACATAGCATGGTCAATAAAGGTCAAATATAACGCTTTTTCAAAAAGACCTTGCAAATCATTAATTTGAACAGTATAATTAACCATGTTCGCAATCATTAAGGCGACTTCAATTGCCCTCGTGGTGTAACGGATAACACATAAGATTCCGGTTCTTACGATAGGGGTTCGATTCCTCTCGAGGGCGTTATTTAAAATAAGTCTACGTAAACCTTACAAAATATTTGTAAGGTTTTTTATTGTCCAAATGATGATATCCTACTATCGATTGGTCGTAACTCTCATTATTTGAATCATTTTTTGCAACATGAGGGGAAATTTAACCAAAAGTAAAATCCCTATAAAAAGACCTTTGCCGACTCAATGGCCAAGGTCTTTTTTTGCAATCAATAATCGTACTAGTAAATTTGGCTCGCTATTCGTTTAACATTTGTGATTCCTATTTATTAAATCGATTTTCACGCGGATCTAATGTGACGTTATGCTTTCGCTTATGTTTCTGCTGGTCTCTGCTTACTTCTCGTATATTGAATTCTGTTCCGAGTTCCACGTCTTCTGGGACTTGAATCGGTTTTTTATTCAGGTTTTCTTTAGGCATTTGTCGCCACCTCCATCTCTTAGTATGTGCATGAGTTTTCTATAATATGCATAACGTTAAGAATGGGAATACTGAAAAATGATTAAAGTATCGTCAAAAAGCCAAATGATTGGGCGTAAGTTTAGTAGGGCAAGTAAATTGGGTAAAGTAAAAATAACATAGCATTGAGGAGTGGTATTTTGAAAAGATTACTTGGACCATTCGGAATAATCATAGGCATCGTTGTGCTCCTCGCAGTGATACTTGTACCGAGTTACAACAAGTTTGTGACATTAGAGGAAAACGTTGACGCGTCGTACGCACAGGTTGAAAATCAATTGCAAAGAAGAATGGATTTAATCCCCAACCTTGTCAACACGGTAAAAGGGTTTGCAGCACATGAACAAGAGGTACTTGGGGATATTGCAGATGCACGTTCAAGACTTGCGGGTGCCGCGGGTCCAGAAGAACAAGCAGCGGCGAATGATGAATTGTCTGGTGCGCTAAGCCGATTACTGGTCGTCGTTGAAAATTATCCTGATTTAAAAGCGAATGAAAATTTTAAGCAACTGATGGATGAACTTGCCGGTACAGAAAATCGGATCGGCGTCGCACGACAAGATTATAATCATGAAGTTGCGAATTTTAATCGACAAGTAAAAAGGTTTCCGAGTAAGTTGGTTGCCTCAATATTTGGTTTTGATGAAAAAGAATATTTCAAAGCGGATGAAGCTGCAAAAGAACCACCAAAAGTAGATTTTGGAGATGACAAAGAGTGATTCGATTCGTCCTTCGGGGGCTAATTGGCATACTTTTGCTTATGGCATTCTCCTTTTCAGCAGTGGCATTGGCAGCTGATGTTCCTGCACCGAAAGGACATATATATATTCAAGACTTTGCAAATGTACTGTCAGCAGAGCAAAAGGAACAGTTGACGACTTATGCAATCCAACTAGATGACGGAACGACAGCGCAACTTGGTGTGTTAATTGTACCGAGTATTGGTGATGAGCCTGTCGAAGAGTTTGCAGTAAAGGCACTACGAGAATACGGACTTGGAACGAAAGAAAGTGACAATGGCGCATTGCTCGTTGTGACAACAGAACCTAATTCAAGTGGCAATCGGCATTTCTTTTTAACGACAGGCTATGGACTTGAAGGTGTTTTACCGGACGGGAAAGTGGGGCGCATCATAGATGAGACCGCGATGCCTTACTTAAGAGAAGGACGTCCCGACCTAGCAATCATGAACGCCTATCAAGTTTTTTATAATGAAATTGCAAAAGAATATGATTGGGATGGAACGATTGAAACAGCGCCCATTCCCCAATCGAATGCGAGAGGTTTCGGGATCTCTCCAATCATCATCCTCATCATCGTTTACTTACTTATACGATTTCTAAGTAACCGAGGAGGGCCTGGCGGAAGAGGTGGGCCTGGCGGAAGAGGTGGACCTGGCGGAAGAAGAAGTTCAAGAGGTAGTGGACCTATTTTCTTCCCTGGACCATTTGGCGGTGGAAGTGGCGGGTTCGGCGGAGGCGGTGGATTCAGAGGTGGGGGCGGCGGCTCCGGAGGTGGAGGCGGCGCTGGAAGAAGTTGGTGACCAAAGGAGGATCCATAAATAAAACTGCATCCTAACAATTAGAGTGATCCAATAATTAGGGTGCAGTTCACATAAAAATCCGCTGTTTATTTATACCTTTAACTTTCTTTTTCAACAAGCTCTGCAAGCGAAGCCAATGCTTGTTCTTCATCATTACCCTCCGCGATTAATGTAATTTGTGATCCTTTCGCAATTGCAAGACTCATAACGCCCATAATACTTTTGGCATTCACTTGTCGATCATCTCTCTTTAAAAATACATCAGCTGAAAAGCGATTTGCTTCTTGGACAAATAACGCTGCTTGTCTTGCCTGTAAACCAGGCTTCATATTTACTGTAACTGTTCTTTCTGCCATTTGGCACTCTCTCCTTTAATTCTCACGGCATTATGTAGTTCCTAGTCCTCCAGTTCGGAGATTATCCGCAATTTCTTCTATTTTTCTTAATCTATGATTGACACCCGATTTACTTACTTTTACACCTGTAACAAGTTCACCAAGTTCTTTTAGTGTAATATCCTGATGTTCTAGTCGCAAACGTGCAATCTCTTGTAAACGTTCTGGTAATTGATCAAGCCCTATTGTTCGTTGAATAAATTCGATGTTATTCACTTGTCGTTGGGCAGCGCCAATTGTTTTGTTTAAATTAGCTGTCTCACAATTAACGAGTCGATTTACGCTATTTCTCATGTCGCGTATAATTCGTACATCTTCAAATTTCATCAACCCAACATGTGCGCCGACGACACCTAGAAAGTCAGAAATTTTCTCTGCTTCTTTTAAGTAAGCAATATAGCCATTTTTTCGTTCGATTGATTTTGCGTTTAAACGATATGTGTTCATTAACTCAACGAGTGCTTCACTATGTTCTCTATAAATCGAAAAAATTTCAAGATGATAGGAAGAGGTTTCTGGATTATTCACCGAACCACCTGCAAGAAATGCACCCCGTAAATAAGCTCGTTTACAACAATCTTTTTCAATTAAGGTTGGTGAAATTTCATTTTTAAATTCAAATGTTCCAGTTAAGATGAGCAAGTCTTTTAATAACGGTTTCGCCCCATCACGAATTCGACAAATATATACGTTATTTTTCTTTAATTGCATCTTTTTCCTTACGAGCAATTCGATTTTATAAGGATAAAGTCGCCTCAAATTCGAGTAAAGTCGCCTTGCGATGGCAGCGTTTTCAGTCTGTGCATCTAAACTTAATTTCTTATTGGAAAATGAAAGTGCACCATTCATGCGGATAAATGCTGCAACTTCTGCACGTATACAACATTCATCTGCTTCAATTTGTGTCAATTCTTTTTTAGTTCTTGAAGCGAACGACATCGTTTCCCCTCCTTCCTACTATTGCTTAAGGATTCAATGTGTTTTCCATATAGTCCATCAGCCAAGTCGCTACTTTTTCTGATTTATGGCGAATATGGCCATCTACCATGACTGCGATATCTTTTTGAACTACATGAGGCACTAACTTTCTTAATTCCTCTAAATCATGTTCTACTGGCCGCGGAGGCCCTTCATACGCGCCACAATCAAGCAATGATGTAAAATCGGCAGTATTTAATAATACTGTATCGATAAACGCTTCGCCAGCATGGTCATATAAAGCTTGGACATGCTCAGAAGCAGTATATTCTAGAGTCTCTCCAGCTTGCGTTGTTAAATTACAAATATACACTTTTTTAGCTGAACAAGAGATAACCGCATCCCGAATATCTCTAACAAGAATTGTCGGTAATATACTTGTGTATAGACTACCTGGACCAAAAACAACTAAGTCTGCATTCATAATCGTCTCTACAGTTTCTGGAAGAGGTCGAACTTCTTCAGGTGTTAAATAAACACGGCGAATTCTTCTTCCGTAAACGGGTATTTTAGATTCGCCAGTTACAATTGTGCCATCTTCCAGTTCACCATGCAACGTAATTCTTTGATTTGCAGCAGGAAGAACTTTCCCTTTGATATTTAATATATGACTCATTTGCTCGACAGCTCTTGCAAAATCGCCTGTAATATTTGTCAAGGCAGCCAGCATTAAATTTCCAAGAGAATGCCCTTTTAAACTTTCTGAGCTTGCAAATCTGTATTGAAACATTTTTTCGATGAGCGGTTCTACGTCAGACAATGCTGCCATTACGTTACGAACATCGCCGGGAGGCGGGATATCGTATTCATTGAGCAGCCTCCCTGAACTCCCACCATCGTCCGCCACAGTGACAACAGCAGTAATGTCTATCGGGAATTTCTTTAACCCGCGGACTAATGTCGATAACCCTGTTCCGCCACCGAAAATGACCACTTTCTTTTCTTTAGAACGAATCATCGGATTAATCCTTTCTCAACTGAATATCACGGTGTGTAATAAGCGTTTTATATTCCTCTTGAAAATACTCCCCAAAGAATTCAGCTAACGTTACTGAACGATGCTGTCCTCCTGTACAACCAAATGCAATGACAACTTGTGATTTACCTTCGTTTTTATATTGAGGAATGAGAAACTTAAATAAATCCGTTAACTTTTCGATGAGTTGTTTTGTTTCGCCCCATTTTAATACGTATTCAGACACTTCACTTTGCAACCCTGTTTTCGGCCTTAACTCTTCAATATAAAATGGGTTAGGTAGGAAGCGTACGTCAAATACAACGTCTGCGTCAATCGGCATACCATGTTTAAATCCGAATGATATAAAGTTCACAGTGAATAAAGCATCTTGCTTCGTAGAAAATTCCTCAATGATTTTTTCGCGTAATTTTCGAGGGTGTAAATTAGATGTATTGTAAATCGAACGCGCATGTCCGCGTAATTCCGATAAGAGTTCACGTTCTTTTTGTATCCCCGTAAGTGGAAGTCCACCTTCAGCAAGTGGATGAGAACGTCTACTCTCTTTATAACGTCTCACAAGTGTTTCGTCATCGGCATCTAAAAATAAAATACGCCAAGAGACGCCGTTCGTTCGGCTTAATTCATCGAGTGCACCAATAAGCGAATCAAATAAATCTCCGCCGCGTGTATCCATGACAGCCGCAATCCGTCTCATTTTATTTTCAGACTTCATCATTAAATCTAGAAAAGTTACGAGTAACTCGGGAGGTAAATTGTCTATACAATAAAATCCAAGGTCTTCAAAACTTTGCATCGCAACTGTTTTTCCTGCGCCCGACATCCCAGTAATAATAACTAATTCTACATCATCGTTATAATTTATTACTTCAGCCAATCCCCATCATCCTTCCTCGGAATTTTGAATTCTCTCACTTAATAATTGGAATTGCTCTGTGTACGTAAACGTTCCATATTGCATGCCTTGATTTGAAACAGCAAACAATAAGTTGGTCCGATCGCCTTCAGCCATTGGAAGGGTTTGTAAATTTTCAACAGGATGCCATTCCAGTTCGCCTTCAATCGTCTTTTCAAACGGTGTGCCTTGTAAATCATATGCGATAAATGTAAAAAGCATCCACTCATCTTTCACAATCTGCTCTTTTTCATCTTGAATGACCATTGTGTAAGTACCTTTTAAATGAGGAGTAATCGGCGTCGTTCCCGTTTCCTCTGTAAATTCCCTTACGGCCGCTTCATATATTGACTCACCCGGATTTACTTTTCCACCTGGTGCGACATACCATCCGCGGCGTGGTTTTTTTAATAATAAAACATGATTATCTTTTAACACTAATAAATTTGCGATTCGTTGCATCGTTCCATCACCATTTCTATATACACTACCTTCTATTATACATATTTTAACCAGCATTCGTCATTTGAAAGGCATAATTTACTTTTCGTTTATTTTAAATGACATTTATCCATGATGTAACCTATGAATTTTCCCACTAAAAAAGCTATTTTCTGTGACAAGACAGAAAATAGCTCAAATCATTCTATATCAAAAGGGGGGTCAATTGATATTTCCCTTTTAGTATATCCTTTTGATATTGCATTCATGTTACAACCACATTAAAGCTACATTAATTTGTCTTAAGCTTCGATTGTGGATTGATCATTTAGTTTTTCAATATATTGTTGAACGGCTTGCGCTGCAATACTGCCGTCGCCTGTTGCAGTGACGATTTGACGCAGTAATTTTTCACGTACATCTCCTGCCGCATAAATGCCTGGCACTTCTGTTTCCATAATGTCATTCGTCTGGATATACCCATTTTCATCGAGAATGCCTAGATGTTTGAACGGTTTTGTCAGAGGATCCATTCCGACGTAGACAAACATGCCATCTGTTTTAAATTCTCTTTCTGAACCATCTTCAGTGGAAACTAGGGTAACCGAGTCAATTTTCCCGTCTTTGCCATTGACTTCTTTTAGTGTTGTATTCCAAATAAATTCTATTTTTTCATTCGCGAAAGCACGGTCTTGAAGAATCTTTTGTGCACGTAGCTGATCACGACGGTGAATGATTGTTACCTTTTTCGCGAAGCGTGTTAAATAAGCACCTTCTTCAACAGCTGAGTCTCCTCCGCCAACAACGATGATTTCCTTGTCACGGAAAAACGCACCGTCACAGACTGCACAGTAACTTACGCCGCTTCCCGTAAGCTCTTCTTCACCTGGAATGCCAATTTTTCTATATTCTGCACCTGTTGTAATGATAATTGTACGTGCTTTATATTGCTGTTCGCCAACGAAAATTGTTTTATAATCGTCGCCGTCTTGAACATCCGTGACATCACCGAATGCATATTCTGCACCAAATTTACGTGCGTGTTCAAACATTTTAACAGATAAATCCGGTCCAAGTATATGATCAAATCCTGGATAGTTTTCAATATCTTCAGTCGTTGCCATTTGTCCGCCTGGTGCGCCTCTTTCAAGCATTAATGTCGAAAGGTTTGCACGCGAAGTATAAACTGCCGCTGTTAAACCAGCAGGGCCAGCACCTACAATTATTACGTCATAAATCTTTTCCGTAGTCATGTGAATTTCCTCCTCACAAGGTTCAATCTACTCAAATCTTATAAGATTCAAGATAGCCATTCAACTTTGATGCTTACAACTACCCAAGTGCTCCCTATCGAAGAACTTTTACGCGATTAACCATTTAAATGCGGTAAAAATTCAATGAGTTCATTGACATATTTCGTCAAAGTCGGCGTTGAAACCCCATACTTTCTCGCC
This sequence comes from Sporosarcina ureilytica, assembly GCF_001753205.1. GTDB lineage: Bacteria > Bacillota > Bacilli > Bacillales_A > Planococcaceae > Sporosarcina > Sporosarcina ureilytica. The sequence continues at coordinate 881,501 of NZ_CP017560.1, read as the reverse complement.
ATCCCAATTTTTGTCACACCGGAATATCTCGCGGATTGAAACATATAATCAGCGGCAGATGCGAGTGCAGCAGGATTCGGAAATTCATACGAAACACTGATTGCCTTTTCGCAAAGTGTAAACCACATTTGAAATAGATGTGTCGATTCATAGTCCAACGGTCCGTACTGTTCATACAATAGTTCTGTCGTTTCAAGGGCACGGGTGAAAGCTTTTTCGAAAGCCCCTTCAGGTAATAACTCATTACGAATCCCGCTCGCCAAAAACAACTTTTCAACTTCACTTAATTCTTCAATCTTTATATAGGAAGGATGTGAAAGTATCTCTTGTTTATGTGCCGATTTTCCAAGCAAATAAAATCCAAGCATTCTCTCACTTCGATATTGGTTTTGAATTTTATTAAGTAAAAACTGTCGATCCTGTTCCACTGTATCAGGAGACAACTCTTTTTCAATGTCTCGCCAGGGCTCATACCCTTCTTTTGTTGGATCCATTTCGAGCAGTGTTGCGTATGCCTTCCTAGCAATGGTTTCATGTCCCATAAAATATGCGGAATGAGATAGCCAGAAGTAAAAACCTGCATCTCCTTCAAACCCTTGCTTTTGAAGTTGACGTAACAAAGAAAATGCCTCTTTATGCTTCCCAACAAGCGCAAACGTCGCACCTAATTTATATCGATGCTCCACTAAGTATGGCTTTAACTTCATCAGTAATTCGAGAAGCCCTGCTAATTGCTCCTCATTTTTTTCGTAATAATAAAATACTGCAAGATTACATAATGCATGGAGATTTCCCTTGTTCCGTTCTAACACATCATGCAAAATATCATTTGCTTGCTTCTTTTTTCCAACATAAAAGTAAGCAAGTGCTAAGTTATTATAGGCTGCCCAAAAGTCTGGATAGTCTGTAATAATCGCCTCTAATAAATCAATGGCTTCTTTAAATTCTCCCGTTTCCATTTGTCGGCGTGCCTTTTCTTGAAGCAATAAGACCTCACTATCTTCTTCATCCAATGACGGCTCATTTTGTTCGGCGAAATCAATAATTTCTTTCGCTTCATCGTTAAACGGTCCACTAACATCCATCAATAAATATTTTTCAGCGTATGCCTTAGCTTCTGATAAAAGTCCGAGATGTGCATGAACTTCCGCCAAATAAAATACTATTTCTGACGCATTCGTATCTAACGTATAGGCTTGTTGTAAAATTTCTTGTGCATCGTGAAAGCGTCCTTCTTCCATGACGAGCACACCATATTGCATTAGAATTAACGGATCTTCTGGACTCAGCTCTGTGGCCCGCTTCAAATATTTATGCGCCTCTTCAAAACTGTCTCGTTGCATCGCTTGAATCGCTTTTTTATAATAAAATTCACCGTCTGGGATGAACGATATAACTTTCCTATTTTCTGAAACTCGCTTCTTATTCAATCAAATTCCCCCGAAACATAAGAAGGATGAATCTTTGCCATCCTTCTATTCATTATGCTTAGTATAGCATACAGCAAGTGAATTCGAATCATCTCAAACTAATTTATTCAAGTGAAAATTGTTCGTGACGTTTCTCCATTTCTTCTTTCGTATAAATAATTCGAACGGGGTTACCACCAGCAAAGACGCCCGGTGGAATATCTCGGTTCACGAGTGTTGCTGCTGAAACAATCGCATTGTCACCAATTTGTACGCCTGGCAAGATGGTTGTATTCGCGCCTATTAATACGTTTTCCCCAATTACGACGTCACCAATCCTATATTCATCAATTAAATATTCATGCGCAAGAATTGTTGTATTATAGCCGATAATTGAATTATCACCTACAGTGATTCGTTCAGGGAACATGACATCGGGCATGACCATTAACGCAAACGAAGTTTTCTCCCCAATTTTCATTCTCAAAAACGTTCGAAACAAAAAATTCTTAACAGGAATAAATGGGGTATAGCGCGATAATTGAATGATTGCGAAGTTTTTTGCCACTTTCCAAAACGGTACTGTTCGATAAATATGCCAAAGCGAATTTGCACCGCCTTTTGCACGGTATCGCTCCGTCCTTCTCATCCTTGTTCTCCCTTTAGAAGAGGAAGTAAATCACTAATATGTTGTAACATATAGTCCGGGTTATACTCTTGTAAGAAATCCTCACCTTTTACCGACCAAGCTACACCAGCCGTTTGCACACCAGCATTCTGCCCGCCTACAATGTCGTGGTAATTGTCACCTATCATCAATGCTTCTTCCCTGTCCGCACCTAGTCGTTCTAGCGCCAGCAAGATCGGCTCAGGATCTGGTTTCGGTTTTGACACATCATCAAGTCCGATAACCGTATCAAAAACATTGCCCGCCTCTAACAGGTCTAATCCTTTATGTACCATATTATTTTTCTTCGTCGACACGATTGCCATTTTATACCCTTCAGCTTTTAGTAAACGAAGCGTCTCAGATACACCGTCAAATTCCTTTGACAGTTCATCATGATTGGCGATATTCCATTCACGATATTCACTGACAAGCTGTTCAGTCTTTTCCGGGTTAATCGAACCGAATGTTTCATGTAATGTAGGGCCTAAAAAAGGTAAAATCTCTTCTCTGCCATACTGTCCTGGATAATGTTTATTCAATACATGCCCGAATGTCCGAATAATTAACTCATTCGTATCCAATAAAGTTCCATCAAAATCAAACAATAATGTCGTAATTTTTTTAGTCATTGTATATCTCCTAACTTCTATTCATCTTGATAATTTTTATTTACTTTTGTTACATATCTTCTGATGATAAATAAGACAACCGCCACCACAATCGTCACAATTGAAACAACTTGCGCCGCACGTAAGACTCCGCCGTACAAACTATCCGTACGCATGCCTTCTATGAAGTAACGTCCGATTGAATACCAAGTGAGGTAAAATAAAAACAGTTCACCACGTTTTAAAGCAACGCGTCGTAATAATAAAATGATCACGAGCCCAACCAAATTCCAAAGCGATTCATATAAAAACGTCGGATGATACGTTACACCATTAATTGTCATTTGATTCATGATCCAATCGGGGATAATCGTTGTTTCTAGGAAATGGTCCGAAACAGGACCGCCGTGCGCTTCCTGATTCATAAAATTCCCCCATCTCCCGATAATTTGTCCAATGAGTAGTCCAGGCGCCGCGATGTCGACAGTCTTCCAAAAGGAAATCCCACGTAACTTCGTAAATACATAAGTCGTTATAAATGCACCGATTAACGCACCGTGTATCGCGATGCCGCCTTCCCAGACTTTAATCGCATCAATTGGATGGTCTTTATAGTTATCCCATGTGAAAATCACATAATAAATTCTCGCACTCACTATAGATAACGGCACCGCCCATAGAAGTAAATCCGTTAAAAAGTCCGGATGCATGCCCCGTTTGACCATCTCACGCTGTACAACCAAGAAGGCCAACACAATGCCTGTGGCAATGATAATTCCATACCAACGAATCTCAAGGCCAAAGAGAGAAAAGGCTACAGGGTCAATTGTAAGCAAATTAAACATATTACTTCGTCTCCTCTGTTAGATCTTCACCCGGGCCTTCACTAATCGCTTGCTCCAATCTATCAGAAAACTCTTTAGCCGCATTAATCCCGAGGCGCTTCATCCGATAATCCATGGCCGCTACTTCAATAATGACAGACAAGCTTCTTCCAGGTCGAACCGGAACAGTCAATTTTGTCAATTCGGTATCCATAATTTTTATTTTCTTCTCGTCCAGGCCGAGACGATCGTATACTTTATCCTCGTCCCATAGTTCTAAATCAATCACAATTAATATTCTTTTATCACTTTTCACGGCACTTGCGCCAAATAAATTCATAATGTCGATAATCCCTACACCGCGAATTTCTAACATATGTTCAATAAGCTTGGGCGCATTTCCAATTAATACATTTTTCGATACTTCTCTAATTTCAACTAGGTCATCCGCGACGAGACGATGCCCACGTTTTACAAGTTCAAGCGCCGTCTCACTTTTACCAACACCACTTTTCCCTGTAATTAACACCCCTATCCCGTAAACATCTACAAGCACGCCATGCATCGATGTCATGGGTGCCAATTTACCCTCTAAAAAATTCGTCAACATTCCAGAAAATCGCGTCGTCGGCACTTCTGTCTGTAAAACTGGTATTCCTACCTTTTCAGCTTCCTGAATTAACTCCTCAGGAACTTCCATTCTATGTGCAACGATGACCGCCGGCGTATTCTCAGAACATAATCTTTTCATTCGGTCAATTTTCTCTTCTTTTTCCAATGACGCAAAGAAAGACAATTCTGTCTTACCAAGCAACTGCACACGTTCTGCAGGATAAAAATTAAAATACCCTGCCATTTCAAGCCCAGGTCTAGAAATGTCGCTTTTATATATATTTCGTTTAAGCCCTGTACCGCCTGCGCGAAGTTCTAGTTCTAACGCATGTTGTACATCTGCTACTGTTACACTTGCCATTGAAACTACCACCTTTATAAGTTGTCCCTTTTAATATACTTCATCGTACCACGATTCCGAAAGAAGACCGCTCGAAAAAGTTATGATTACAGTATCAGCATTGCTACAAAAGCTTTCATCAATAAGTTCATCAATTTCTGGATATACTACAAAAACGCCATAATGTCTTCGCGACATAATAAAAATCTCCCGCTCTCATTTCATTTTTCAAAGCGGGAGATTTTTTATGAATCGTAACCTAACCTATTCATTAAGGATTGTATCGAACGAGAACGGAGCCTGTCTTAGCTTCACCGAATAAATGAAGTTTTTTCTTACTATCTGCCACTTCTTTAGTAAATCGAATCGTTCGTTGAAGCAAATGATCTTGTTCAGATGTTCGTTCGATGTCCTGTAATTCTAAATCTAGCTTTCCAATGTTTGATGCAATTTCTCCTGAAATTGGAATGGTGGATGGAATATACAATTCTATCGAACCACTCATCGTTTTCGCTTCAATCTTCTCTGCTTCATCGCTTGTTGTCGTCACCACGACATGGCCATTTAACGATTGAGCTTCTACTTCTTTTAATTCGCCGTCTATATAAACCCGGCCATTTAACGTTTCTGCATCTATCGTTTCGCCCGTCAATTCATTTAATCGAATGACACCATTGGCAGTTTCAAATTCAGCCTGCGTAAATATTAACTGGGAAGCTTCAATTTTACCATTGGCCGTTTTTACCCGAATGGAATCAGATTCTATATTTTTCATTTTGAAGGAACCATTCATAAGACGAACTGACATTTTTTTGTATTGCTTACCTGGGATATATAAATTAAGGTTCACTTGCATCATTTTCATATCGCTAGATACTCTTAATTTATTTTCATCTAAAACAAATAAGATCTTTTCTAGGAAATCTTTTTTAGCCGTTTCCTCAGATTCATGATGATAGGCTTTCACCGTAAATTCTGCACGAATCTCTTGTTCATCGCTACTATGAACAGTCACTTTCCCATTGTCGATATGCATTAAAATCTCTTCAATGTCCTTGGCATCCTTGGTGACCGAATGGCTGAAAATAACAGATTTTCCAAAAGGAGCATCTAAATCAAATTCCTTCACCTTTTGAACAGCTGTTTGCATAAACTGCATAAATCGCTCGCCTACATTTGAAAAGTCTTTCCGCAAATCATCAAGAAACTCATCCGCGGATGGGTGTTCTTTTTCTTGTTTATCTGATTCGTTATCTTTCTGATCAAAGGCGGATTGTTTTGACTCACGGGATTTCTCTGGCTCGTGGGCTTGTTCAGTTGTTTCCTGTTCTTTAGCTTTTTTGCTAATTGAAGGCTGGTTTTGTTGTTGCTGATCTTGGTTTTGTTGCCCACCTTGGTTTTCCTGCTCGTCTTGGCTCTGTTCCTCACCTTGGTTCTGTTGCTCATCTTGGCTATGTTGCTCACCTTGGTTCTGTTGCTCATCTTGATTTTCTGTACTTAAATTTTCAAGTAACGTAAGTGCTTCGTCCATTGAAATTGTGCCATTCTCTAACATTGTCAAAATCCGTTTTCTTTTCTCCTGCATCGTTCATCCTCCTAGTTTGAGTTTCCTCAAGTTAGTAGTATATATACGACTTCAGATACAAAAAGTTTCAATCTGCTACTGTTTCAGCATCTTTAATCACATGTTTCATCCGCTGGCGATCACGCGCTAGTATCGGCCTCAAATAATTTCCAGTATACGACTTCTCAACTTTTGCTACTTCCTCTGGTGTACCTGTAGCAATCACTTGACCACCTTTGTCACCGCCTTCTGGTCCAAGATCAATAATATGGTCCACAGTTTTAATGACATCTAAATTATGTTCAATGACTAACACAGTATTTCCGGTGTCAACAAGCCGTTGGAGGACAATGAGTAATTTCGCAATGTCATGTGCATGCAGTCCGGTCGTTGGTTCATCTAAAATATAAATAGATTTACCGTTTGAACGTTTATGCAATTCAGAAGCAAGTTTGACACGCTGCGCTTCCCCACCAGATAATGTCGTCGCAGGCTGGCCAAGTTTAATATAACCGAGCCCTACGTCTACAATTGTTTGCAACTTCCGATGAATTCTCGGGATATTCTCAAAAAAGATGAGTGCATCTTCCACAGTCATGCTTAAGACATCTGCAATATTTTTTCCTTTATAACGTACTTCCAATGTTTCTCGATTATATCGTTTGCCGTGACAGATTTCGCATGGGACATAAACGTCTGGCAAAAAGTGCATTTCGATTTTAATGATGCCATCCCCACGGCAAGCCTCACATCTGCCGCCTTTTACGTTAAAACTAAAGCGTCCCTTTTTATAGCCGCGTACTTTCGCTTCATTCGTCGCGGCAAAGACATCTCTTACATCATCAAACATACTTGTATAAGTCGCAGGATTTGACCTCGGCGTCCGCCCGATTGGGGATTGGTCAATTTCAATGACTTTTTCAAGTTCTTCCAATCCAGTAATGGATTTATGTTTCCCGGGTAGTAGTTTTGCGCGGTTTAACTTTTGGGCTAACGTTTTATAAAGCACTTCATTGACAAGCGTACTTTTCCCTGAGCCTGAAACACCGGTCACCGCAATAAATTGTCCTAGCGGTATGTCTACATTGACCTTTTTCAGGTTGTTTTCTGCAGCACCTTTAATGGTTATTTTCCGGCCATCTGCGGGACGTCTTTCAAGTGGCAGTGAGATAAACTTCTTACCACTTAAATAATCACCCGTTAAGGAATCCGGGTCATTCATGACTTCATCTGGTGTACCAGCTGATACCACCGTTCCACCTGCCGCACCAGCACCTGGCCCCATATCAATCAAGTAATCAGCTGCTAGCATCGTATCTTCATCATGTTCAACAACGATAAGCGTATTCCCGATATCTCTCATATTTTTTAAAGTAGAGATCAGTCGATCATTATCGCGTTGATGAAGTCCAATTGAAGGTTCGTCTAAAATATAGAGGACGCCTGTTAACCTAGAACCAATCTGGGTCGCCAATCGGATTCGCTGGGCTTCCCCACCCGAAAGTGTTCCGGCAGCTCTCGATAGAGTTAAATAATCTAATCCTACGTTAATCAGAAAGCCGAGACGTTCTTCAATTTCTCTTAATATTAATTCAGCAATTTGACGGTCTTTTTCGGATAGGTTCAATGTTTTGAAAAAGTCATCCGCTTCTACAATCGAACGTTCCGTCACTTGCCCGATATGAACATCATTCACTTTCACTGCTAACGACTCTTCTTTTAGGCGGTATCCCTTACAGGTAGGACATGGTCGCTGTGCCATATACTTTTCCATTTGATCACGGACATAATCTGAAGATGTATCTCGGTAGCGGCGTGCGATATTCGATAACACGCCTTCAAAATAAATATCACTATCTCGTGTACCGCCAAATTCATTTGTATACTGAAAACGAATTGTTTCATTACCTGAACCGTGTAAAATTTTATTTAACTGATCGTTTGGAATTTCACTGATTGGGACATCCATCGCAATGCCATAATGATTCGCAACCGTTTTCAGTAGTTCAGGATAATATTGTGAACTTGTTGGTTCCCACGGTGCAATCGCATGTTCTGTCAGTGATAAAGAATCGTCTGGTATGACGAGTAATGGATCTACTTCTAACTTCGTACCGAGACCATCACATTCCCCACAAGCACCGAATGGGCTATTAAATGAAAACATGCGTGGTTCTAATTCACCTATCGAAAAACCACACATCGGGCAAGCATGATGTTCACTAAACAGCAATTCCTCACCATCAATCACATCGATAAGCACAGTGCCTTCTGCCAAGCGGAGTGCTGACTCTAAAGAATCACTTAAACGACCTGCAATGTCCTCTTTAATAACAATTCTATCTATTACAACTTCAATTGTATGATTTTTATTTTTATTCAACTCTATATTATCGTCTAGGTCATACGTTTCACCGTTAACACGAACGCGCACATAGCCTTCTTTTCGAATGTCTTCAAATAGTTTAGCATGCGTTCCTTTTCTTCCTTTCACAATAGGCGAAAGTACTTGAATTCGTGTTCGTTCCGGTAATTCCATTAAACGGTCAACCATTTGTTGAATCGTTTGGGAAGTAATTTCAATACCGTGCTTCGGACAAACCGGCTTTCCGATGCGTGCATAAAGCAGGCGTAAATAATCGTAAATCTCCGTTACTGTTCCAACAGTCGAACGAGGATTTCGACTCGTCGTTTTCTGATCGATTGAAATCGCTGGCGATAACCCTTCGATCACATCGACATCTGGCTTATCCATCTGCCCTAAAAACTGACGTGCATAAGCGGAAAGGGATTCAACATACCGTCGTTGACCTTCCGCGTAAATCGTATCAAATGCAAGGGATGACTTTCCCGAACCCGATAAACCAGTCACAACGACCAGTTCATCGCGGGGAATATTGACGTCAATATTTTTTAAATTATGCGCCCTTGCTCCTTGTATAACAATTTCCTTGTTTTTCATCACTCTCTACCTTTCTGCCTTCAACTCCAAAATGGCATCCCTTAACTGAGCGGCCAATTCGAATTGTAAATCTTTCGCCGCGTCTTTCATTTCTTTTTCAAGAACCAGTAACATAGATTCTTTCTCTTCTGTCGTTAATTTCTTACCATGTGTGATTTTATCAAGATACGTTTCCCGTTCTTCCGCGACTTCCGTAGCACGAATTACTTCATGAATCTCTTTCCTAATCGTTTGCGGCGTAATCCCATGCTTTTCATTGTAAGCCTCTTGAATTTCACGACGTCTTTCCGTTTCACTAATGGCTTTTGTCATCGAATCCGTCATGCGATCGGCATACATAATGACATGCCCTTCTGAATTTCTAGCTGCTCGTCCAATCGTTTGAATTAACGAACGTTCCGAACGTAGAAACCCTTCTTTATCCGCATCGAGAATCGCAACGAGGGATACTTCTGGAATATCAATACCCTCTCTAAGTAAATTAATGCCTACAAGAACGTCATACGTACCAAGTCTTAACTCTCTAATAATTTCTATTCTTTCTAAGGTTTTTATTTCAGAATGAAGATATTGCACTTTTATCCCGATTTCTTTTAAATAATCCGTTAAATCTTCAGACATTTTCTTCGTTAACGTGGTAATGAGTACGCGTTCATTTCTTTCAATTCGCAAATTAATTTCATGCAACAAATCATCAATTTGTCCTTCAATTGGCCGAACATCTATTGTTGGATCTAATAAACCTGTCGGACGAATAATTTGTTCAATCATTTTCGGTGTGTGTTCAATTTCATATGGTCCCGGCGTGGCGGACACGTAAATCGCTTCACGAATTAGTTCCTCAAATTCCTCAAAACGAAGCGGGCGGTTATCTAACGCTGACGGTAGACGAAAACCGTGATCGACTAACACTTGCTTTCTCGCTTGGTCTCCATTAAACATCCCACGCACTTGTGGCAATGTGACATGACTTTCATCGACAACTAGGAGGAAGTCGTCCGGGAAGTAGTCAATTAACGTGTATGGTGCAGCGCCTGGGGGTCTCAGCGTTAAGTGCCGCGAGTAGTTTTCAATCCCCGAGCAAAAGCCCATTTCTTTCATCATCTCCAAGTCATAGCGCGTACGTTGTTCTAATCGCTGTGCTTCGAGTAACTTATTTTCACTTTTCATTTTCGCTAATTGCTCATCTAATTCTACTTCAATATTTTGAATTGCTTGTAACATTTTCTCTTCACCTGTGACGAAGTGGGAAGCCGGGAAAACAGCAACATGTTCCCTGTCGCCGATGACTTCTCCTGTTAACGCATCAACTTCACGAATGCGGTCTATTTCATCGCCAAAAAATTCAATGCGCATACAACGTTCATCTCGTGATGCAGGAAACAACTCCACAACATCACCACGTACGCGAAATGTGCCGCGCGTAAAATTTAAATCATTACGCGAGTATTGAATGCCAACAAATTTTCGTAGTAATTCATCCCGGCCAATTTCCATTCCCTTCCGAATCGATACGACCATATCCCGATATTCCTTTGGTGAACCAAGCCCATAAATGCACGATACCGAGGCAACGATAAGCACATCATTTCTTTCAAATAAAGCCGATGTTGCTGAGTGTCGCAACTTATCAATTTCATCATTCACACTTGCGTCTTTTTCGATATACGTATCTGTATGCGCAACATAAGCTTCTGGTTGAAAATAATCATAATAACTGACGAAATATTCTACAGCGTTATTTGGAAAAAATTCTTTAAATTCACTATACAATTGGCCTGCCAATGTTTTGTTATGTGCCATCACTAAGGTCGGTTTATTAATTTCTTTTACAACATTCGAGACCGTAAATGTTTTTCCTGTCCCCGTCGCACCAAGTAATGTTTGGTGTCTTTCTCCACGATTAACCCCTTCAATCAATTGTTGAATCGCCACTGGTTGATCTCCAGCAGGAGAATATGGAGCTTGCAAATTAAAATTTTCCACTCGGCAATCCCTCCAAATCATAAGTAGTTGTATTTTATCACATTCCCCTATTTAAAACGAGCAAAAAGAGAACGTACGTTTCAGAACGAATTGCTACACGAAAAAACGCTGCTATTTCCCTTATAGCAGCGTTTTTTCTTTTATTTTACTTCCCTAAAATCGGATAACTTTTCCGCATACAAATGGAACTTCTGTTCATCTCGATGATCAAGTGCATCATCAATTAATTTTACAATTCTTCCTCTAGTTTGTTCACGGTGAAGACGATTCAAAAACATGTCCATGTAAATTTCGTTCAACAGTTTTTCAGCGTAGACGGATGATCGATTTCTACCAACGACTTTCATGAATTCGGCATATGAATATTTCTTCTCCATTCAACTCACCCCTGATGCCTTTTTATTATTATATATAAAAATGCTTTCAAGTTGCAAGGTTTTTTAGAATGTTCTATTTAATTAAATTAATTCTTTCAATCAATTAACTAAACATGGAAAGAAAAGACTTATTCTTTTTCTTTTGTCGAACGAATCGTAAATTCTGACACAATGATAATGATTAAAAAGAGCATGACAACCGTCATAGACCATCCAAAAGCGAATAAGCCAATCATCATAATAAATAGCGCTTGAATCCATTGGACACCACGAACCGTTTGTTGAATTGCGCTCCGTCTAGCAATCGGCGGTTCTGGAAATAACATATCCATACGAAATTCATCGCCCGAACGTAATGCATAAATAAGCTGAATCGATGAAGCGAATGCAAGGGCGCCCACGAAAATAAGTAAAGCGATTGGGATTGAAATGAAATAAGTCCCGAACATTGCTATAACAGTTAATCGAACCCAAAGCCAAAATATATCATCTGTTCGGAAAAAAGTTCGACGGATAAGAAATTGTTGTGATTTCGTTCGGCCAAATGTCGGTGATTGCATCATAAACCCGAGCCATCTTCTCCGGCTAATCGCTCCTTTTAAATGAGGTACATCGGTAAAATAATTGGCAAATCGATAAAATCGCATCATGCGATTTTGCTCTAATGTAATGAAATGGTCATACGGAAATGGTTTTTGCATTTTTTGCTTACGCCAATAGGCCATATAGATTCCCATTACGACTGCCGGAATTAAAATCAAATACAAATAAGGGCTTAACCATAAATAAATAAAAACGGTAGCAATTACAAACCGAATCAGCCTATCAGTCCATACACCCACTCCCGCTCGGGCATAGTGCACCGAAAACTCTGTTTCAACAAAAAGCCATTTCAACACCACGATAAATACTGCCAACCATAGAAGAACAGCCCCCGTTGCAGTCTCCGTTGCCGAAAGCAATGGCAACGCAACGATGTACAATACTAACGGCAATGGGATTTGAGAAAATGTTGACCATTTGAGTGCTTTCCCTAAATAGTGTGGAAGTTGCGTTTCTAACGGTAAGAAGAATACGATATCAGCCGGCTTTAACAACGTAACTGGTGGTGAATAAACGAGTGCTCCGCTAATGACGAGAGCTGTTAAAATAGCCGCAGGAAAATCGACCGACACTTCTTTCAACCATTCACTATATGCATAACCGCCGGCACCTATCGTAAAAACAAGTACAATTGCTAAGTGTCCCGTAAAAATATATTGCATGTACTTTTGAAATTCACGCATATAGTCAAAAAACCGGGCGCCCCACATTTCACGAAAATTGTTCATTGGCATCGTCCTCAGTCATTGCAATATATAAATCGTCTAGAGACGCGCTAGGCTTCCCAAAAGCCGCCCGCAGCTCGTCCATCGTCCCTTGTGCGCGCACCCTTCCTTCATGCAATAAAATGATTCTGTCACAATATCTTTCCGCGGTAGATAAAATATGTGTTGACATGAGCACAGACGCCCCTTCTTTTTTACGCGAGGACATCTGTTCCAAGAGCGATTTAATTCCAATCGGATCTAACCCTACAAACGGTTCATCAATAATATAGAGGGATGGATTCACTAGAAACGCACACATAATCATTACTTTTTGGCGCATTCCTTTAGAAAAATGAGCTGGGAACCAACGCAACCTTTTTTCCATCATAAATTCTTTCAATAAAGCCTCAGACCGTGCTTCAAATGATTCCTTATCTAGTCCATACGCCATTGCGGTCAGTTCAAGATGTTCTCTGAGTGTCAATTCTTCATATAGAATTGGGGTTTCTGGAATGTATGAAAAAGACTGTCGATACTTTTCCGGGTCTTCATTGAACGTTACGCCATTCACTTGAATCTCACCGCTATGCGGGTTCATCAACCCGATAATATGTTTAATCGTCGTACTTTTTCCGGCTCCATTCAAACCGATCAGTCCTACAAGCTCTCCTTCGTTAATTTCAAATGATAAGTCGTGTAATACTGGCTTTCGTGTATAACCGCCTGTTACATTGTCTAATTTTACAATTGGCATGTCCAAATCCTCCATTCTTCTTTATATCCTACCAAAAATAATAAACGATTACTTTCTTTTGATCATCGAACCAATTCCATAATTAACCTTACTACACTAAATTCCTAACGGCTCCAATCAACGGGCAACTCTACATTAATGACAAACTGCAAGAAAGTATCATTCCGTTTTGTTACATAAAGTAAGTTAGTCAATTTCATAATCCAATCTTTTCGCTGCGTAGTTAAGTTAAACAGTTCTCAAATATATATTGTATCAGCTTAGCGATTTTAGGAAATTATGCAATTGACTCAAGTAATTATGAATTGGATTACATCACCATTTTTAGAAAATATGCTACAATTAGCTAAATGATGAAAGGAAGTGTTCAAATGACAAGCTGTATTTTTTGTCAAATCATTGAGGGCGCTGTACCAAGCGCGAAAATTTATGAAGATGAGCATGTCTACGCATTTATGGATATTATGCCTGTTACAAAAGGACATGTATTACTCATCCCTAAAAAGCATATCGAAAATATTTATGACTTCTCAGCTGAAGAAGCAGCAAATCTATTTGCGGCAGCGCCTAAAATTGCAAACGTACTAAAAGATGAATTCAGACCAGCAGGCATGAACTTACTCCAAAATAACGGTGCGCCAGCTGGACAATCTGTCTTCCATTATCACTTACACTTTATCCCACGTTATGACGAAACAGACGGATTCGATTTGTCTACTTGGGAATCAAAACAGAGAGAATTTACGCCAGATAAAATTCAAGAACTTGCCGAAGGAATCCGTGCGAAATTAGATCAATAAACATTTTGCTAAATAAGCAACTGTTTTATTTGCCCCTCATCAAAATGCGTGGTTTAATTAAACTAGTAATAGGTATACCAAATGTAAAGAAAGAGGTGCAAATTATCTATGAAAGCATCAACTTTTTTCCTCGGCCTCGCAACTGGCGCAGTCGCCGCTGCGGTTACAGTTCTATATTCCACTCCGAAATCTGGAAATGAAATCAGATCAACTGTCAAAAACGCTAGTTCGGATTGGAAAGGAACATTTAATGATATTAAAGTAAAAGTAAACAATTTGAAAGGTTCTGTTGCTGATTTAGCACAGGATGCAAAAGAGCAAGTCCCTGAAGCCATTGATGGGCTTAAACAATCTTTCGATAAATGGCAAGGGTCAAAACTACCGACCGAGAAAAGACTTGAAAGAGATCTAACAGCAATTCAAGACGCGCTAGATAGCTTAGAGAAATCCATTATCGCGCATCAAAAATAACATATTTAAAGTCACACACTACCTTAGAGATACGATTCTTATAGATTCGTATCTCTTTTTTCACTGCTTTTTATAAGGGCTTTTTCCACCAAAATGCGCATCACTATATAATTGAAGTGAATAAGTAATTATTATGATATGTTTATCATAAAAGAAAAAGGACAACACTAAGAGAGCAATTGTCTGCACCACATGATTAATTAAGTATTTTTAAGCGAATAAAAGATTTTTGCAATTCTTACTTCTTTTCCTTTGTTTTCTTGCTATAATGAGAGAAACACTCTAATGAAAGAAATACTTTTGGGAAAGCGGGTGCCTAGTATGTCAGAAGAAAAATACTCCTTGAAAGAAGCAATGATTTACAGCCAGCGCGTCGCACAACTATCGAAAGCGCTTTGGAAAGCCGTTGAAAAAGATTGGCAGAAATGGATAAAGCCTTATGATTTAAATATTAACGAACACCATATTTTATGGATTTCGTATCATTTGCAAGGAGCCACCATATCCGACGTCGCAAAGTTTGGTGTCATGCACGTCTCCACTGCCTTTAACTTCTCTAAAAAACTAGAGGAGCGCGGTTACCTTCGATTTTATAAAAAAGAAGAAGACCGTCGTAACACATATGTAACCGTCACGGATGAGGGAGAAAAACTCATTTTGGAAATGAATGAAAATTATTACCGTACGGAGCATGGCGTTCTAGAAGGCTCACTCCCAATAAAAGATCTTTACGGAAAATTCCCGGAACTCCTCGAAGTCATGTCTGTCGTGCGCAACATTTACGGTGATGACTTTATGGAAATCTTCGAACGTGGATTCGATAATCTAGAAAAAACTTTCGATGAAAGGGATGTACCTTCAACAAATATTGAAGCTGCCAAAGTGGAGTCTGTTTTGTAAGTGTTCAATATTCCATTCTACATTAAATTCTGTTATCATAACGAGTAGATGATTAAAGGAGGGGAAAATCTTGATCCTTGTTATTACAGTTTTGTTTTCATTATTTTATTTGTACCAAATCAACAGAATGACTTATGCACTTTGCGAATCAAGGGAAATCCCCGAAGAAAAGCAATCAAAAATATACGGAACTGTCAACGTACTTGTAACAATTTTAATTTTATCATTTTTTGTTGAAGTTTTTCTAGCTACATAATAAAAAGTCCATCACCCTATTTTCGGGAATGGACTTTTTTTATTAGGCTTCCTTTGATTTTTATTGCCGCAAATTACTTTTTGCCCTAAGTCACTTGCTCAATAAACCACCTAATTCATATTAGTATAAAAAAGTTGCACCGACGATAATTAATAAAATGAACAACACCACGATTAGCGCAAATCCGGATCCGGATGAACCTTGGCAATATCCGCTCATGGGAGCACCCCCTCTCTCACTGTATCCTATGCACTCAGTTACTATGGTTTTTAGGCACATAGCCAATATTCTATTTTGTTTTCAATCTGACTTTTATGTTATATTATCAACTGTTGGGTTGAATCATAAGACGGGATTTTCTTAGTTTCATATATATTTATAAAAAAGACGTTAGTGAAACTCCATCCCTATCTCCAACTTTATGGAGGTAGGGATTTCTTTCACCAACGTCTTTTATTGTACAACCTAGAATTTTTCGCTACAGCAATCCGTTATTTTGACTCATTCAATATAATTGTTTAAATGCGGAAATTTATATAATTACAAGCACAGCTTTCGCGGGTTTTCACTGTCTACTTATTCAAATGTCGGCTTATAAAATGAGCGATTCTCTAATGGGAATATTCTTTCCGTAAATTCGCCCGGCTTAGCTTGACCAAGTGCACGGTCTAGCATATTCATTTTTGCATCGATATTGTCGATGTAATGAAGCATTTCCGCCTCTTTTAACATTGGACGTTTCGGGCTTCCCCACTCTTCTTTACCATGATGCGATAACACCATATGTTGTAGCAACATCACTTCTTCGCCTTCGATGCCCAATTCTTCTGCTGCTTTCTCGATTTCATTGACCATAATTGTGATGTGTCCCAGTAAATTTCCTTCTACCGTATACTGCGTACCAATTGGACCGGACAATTCAATGACCTTCCCAACATCATGTAAAATAATGCCTGCGTACAATAAATCTTTATTTAAGGAAGGATATAGTTCAGCAATTGCCTTTCCTAAGTTCAACATCGAAACGACGTGATCGATTAAGCCAGACACATAGTCATGATGATTTCTTGTAGCAGCAGGATACGTTTTGAATGCTGCTTCATGTTTTTTCAATAAATGCCTTGTAATTCGTTGTATTTGTGGATTTTTCATTTCAAAAAAGAATGCCATTAGTTCTTCAAATAATACTTCTTTACTTTTTTCAGAGGATGGAATTAAGTCAGCAATCGTCACACCTTCTTCTTCTTTAGCCGGACGAATGGCTTTAATACGCAGTTGATTTTTTCCGCGATATTCGTGAATATCTCCACCAACTCTCACAATCGTTCCCGCGCAATACATTTCTACATGGGCATCTGTCGTATCCCATAACTTCGCCTCTAAATCTCCACTCTTATCTTGTAAAATGACCGTCATAAAAGGACTGCCTTTTGTCGTAATGCCTTTTGTCGCTTGTTTAATCATTAAATATAAATCGACTGATTCTCCTACTTGATAGTCCAGTAATTTTTTCATCACATATTCGCCCCCTGTTTGCTTCCAATCGCGGAAACATTAATAGCTGTTGCTTCTTGCCAATGATTCTTCATCTCTTCGTGGCAAGTAAAATAAATGAATTGATGTTCTTTTAATTGGTCCAGTACTTTAATTATATGCGAAAGTCGACATTCATCAAAGTGAACAAATGGATCGTCCATAATAATTGGAAAAGGTGCGGTCTCAAAAATGGATGCGGCAAGTGCTAATCGTAGTGAGATATACGCCTGTTCTTTCGTCGCTTGGCTTAGCTCAACAATTGGAAAATGCATACCCGCTTTAGATACAACTTCAAAATAACCTTGTTCTGTAATGACCATCGACTCATACTGTCCGCCTGTTAATTTTTTAAATAGCTGTTCTGCTTCTTTTAATACATATGGGAATTTCTTCTCTTTTAAGTCGTTCATCATTTGCTGGATTGCTGCAGCAAGGGCTTTTTGGGAGGCCCACTTCCTTGCAAGCTCCATAAATTGTGCACGTTCTACTTCAAATTGTTGTTGAAGGTTTCCATAAGTGTCATCCGTCAGCAATTCATTTGTTTGATTGACAAGGGTCGCTTTTTCATCGATTAACTCATTGTACTGTTGTTCGATTTCCTCGATCGACTTTTTCGTTTGAATCAATGCTTTTTCTATATCTGCATCCATGCAAGCAGGGTCAATTTCTACCTCGCCATTGACAGCTAATTGCAGTTCAATATTCACAAGTTGTTCTTGAAGTGCTTCTTTATCACGTTGCATCTTGTTTGCATGGTAAAACGCTTCTTCCGTTTCAACTTGAGCATCCTCAAATAATGTTTGTTTATGCGTATTGAGCAAACTGACAAGTGCTTTTACTTCCTGTAACTCTTTTTCTAATTGTTCTTTTCTCTTCACTTGTACCTGCTGGCGTTTTATCCCTTGTGTCAACTCATGATACGCTTTTCGAATAAATTCATATAATGCTTCTTGCGGGATAGATTGTTGCAAAACACGCTCACTTTCTATAAGTCGATGTTGAATTTGTTCCGCTAAACGTTGTTGTTCGATATCAATATTTTCCATTTGGCGAATCGCTTCTTGCGTGTCACGAATCATGCGGAAAAGTTCAGGTATAATGCTGGCTGACGGCAATCCATCAATGCCATACTCGGCCAAAAAAGACTGTAATAACGCCTCGGTTTGAATGCTCTTCTCCTCTAGCTCGCGATAAGTTACTTCTAAATGATACGCATCCTGTTCAGCATTGGCCAAATTCTCTTCCAGTTGGTGCTTATGTTTTTCATATGTTTCAACGTGCGAAAGAATCGATTCGATTTCATTCTCTTGTCCTTCATAAGTCGAGATAATCACTTGCATTTCTTCTAATTGAGGATCTTTTGTTTGTCTTTTCATTAAAAAAAAGGCAATACCTGAAATAAGGACACTTATGAATAAAATTCCATACTGCTCCGAAAACATGCCGTACCCTGCTAATAAAAGCGTAAAGGCAAGAATTGCTATCCCAAAATTTTTGGAGGAATTTTGTTGCTGTTCATTTAATGTGACATAAGCTTTTGCCTCGGCCACCCGTTGACGAATTTTCGGCCACGCTTCCGCTTTTCTAACATCCTCTTCTGAAGGAGGTGTTAATAACTGCACTCTTTCCTTCATGCCTTCAATTTCTTCTCGCAACTTTTGAAGTTCGGCTTCTACATTTCCAAGTTCCTGATGATACGTTTTCATGTTTTCTAGCAACTCATACATTTCCTCTTCTTTTCGAATGGAAACGTCTGCTTGTAAAAGCCCCATTACTTCCCCATCTGTTTGAATACCAAGCCGCGATAGCAATCGTTCTTTCCGTTTCTTCACCTGTTCGTAATCACTTTTCAAAGCAGATAACGCGGAAAGCCAACGATGCCATTCGGACTCCATTGCGACCAATCGCTCCAAATTGGCAAACTTTTCTTCTTCCACTTTTTCCGATAATACTTCTTCTATCTTTTCAATTTCCCGTTCAATACTGATGTATGACGCTTCTGCATCCGCAAGTTTATTCACAAATGACTCATAGCGTTCCATTCCGTCCGTTGGAAAACGAAGGTCTTTCACAGACTTATATTGATGTTCAAGGGTTCGCTTTTTTAAATAAAGCGGTAAAACTTGCCGCTTTACTGTTAACTCCCCAACTTGGTCATTATACTCCTTTTTCTGTTCTCGTAACACCATCAATTGTTCATCAATTTCTTTAATTCGACGAATGGCTGGCGCATAATTTTCAAGCTTTTTTTGTTCTTCTTGGAGCTGAGTTTCCAATGTCCGAAGTTCGCTTAACTTCGCATTAATCGCTGGATTTCTACCATTTTTCTTAAATAGTAAATCCATTTCTCTTTCCATCTTTGCTTCAACTTTCAATAAATCGTCAACACCCGTAGTCCCCGAAGCGAGGAGCGTACGACTCAATTCGTGTTCATCCATTTTCTCAAAACCTTGAAGTTGTAAAAGCGAAAAAGCAAAAATAGACTCAAACGAAGCACGATCATATTGCCTAAGCAGTTTATTTAACGCTTCCTGCTCACCTTTCTCTCCGTTTTCAAAATACACGGTTACATCTCCAGCTGATTTTCCACGAATTCGTTCTACAATACACTTTCCATATAATTTGTCATCAAGATGAACTTGCCCACCGTATCTTCCACCCGACTTCGGCTCATAGCGTAAAAGCGGACTATTTCGAGCAGGAAAGCCAAATAAAATATGTAAAATGAATTGCTGAATCGTCGTTTTTCCTGCCTCGTTATGTCCATAAAGTACGTTCATCGTCGGGCCAAGTTCAATCGTCACGTTTTCATGTTTCCCAAAACCATAAATGACTAACTTATCAATTTTCAAGAGCTATCTCACTTCCTTTCTGACAGTTCGGCAATCAGTTGTTTTTCTGCTTCAGCTTGAATGTCAATGAAGTCATCTTCCGTTAATCGTTCCAAGTATTTGAGGCTTCGTGCATGTTGATAAACGTCTTGTAATACGTCTTGCCATTGTTCCGATGTCCAACTTTCCATTGTTGATATAATTGGGTTCATGAGCGTCTCAGTGACATCATGATTTATAAATGTTCGCTCGTAACTTATACGGCTAATCCAAACAAAAGGCTCTAGCTCTTGCAAAAATTCACGTAATGTCATTAACCATTCTTCATCAGTAGATTGTTTAAATAATTCCGCCGCATCTTCATCAATATCTATCATTTGAAGTTCTATAATGGCTGCACCTTGTTTTGCTTGGAAGGCGTCTAATGCTGTTGTACAAACCTCAAACCATTGCCCTGCATGTTTAACACCCGCACAAGAAATCGGTAGTTGCTCAAATACAATAGTGGAGGCAGGAACAAATTCGAGTTGTGCATCTTCTTTTGAAAGCATCACTTCGTAAAATCCTTTCATGCCCCGTTCATTTCGATGTCGTCCTTGTAAATTACCTGGATACACAATTGGAGGTTCTTGATGAAGCTGTTGTCGTTTGTGAATATGGCCAAGTGCCCAGTAATCATAGCGCTTTGACAGCAATGCTTCTTTTGTAAAAGGTGCATAGACTGCATGGGATTCATCGCCCACTAGACTCCCATGTAATAAACCGATATGAATGCCTTCCGATGGTGCAACCGGATACTGTTCAACCATCGCTTCCCGAATATGACGTTCACCGTAACTAAAACCGTAAATATTCACCGTTTCTCCCCGAATCTTTAACGTTCGTGTTCCTACTTTCTCATCAAAAACATGAACGTTTTTCGGTAAATCAAACCTTGTCCAATTCCCTTTCAAATGGTCATGATTTCCGTAAGAAATCAATACAGGAATATCGGCAGCATCCAACTTTTTCATTCCTGTTTGGAACTTTAATTGAGCGCGTAGACTCCTGTCTTCCCCGTCATAAATATCACCAACAATGAGCACAAAATCTGGTTTCGTTTTGATCGCATGCTTTATTAAATTGGAAAAGGCCTCAAACGTACTATTCCTTAGTTGGTCGAACCGTTCTATTGGTAAACCGGTCATTCCTTTAAATGGCGTGTCAAGATGTAAATCAGCTGTATGTAAAAAACGAATCTTCGACAAAAGAATCCCTCCCCCTCGCACAACGAATATTTGTTCTTATTTTATCATAGATGGTTCGTTTCGTGAAACGCCTTCTATAACTGTTGTGTTTGTTTGGCGGAGGGAGGAATTCGCAAAAGAGGCAGCGGAGTTCGTGGTGAGGACGGAGTTCGAGGATCTGGGAGAGGATTTCACGAGGCGCGGGCTGAGAATTACAATACTTGATATAAAAAATCCACCTTCAGGCAAAGCAACAAGGCTTGTTCTTCTAGGTGGATTCATATTTGATTCATTATCATCCTAAAATTTTCCGAACGGGTTATTCTTTCCCAAGCTGAATCGCTTTTTTAACATCTTTCAACGAGCGTGATGGGCCATACATCAAGACGCCGCCTTTGTACACGCGCGCACCAAACCAGCCAAAGATAAAAATGGTAATGAGCATAATCGCAATCGATAATATTGGCTCCCACATCGGCAAGTCAAGCATCCCAACCCGTAAAAACATGACGAGTGGTGCGAAGAAAGGGATATACGATGTATACTTCAAGTACGCCAACTCAGGGTTGCCAATTCCCGCCGCTGCAAGCATAAACGCTATAATGATCAGAAATGTCATCGGCATAATCATTTGGTTTACATCTTCTGTACGACTGACGAGCGAACCTAAAAGTGCTGCAAGCGTTGCATATAAGAAATACCCAAGCAAAAAGAAGACGATCGCATAAATAATTGTCCCGACATCCAAGTTCGAAAAGCCAAAAAACATGAATAAGCCGTCAACCATATCTGCTGAAGTAGTTTTCAATGCGATAAAAGCCGAA
Source organism: Sporosarcina ureilytica (assembly GCF_001753205.1). Lineage (GTDB taxonomy): Bacteria > Bacillota > Bacilli > Bacillales_A > Planococcaceae > Sporosarcina > Sporosarcina ureilytica. The sequence continues at coordinate 859,241 of NZ_CP017560.1, read as the reverse complement.
GCTCCGAGCAGTGCCATTTGTAATAAACCAAGTGTACCAATGCCCAGTACTTTGGCAAATAAATGTTTAACTGGTGACACACTCGAAATTAATATTTCCATCACACGTGAAGATTTTTCTGTGGCCACTTCCATTGCAATCATATTAGAATAAAAAATGACCGCAAAGTAGATTAAGAACATCAATACATAAACAAGCCCGCGCGCTTGATTTAACTCTTCTTCAGACTTTGCAGAAGGCGAGAGGGAATGTGTTTCAAATTGAACCGGTGTAAATAATGTTTGCACTTGCTCCCCTGTCAAGGAAAGTTCTGCTGCTTTCATTTCCGTTTGGATGGATTGAAGCGCATCTTCAATCATCATGGGAAGCATAAATTCCATTGAACTCATTGTGTAATAAGTGGATTCGATTGTATTGTCGGCTGTTAAATCAATCACAACTAACGAGTCAATTTCATCGTTTCTCACTTCCTCGATTAAGGCCTCTCTATCTTTTGTACTTAAATTCAACGTAACTTCTGACTCATTAAGCATAAATTGTGCTTCTAAACTTTCAAATACTTGGCCACTTTCATCAAAGACATATAAAATCTCTTCAGAACTCTCGCCACCAATCTTTTTAACTGTATCAATAATCGAAGTCATGTTGGCTAATAAAAAAATACCGGCAATCATAATCGCAGTCGTAATTATAAACGACTTCGTTTTTCCCTTCGTGACGAATGCCTGCTTGAAAATCAGCATAAATTCACGCATGTACGTTCCCCACCTTTTCAATAAAAATATCTTGCAAGGATGGTTCTTCAATGGCAAAATGACGAACTGCACCGAATTGTAATGCAGCTTCCAAAAGCGAATGAGCTACTTGTTCTGTTTCGACTTGAAAGACAGCACCTTCAATTGACTTTTGTATTGAAGTAACCCCTACAATATTGGCAAGTGAAGATAAGTCATATTCCGAGTGGATTCGAACATTTTGCTTGCCGAATGATCGCTTTACTTCTCGTAATGAACCATTCACAACTTGTTTTCCATGATGAATAATGCTTAACTGTTCACATAACTCTTCAACGTGATCCATGCGGTGACTTGAAAAAATGATTGTCGCACCGTTGTTTCTAAATTCGAGAATTGCATTTTTCAGCATCTCAACGTTAACAGGGTCTAATCCTGAAAACGGTTCGTCTAATATGAGCAATCGTGGCTGATGTATAAGCGAGGCGATGACTTGAATTTTTTGTTGATTTCCTTTGGATAGTTCTTCTACCTTTTTATTCGCATAATGAGGGATTTCCATTCTCTCCAACCATTGTTTCAATGCAGCTTTCGCATCTGCTTTTTTCATGCCTCTTAATTGCCCTAGGAAAATCAACTGATCTTCAACTTTCATTTTTGGATAAAGGCCTCTTTCTTCCGGCAAATAGCCAATTTCCGGGCTAGTCGCATAGGAAATGGCTGAATCATTCCACGTAATTCTTCCTTCATTTGCATTTAATAAGCCTAAAATCATTCGAAACGTTGTCGTTTTTCCAGCTCCATTCGCGCCTAAAAATCCATACATCGTTCCTTGTTCAACCGATAATGTTAAATTATCAACGGCTGTAAAATTACCAAAACGTTTCGTTACGTTCTCTAGTTGCAAACTCATGACAAATTTCCTCCCTTTCATCCATACTAATCATATACGAATTTCTATGATAGAAGTTTCAATTTTATTGCTGAATTAATGTTTAGTACGCTCAAAGCCGCTAAAATTATAGAAGAGATGAATTACATCAGCTACGTTCGGGCGAAAATAAAACTAACCGAAATTTGATTTGTGCTTAAGTCATGCATACTACTGGTAGTATCTACTTTACATTCGATGCGCGTCAAGCCGATTTTTCAAGTTCCATTTTAAAATATTTCATAGTATACTAAAAGCAGTCAATGAATGGGGGAGAGAAAATCATGAAAGTGTACAAACTAACAGCATACGAATCAAATGGAACTGTCGTTATGGATGAATCTGTTGAAGCTGCCAATGATGAAGAAGCAAAAGTAAAAGGACATGCGATTCTTGAGGAAAAAAACCTACTCGAATCTACGCATCGTCTCGCATCTCCAACCGGGAAACTGATCCTATTTCATAGCTAATGTTTTTGGTACCGACACAATTTTCGAGAGATTTTTTAAAAATTGCGTCGTGTGATTTTGATACATGTAAACTGATGATTAGAAGAGGTGTTGTTATGAAAATTGCTTTAATCGCCCATGACGAAAAGAAGAATGAGATGGTCAACTTTACCATTGCATACGAACATTTTTTTCAGAAGCAGGAGCTATATTCGACGGGCACAACGGGTAAAAGAATTATGGCCGAGACGAACTTAAATATTGAACGGTTAATGTCAGGGCCTTTAGGGGGCGACCAACAAATCGGGGCGATGATTGCAACGGATGACATCGATTTAATTATTTTCTTCCGCGATCCGCTCACAGCTCAACCCCACGAACCAGACGTAAGTGCTTTGCTGCGACTTTGCGATGTTTACCGAATTCCACTCGCAACAAATAGCGCAACCGCCGAGCTTCTTCTTAAGTCGATTGAAAGCGGCGATTTTGATTGGCGAAAACATATGAAAAAATAAAAAAATACCAGGTATATACTCGACAGTCACTCGGGTACATACTCGGTATTTTTGATTGATACAAAAACACCGAACACCTCCTAGTTAGATGGTGTTCGGTGTTTTTATTACTCCCCTACAAACACAGGCTTTCTTTTTTCAACGAAAGCTCTAATTCCTTCTATATGATCAGTTGTTTTCCGCATCGCAATTTGTGATTCACTTTCCAACTTAAGAATATTTTCGAGATCTGCGATTTTACCGTCGTGCAATATTTTCTTCGTTGCAATCATTGCTGCAATTGGCGATGCTAATAACTTTTCTGCATAAAGTTTACCAGCTTTTAATGCCTGCCCTTCACTGACAACTTCATCAGCTAAGCCGACTTCTAGCGCTTCTTTCCCTGGCATCACTTTCCCGGACCAAATGATTTTCTTCGCTTCTGGAACGCCCACACGTTCCTTTAAGAAAAAGTGTCCTGCCCCATCAGGCACTAAGCCGATTCCGATAAAGTTCATCGCTAACTTACTTTCTTCCTCTGCGATAATATAGTCGCATCCTAACACTAAGCTAAACCCTAATCCTGCCGCCGCACCATGGACAGTTGCAATTGTAATTTGCGGCAAACGATATAATGCTAGCGCTAAGCGAGATACGTCTAGCATCACTTTATCTATTTCCATCGGCCGCGTCGAATCTACCATTTTCTTAATATCCCCGCCTGCAGAAAATGCCCGTCCTTCCCCATGGATAAGCAATACTTGTACAGAATGGTCTTGCTGTAGTGCTTCAAAAGCATCTGCTAACTCCTTCATCATTACCTCATCCATCGCATTCATCGCATCCGGACGATTAAGCGTTAACTGCGCTAAACGCCCTTCTTTTTTTAATTTTATTGTCTGATATGACAATTCCCCCACCTCTTTCAAATAAATGAATAGTGATTCACTTAATACTATTCGACTTACTTAACTAAACTCCTTTATTTTTTGTTCCTAAAATAAAAAACTCTTTCATGCGGAGTATCATTTTTTTCCACATAAAAGAGTTTCATTCTCCTCACACTGGTTTTTCCACAGTCGGGAAAATCGCATCTAAGTGTGCTAATTTCTTCTCTATCGATTCTTCGTAAGTCATAATATACGCTGCTGGATCTTTCGGATTATAAAACTGTGTAATCTTCCCTGTTTCCGGGTGAATAAATTTACTCGAGGCTCCACAACCAACTCCAATAATCGTCTGCACTTCTTCCATAATGACGATATTGTATATACTTTCCTCACCTGGTTTTGAGTATCCCACATTTTCCAAGTTACCTAAGATATTTTTTTGACGATATAAGTAATAAGGATGGTAGCCGTTTTCAGCAGTCCATTTCTCACCGCGCTTCATCATTCGTTCCACCGTTTTGCGGTCCGCAACTTTATATCGCTCTCTATTTTGTGACATTGCAGATGCCCGCTTAAATGACAACGTATGAATTGTAAGCGACTCAGGCTGCATTTTCGCCGTTTCTTGCAAGGAATGTTCAAATTCTTCCATGCCTTCATTTGGCAACCCAATAATTAAATCCATATTAATGTTTTTCATACCCATATTTCTAGACAACCAAAACTTATCAATTGTCTCTTGAACCGTATGATGACGCCCAATTGCTTTCAGCGTTTCGTCTGTATAGGATTGTGGATTGACACTAATTCGGTCAATCCCCCACTTCTTCAACACCTCAATTTTCTCAGGCGTGATTGTATCTGGACGACCTGCTTCCACAGTGATTTCCCGCACTTTATCCATATTTGGGAATGAATCATACATCGTTTTGTATAAGGCATCCATTTCGTCAGCTTCAATGGAAGTTGGTGTGCCACCCCCAAAATAAATCGTCGTAATGGTCATATCCTTTTCCGTCAACCATTTCCCCATTTCACGAATCTCTTCATGCAAGCCATCTAAAAACGAATCCACACGCCCATTTGTCCGTCGGATGGCATACGCGGGAAACGTGCAATACGCACATTTCGTCGGACAAAATGGAATGCCGATATAAATACTCACTTCATTTTTCAACTCATATAAGTCGGGAACTGCTTTCTTTTGAATCGAAGCAATTTCAGCGAGCAACTCACTTTTTTCGCGAGACACACGGTAATTCGTCATGATATTTTTAATCGCTTCTTCTGAGCTAAATCCTTCTTGACGATATTTATGATAAAGCTTCATCGGACGAATGCCCGTCAATATCCCCCAAGACTGCGTCATCTCAGTTGCCTGTTCTAATACCTCCAAAAAGACATGTGAATGAACTCGCTTAAGTTGACGATTGATTAACCTTTGTTTTCCTTCAACTGCTAGTTCTGAAAACGTTGCGACAAATTCTGATCCATTCGCAATGAGTTTTGCCTGTCCAACAATTTCTCCATTCGGCTGATGATCAATTGTAAAATGAACATTCATCGCCTCGGGATTTTCTTCTGTTATGATTTCACATTGCTCGAAGAATAAATTCGCCAGATGCGCAAACATCCGAATCCAATCTTCCGCAAATGTAGCATTTACTTTTATTTTTTGCATATTTACCAACCTTCAACGTTGTAGTCTCAAACATTATACAAATACCCTCTACAAAAAAACAATAAAAAACCGGCAAGTGCCGGTTTTAGTTAACTATTATAGCTTCTCATAAAACTCTTGAACAGGTTTCATAAGTACACGGTTTACTTCTTCAAGAAGTCCGCTTAGTTTCATTTCTGCTTGAAGCATGTTCATAATTTTTTCATTGCCTTGTGCAAGTTGCGCAACTTTTTGTGCGTGCTCTAACTCATCGCCGCTAATTTCTTCACCTTGCATTTGTTTTTCTTGCATTTTCATTTGAACTTCACGGAAGTTTTTAAACATTGCTAGCGCTTCTTCATCAGCCGCTACAACGTCTACTGCTTCTTTTACTTCAGCAAATTCAGCAGTTTTTCTAAATGTCGCTTCTAGTCGGTTTAAATCGTCGTAAATATTTACTGTCATTTTGTAGTTCCTCCTAAGATAAGTTCGTTACAAAAACGATTAGGCCTTGTACGATTCCAATCGCTCCCCCGAGCACTGCACCAAGTACGGTAATCATTTTAAACTCTCTTCTTGAAATGCCGAGTACTAAATCTTCTAGTACTTCTACTGGGAATGAATCGACCTGTTCTCTAACCATATCATCTATTTTTAACTTACGTAAAGACTTTTCCAATTGTAATTCCGCTTGGTCAAACGCAAACCTTGTTAATGTTGGCGTCAAATTGACAGCTGTCCAGTTCGCCCCGTTTGGCCAATATGCGGATAATGGTTGTTGCAATCGTGCTTTCAATGCCATTTCTCTTCTCGCATACTCTGTTACGGAATTAAACAAGCCTTCCCAATCAAAATCCGTTAGTAGTTCTTCAATAGGACGTTTCTGCAGTTTTGCCCACTCATTTACAATTATCGTATTCAGCATCGTGAACGTGCCTGGCGCCGCAATAAACTTCAACGCTTCTCTCTGCACTTTGCTGACCAATTTATCGGACTCACCGAAAAACATATTCACCATACTTCCGAGTGTCCCTTTCGATGCAAGGAAATCATCGATTAGCTTTTGCAACATCGCCCTTCCTTCAGAAGATTGAAAATACCCATCGGCTTGCTGCAAAATATACGTTGTCACTTGTGGGATTTTCTTCTCCGCTTCTAAAAGCCACGCCTCCGGAAGCACTTCTTCAACAGTACCCGTCGTTAACCTTGTACGAACAGCTTCAAGCTGTTCATTTAGTACCGACAATGCTTTCTGCTCAGCTTTATCCGCGATATTCGTAGCACCTGCGAGTTCGAACCAATCTTGGATTGTTCGGTCAGATTCAAAAATATACGTTTCTAATTTCTCTTGAAGGAAATTCTCCGTCTTCTTTTCCATATCAGGTGTAAATAATTTTTTCTTAAATGTTTCAGGCGTTAATAAATAGTTCGTAACTGTTTTCCCTAATTGTCTCGCAAGTTCATCCCGCCGTTTCGGAATTAACCCTGGTGTAAAAGGAATACGCCACGAACCGATATATTTCGCTTCATGTGGCCGGAACAGCATTTTAATGGCCAAATGGTTCGTAAAACCGCCAATAAGTGCACCAATAAATGCCATAAATAACAATGTCCATAAAAAGTTCAATCGCTTCACCTTTTTCCGTGTCGTTTCGTTCCAATTATAACAGAACAGTGTCGAACGGAAAAACTTGGTGCACATTACAATGCGTTATACATTGTCGAAAAGCGAGTTGCATGTTCCATTTCATCATGCATGGCAATGAATACTGGGTTATACGCTTGTTGAATCGGAACGGTCAACAACATAATCTTGTACGTTTCAATACTGTCTAGTTTATCAAGAAGTGCTTGTTTTGCACCGTCTTTTAATACATAACAAGGTAAACGTTTCTTCGGATTTTGAACAAATGACCCCGTCAGCATATAATGGAGTTGTTGAAACATTTCGTAATGACTTTTTTCATCTTCATAGACATGTTCAATAAAAGCCTTCCAAAGTGGATCATCAGTTAATTTGTACATCGATTTATAGTAATGAAACGCTTTGAATTCGTCCTCTATGGACTGTTTTAATTGATTTATAAACAATTGAGCACCCTCTCGCATGTCTTTATTCTAAAGTTATGCGAAAGACCTACACCATATGAAAGGGGAAATAAAATATGCTACAACATTTTCAATACAAATCTATGTTTGAAAATACGCAATTACCTGGTTGGACATTTTCATTTTTCTTTAAAAACAGTAGATACGCAGGTGAATATTTACCAGACGGGCAAATTAACTGGATAGGCGAGACACCACCTGAAGAGGATAATGTCCAAAAGATGATTCATGAATTAATGACATTTCATGTGTATGAATGAGCGCGAGGGGTTCACTAAAAAATGAACTTCAATAGGAGATGATTTTCATGAGTACATATGAAACGAAGGATTCCTACTTTTTTATTTTTGATTCTCATTTTTTAATGATTGCGGGTATTATCCTGGTTATCATCGTACTCTTTCTCTATTTAGGAAAACGAAAGTAAGCTCTATAATAAACGATTGAATCAACTAAATATGGGCATCCTCTTCATTTAAGAGGAGGGTTTGCCATGACAAACAAAAAATCGCCAACTGATAAGTTTCTAAATAAAAAAGAACTAGAAAAACAAGAACAAGTAACTGAAAACACGTTAACCGACAGAAATCGAATACCAAACGAACAAAATGCGTGGAAAGAAACACAGCCGCAAAACAAATAAAGCAGACGATTCCCCTCGTCTGCTTTTATTCTTCCGCCAACTTCCGCTTGCCGAAAACAAAGTAATAATACGTTGATGAACATACATATAAACACGCGGTAATCGAAAACGTATAAGCGTATCCCCAATACGAACCAAAAGTCATCACAAGTCCCGCCGCAACGGGACCCATGGTAGCCCATCCTAGTTGGAAAACTGTTTGGTTTACTGAGTTGGCAAGTCCTTTATATTTATCCGCCACAACTTCCATGGCGACTGCACTTTGAATCGGGTTACCGGCATTCATTAACGCTTGGCGAATTAAGAAGCCAATGGACGCAAGCGTAAGTGAAGTCGTATACGCAGTTAACATTAAAAAAGGAATCGATAAAAATTGAAACACAATGAGTGCACGCACTTTTCCGATTCGCTTCACTAACAACGGACCAATTAGCATGGCCACGGCTGTCATTGCGGAACCTAGTGATAAAATGAGCCCAATAAATGCATTTGACGAATCAAAGCGATTAGCAAAATATAAATTTAAATAAGGGATGACGAGCCCCGAACCGAAACCGATTAATAAACTTGCAAATGAAAAATGAAAAATTAGAATTAGATTTCGTTTCAAGTTATCATTTGGACTATCCGATGATGGTTTATAGGATTCCCGATGATTTGGTTCGATTTGTGGAACCGTCGTTCGTAACTTAAACAACGGTAACAAACCGATTGTGAATACAACCGCGCCTGTTAATAACGACCAACGAATTGCCACTTCTGCTGGCATAACAAACACGACTTGAAGCACATCAGCAATGACACCACCAAGCAAACTCCCAATGACATTGGCAATTGTCATTAAAGCAAAATGCATACTAAACATGTGAACCCGTTCTTTCGCAGTTGAGTTTTCAGCTAAAAAAGGAACCCCTGAAGGTGCTGCACCCCAAAAGTTAGAGTTAAAAAACTAACTTTTGGGGTGTTTTTATATGGCTAAATATAGTTTAGAGTTTAAATTTAAAGTGGTGAGAGAATATCTTGAAGGTACTTTAGGATATAGATTACTGGCGCGAAAATATGGTATTCCAAGTAAATCGCCAATTGAAAGTTGGGTTCAAGCATATAAAGCATTTGGTGAAGATGGATTACGTAGAAAACGTTCTAAGAAGGTTTACTCTGTTCAATTTAAGTTGGATGTATTACACTTTATAAAACGAACAGGCGCTTCATACCAAGATACAGCAATTGAATTTAACATGAATAATCCATCTTTGATTGCGAACTGGAAAAGAACTTTTCTAAAAGAAGGTGTAGAAGGGCTTAAACCTAAATCGAAAGGGTGTCCTACTATGTCTAAAGATAAAAAAGCGAAACCAGTGAAAACAGAGGAGAAAATGTCTCGTGAAGAACAACTAGAACGTGAAAATGAACTTCTTCGCTTAGAAATTGCATACTTAAAAAAGTTAGACGCTTTTCAGGAGAATCCGAATGCCTTCCTAGAAAAGCACAAGCAGCAATGGCATTCGAACTCAAAGAAGAAGGGTTCAAATTAAAAGATGTATTATTGGTAGTCGGTATTCCAGAGGCAACCTATCACTATCAAATCCAACAATTGAAGCAAGCAGACCCAGACGAAGAATTGAAAGAGGTTATTCTTGATCTTTTCCAAAAACATGAAGGCAAATATGGATATCGTCGCATTCATTTAGCATTAAGAAATCAAGGATATTTGATTAATCATAAAAAAGTTCAACGAATCATGGGCGATTTAGGGTTAAAATGTGTGAAATTCACTCGTAAGTCACGATACAATTCATACAAAGGTACTGTTGGGAAAGTAGCCAAAAATCGCTTGAACCGTAGATTTAACACGTCAATCCGCCTGCAAAAATTAGTAACCGATGTCACTGAATTTAAGTGTCTAGACGACGAAAAACTGTATCTAAACCCTATTTTAGATTTATATAACGGAGAAATTATTTCTTTCGGAATCTCCAAGAGACCTACATTGGATTTAGTACTGGAACCATTAAAAGAAGCAGTAAGAGTCATTAAAACTGAAGCTGAATATCGAACAACAATACATTCCGATCAAGGTTGGCATTATCAACATCAAAAATGGATTAAGACATTAAAGAAAAATAAAGTCTTCCAAAGTATGTCTAGAAAAGCAACCTGTGCTGATAACGCTGTAATGGAAAATTTCTTCGGGATTTTAAAGCAAGAAATTTATTACGGTGAAGAATTATTGTCTTATCATAAGCTTAAACAAAAAATAGAACAGTATATTGATTACTACAATAACGAACGAATAAAAGTAAAATTGGCCGGTTTAAGTCCAATACAATACCGAACTCAAACCAGCCAAACAGCTGCATAATAAAAACTCTAACTTTTAGGGGTCACTACCGAAACCTGCACAAACGCCATAAAAAGCCCTGTCAAAAAAGCTGCATAAACCATTGGTGTTTCAGCAATCACCAGGCTTCTATAAAATAGTGTCATTCCCCCAAATACTGCACCACCGACAATCAGCCACTTACGACCAAATTTATCACTCAAAAAACCGGCTGGAATTAACATAATTGCTGTGGCAAGTGCCGTCATGGAGATTACTTTCCCATTAATCGTTTCCGGCATCCCAAGCTCTTTAATATACAAATTATACATGACAATAAAAACACCCATCCCCGTTTGAATGAGTACATTTGCTAACATAAATAATTTGACGTTTGGATTGAATGAATTCACTTTCTGCTTCCAGTCGACCAACCAATTTCGCATACATCCCCAACTTCTCTCTGAAATTACTTCGGTACTCTAAATATACGCTTTACAGAATAGTTTTTCAATGAGCATTTTTTTAAAAGAGAGGGGACAGTAAGGTTATTCGTATTCTGTTTCAGCAATCATGCAAAATGAACGGGAAATTATAATAACACGCAAATAAAAAACCGAGTGCGCTAACACTCGGCCAAAAACCGCAAGAAGAGCAGTTGGTTCGATTTTACGTGTGTCCAATCATTCAATAGCCCATAAAAGAATCCTTCTTAATATTTCGTCTTGAAATAGCATTCTCTTTCAAATGTCTGCTAATGGAATCAACCATCGCCTTTGAACCGGCTACAAAGTATTTTCCACCATCTGCATATAACGAAACGAATTGATCTATTTCTTTATACAATTCATCCCTCGATGTTAGGTAAGTGATTTCCATAGCGTTATTATGAACGACTTCATCTAGTTCCTCTTTATAGATATGCACATTTTCACTATCTAAATAGAGTAACTTTAGTTGGCGATTTGAATCATTTCTCTCTTCTTCTATTTGCTTAACCATTGCCCGAAATGGCGTAATGCCAATACCGCCTGCAATTAAGAGCGATGGATTCTTATCTTTCAAATAAAATGATCCCACAGGACCACTCATTTTAATTGTCATGCCTTCCTCTAATTCTAATAACGCTTTCTTAAATTCACTTGGATGATCATTAATTTTCGTTGTTATCCTAATGACATCCTCATTTGGCGAAGAAGCTACAGTGAATGGCCGAATACCGTTCTTTATCTTTCTATGCGTGATGGTAAATAAACCATGCTGGCCTGCTTTCCAGTTTAAATCGTTATCCTTCTTGAATAAAAAAGTATAAATATCATCCGCTTCTTTATATTTTGTAATCAATGCAAGATCACTTTTCTTAAATATCGAGAATATATCTTTTAAAAAACTCATTTCATTTTCTCCCTTAATCTTCCTGTAACACTTTTCTTAATTGTTCTGCCATACTTGCCCAACCATATTTTGCACCATTGAATGCTTGATTTTCTTTCTCGAATCCCGAGTGTTGAAGATGTAAGTGTGTTGTTTCTCCTTCTTCTCTTAAAGTCCAAGTAACAATCGTGTCGATTGGACCGCCCACCCATGTGTAAGATAACTTATTAGGCTCGTCCACGACTAATACTTCACTATCTACAACTAAGCCAATTGCTTCATTTCGAAATTGACATTTGTAGCCGACAATTGGTTTAAAATTATTCTCCATTACCCATTGAGCAAGTGTCTCCGAATTTGTTAATGCTCCCCATACTTTATGAATGGGACTCTTAAATTGAAAATCTAAATTTAATTCTGCCATTATTTATTCCTCCAATATGTTCTTAAGTATTGCTGCCCTTTCATTCCAAAACTTTTCATAAAACGATAACCAATCTTTCACTTCCTGTAAGGGCGCTGCATTTAGTTGATACCTTGTTTCCCTGCCTACTTTGCGATTCGTTACTAAATCAGCTTCTCTTAAAATGGCCAAATGTTTAGATACTGCGGTTCGGCCAATTTCAAAGTGAGGCGTTAATTCATATAGAGGCAACTCTTCCGATTCCGCCAACAAATGGATTAATTTACGTCTTGTAGGATCAGCAATCGCAATATATACGTCACGCTTTTGGACAGTGCTATTCAAAGCCAACCCCTCCTCTCTTGAATCGGACACCATTTAGTGTCATAATCATACGACACCTTATAGTGTCCAGTCAACAGTTTTACTTTGAATTTGTATTTCCAAATGAACGTTTATTTTTTTAAATGGGATAGTGCAATTTTGGCTCCCAGCATACTTTTGTAAACAATTAACTTGGTTAAAAAACATCCTCACTGGACTTGACGGAAGTTATTTAATAGGTAGGTGGAAATAATTATAGATTCAATCCCTCACCTTAATTATCATTCTAGTAGAATGGTTGGCTTTATTTTTGTGAACATGTTATTCTACATTTAATTAAAGACTCAACAACTCTTTAATATCTATAATTAGAAAAGGAGCAAATCATGAAGTATTCCAAAGCAACAAACTATGCGCTTCATACGATGGTCCATTTACTGCGATTACCGATAGGAAATAGGATTGGCGTTCAAAAGTTAGCAGAAATTCAACGACTTTCACCTACTTATCTCTCAAAAATCTTAACGAAGCTTGCAAAATCAGGTTTAATCGAATCTACCCCTGGCGTGAATGGCGGCTATCAAGTAGCTAAACCGAAGCACGAAATTTCGTTTCTCGATGTGATTCTGGCGATTGAAGGAGATGCCAATTTCTTCACATGTTCCTTTAGTCATCATGCAGGCTGCCACATTGAACAGGTCATGTTAAACGTTGAACAAAATATGAAACACGAACTCGATAAAAAGCTTCTTATCGACATCGCCAATCAGGTGGATAATCAATGTAAAAATCGGCATAAAAATACGCTTTAAAGTAAAATTAATGCATAAAAAGGAGCCTTATATGAAAAATCATCCGAACCGTTTAGCACAAAAAATTGCATTTTTAGAAGACCCTGAAAAACGAGGGGATTTACCACCCAAACAATTATTTGATCTCATTCCTATCCAACAAAGCGATAACTTCTTAGACTTAGGTGCTGGCACAGGCTACTTTACAATTCCAGCAGCGAAAATGGTGGATGGTACCGTCTATGCGGTAGATATTGATTGTGAAATGTTGGAAATCATTAAAACAAAAGCACATGACGAGAAGCTAACAAACATCGAAACGATTGAAGGGAATTTCTCACCTATCCCATTACCGGACCATGCTGTTAACATTGCACTTGCCTCCCTGGTATTGCACGAAGTTAAACCACTCAACGAAACTTTAACGGAAATCCATCGCGTTCTAAAAGACGGCGGTCATTTTGTCTGCGTGGAAATTGAAAAGAAAGACAACTCTCCTGATGGACCACCGAGAATCCATTTTTCCGTAATGGAACAGGAACTATTAAAAGCTGGTTTTACAATACAAGATAAATTGATTCCGACAACACATATCTATATCTTTATTGTACAAAAATAACCCTATACCAAAAGGATAGGGGACAGAGGGAATTCCCCTGTTCTCTATCCTTTCATCATTACGCTAACTTGTCAGAAGCACCGGATTGCAATTGGTACATTTGCGCGTATTGACCGCCAAGCGCGAGCAATTCCTCATGGGTACCTTGTTCAATTATTTCACCGCTGTCCAATACGATAATCCGGTCTGCCGATTTAATTGTTGATAAACGGTGCGCAATAATAAATGTCGTCCGTCCTTTTTTTAACACGTCCATCGCATGTTGAATAATTTCTTCCGTTTCTGTATCGATATTTGAAGTGGCCTCATCAAGTATTAAAATCGCTGGGTCGAATGCCAATGCCCTCGCAAATGAAATAAGTTGACGCTGACCCGAAGAGAGCGTGCTCCCCTTTTCCACCACTTCCTCGTCAATTCCTTTTGGCAAATGCTGTAACACGCGCTCTCCACCAACCGCATCAAGTGCCGCCTGAATTTGTTCGCTTGTAATTCGCTCATCGCCCAAACTAATATTCGAGGCGACCGTCCCACTAAACAAATATGGATCTTGTAAAACAATGCCCATATGGTCGCGAACTGTCTGTCTGGACATTTGTTCAATGTCCAGTCCATCAATTGTTATCGTTCCTTTAGAAGGATCGTAAAATCGAAACAATAAATTCATAATCGAACTTTTCCCCGAACCCGTATGACCGACAAGCGCAACCGTCTCACCTTGCTTCGCTTCGAATGAAATGTTTTTCAACACATATTCCTCATCTTTATAAGCAAACCAAACCTCTTCAAAACGAACATTTCCGCGGTACCTAGCAATTTTCGTATCGCTGACCGGTTCTCCTTCACGGTCTAATAACCGAAAAACACGTTCCCCTGCCACAAGAGAATGTTCCAGCTGCTCAAACTGATTCACAATCCCCGTCACAGGATTAAATAATCTTGTTAAATAATCAACAAACGCATAGAGCATCCCGACTGAAACGATACTTTCAGCCGAAAGCGAAGCTCCGCCAAAATACCAAATAAAAAACACAAACGTAATCGACCGAATGACATCAACAAGATTGTAGGACGTGGCCGCAATTACTTTTAATAATTTATTTTGATAATGGTAATGCGTGTCATTCAATTCGCGGAACTCTTCTTCCATCTGTTTTTCACGTCGGAACGCTTGAATAATCGTCATTCCGTTAATGGACTCGTTAATCATTGCATTCATATCACTTACTTTACCGCGAATAATATGATTGACTTTAGAGGCAAATCCTCGATACAACTTCATCCATACGTATATAATCGGAACAATAAAGAGCGTAATTGCGCCCATCTTCGGGTCTAAATAAAATAAAGCGATAAAAATCCCTGTAATATACATGCCATTAATCGCAAACTGGGAAAGCACTGTAACATATAAATTTCGAATCGCTTCAGTATCATTTGTCAGCCTTGCGACGACTTTCCCGGCAGGTAAGTTATCGAAGTAACGAATCGGTAATCTTTGAATATGCTCGTATAAATCATTCCGCATTTTTTGAACAATTCGGTTTGCGGCATTTTGTAACAATAAATATTGAAAATACCTTAAAATCGCTGTGACGACTGCCAAACTAATAAAGATGCCGAGCAACATCACAACAGGACCAAAATCAAGACCATCATCCGACGCCAATGCAATATGGTCATCAATAATTTTCTTCGCAATTAATGGACCCATTAAGTCAGCCGCGACCGCAAAGGCAAGTAATAGAATTCCAGTCATAATAAACTTTTTATAATGCCATGCATATTGCACTAACCGTTTGCCTGTACTCATTTATTCCACCTCCGCAATTTGCTGGCGGTCGAATTGTTCTTTATACCAGCCGTTCATCGCTACTAATTGTTCATGCGTACCTTCTTCCACAATCCGCCCATCATCCAACACAATAATCCACTCGGCATGTTGAACTGCTGAAAGTCGATGGGTCGTAATAATCGTCGTTTTTCCAGCACGTTCATTTTGTATATTTTCAATAATTTTTGCTTCTGTTTTTGCATCAACTGCTGAAAGTGAATCATCGAGAATTAGAATTTCAGGATTTTTCACAAGCGCCCTGGCAATCGAAATGCGTTGTTTTTGCCCCCCAGATAATGCGACCCCTTTCTCCCCAACAAGCGTTTCCAACCCTTCAGGTAACATCGCCAAATCCTTCTCAAAATACGAAAGTCGAATCGCCTCATCAATATCCGAATCCGTTGCATCTTCACGGCCAAATAAAATATTCTCCTTTACAGAACGTGAAAATAACACATGGTCTTGCGGAACATAGCCAATCCAATTCCTTACTTTGTCTTTCGTTAATGCTTGTAGCGAGATATCTGAAAATACAATTTCTCCTTCACCGGCAGGATATTCACGAAGCAATTGTTTCACAAATGTCGTTTTCCCACTGCCCGTTTTCCCAACAATCCCAAGTGTTTCCCCACGCTTTAAATGAAGATGAATATTCTCCAGGTTCACCGTATTTGATGTTGGATAAGTGAAAGCAACATCCTTAAAACCAATATTTTCCGGATGCTTCACCTCTATAGGACGCTCAGGATCTTTGACATCTTCCTCGTAATTTAATGTTTCTGTTACACGATCAAGCGAGGCATTACCGCGTTGCATGACGTTAATTAATTCCCCAATCGCAAACATCGGCCAGACAAGCATGGACAAATAAACATTAAACGTCACAAGGTTGCCGAGCGTCATCTGTCCATCCGATACGAGAAATGCACCATAACCAAGCCCAATTGCATACGTTAGGCCTGTTAAGATTTTTGTAATCGGCATAAAAAGGGCATCGATTTTCTCGACGTGCATATTTTTCCGAAAGACATCTTCTGTCATTTCAGCAAACTTTTGTTCAGTCGCACGTTCTTGCACGTAAGCCCGCACGACGCGGACACCTGCTACGGCTTCAAGTACATGGTCATTCAAATCACCAAATGCTTGTTGAGCAACTAAGTATCGTTCATGAATGCGCTTTCCTAACACTTGCATAATGTACGCCAAAATTGGCAACGGTAAAATGGCGACAAGTGTTAATTTCCAAGAAACGAGAAAACCCATCGTTGCCACCAATGTGAATAAATAAACCGTTGAATCCGCCAATGTCATAATGCCAAAACCAGCAGTTTCTGACACAGCACGTAAATCATTGGTCGAGCGCGCCATTAAATCACCAGTCTTGTTTTTCTCATAAAACGACGGCGTCATTTTTAAAAAATGGCGCATTAATCGTCTCCGTAATTGCCTTTCCAAAACGTAGGCACCGCCAAATAGTTGGTATTGCCAAACAAAGTTAATTACATAATTTACAAGCATGATGAGCAGCATGGCACCAATAAACATGGCCAGTAACTTCGCGGTTAACGTTTGCAAATGAATCGAGTCAATTGCTTTTCCGATTAACCAGGGCGGTACGACGACTAAAATATTTGCAAGAATTAATAACAAAACAGCTACAGTATAACGTTTTTTATTTTCTTGAAAAAACCATTTTAACTTTTGTAATACCGAAAACATCAATCAATCGACCTTCTTTCATCTGTGTTTTGGGGCTAACCGTTTTCCAACGATACCTTCAGTACTAGTCTTTTTTGCCGAATGATATGAATCATGCTTAGCACTCCTTTTCCATAAAATCTTTAACACGCTGAGCGTGAAAATACCTCTCTTAATCGAATCTTAGGATTTTTCAAACATCAACAGACACAAAAAAGCACACGCCCATTTAAACAAGCGTGTGCTTATTAAAAAGAACGGCAACATGCCATTCCATTCATTCAAAAATCAAATAGAAAGTACGCAGGCATGGAGAGACTATTAAGTTCCTTGGTGTATAATATAATATTTATCATCTTCCATACCTACCTTTCTATTTCGAGTTTCGTAATAATTTTACAATACACGTCTCTTTTTACTATGTCAATACTTTTCCCAAAAGAAAGTTTATATTTTTATGGTTAAGTATTGTATCCAAAAGAAATGATAAAAAACAGTAAAATGATTAATGTTACTATTAAAAATAAACAAATCAAGATTATCGTCGCGGTTAATATTTTTGGAAGGATTGAACGATTTTTCCAAATGTAAAGTAGTAAAACAATACTCGATAATAATATCGTTATGAAAAATAATATAAATATATACCGCTGCTTAATGAGTATCCAAAGATCCACCTCTCTCACCTCATTTCACATATCCAAATAAAAAACAATCCACATAATTGTTTTTTTCTTATAAATAAATTATCATAGAAGTAATTAACTATTTTACCATTACAGGAGGTGTACACTTTGTTTCTCCCCTCATTTGGGTGCGGAACAAAGTAACTATTTGGAAATTGCCATACGATTGACAGCATTTGCTGTCTTGATCGCCCTCACCGCA
Organism: Sporosarcina ureilytica; assembly: GCF_001753205.1. Lineage (GTDB taxonomy): Bacteria > Bacillota > Bacilli > Bacillales_A > Planococcaceae > Sporosarcina > Sporosarcina ureilytica. The sequence continues at coordinate 841,083 of NZ_CP017560.1, read as the reverse complement.
TTTTTTGTTGCGAGTGAATTTGCAATTGTTAAAATTAGAACGACACGAATCAATCAGCTCGTCGAAGAAGGAAACCGACGTGCAATAGATGCAAAAAGAATTATTAGCAATTTAGATGAATACTTGTCTGCTTGTCAACTTGGGATTACGATAACGGCACTTGGACTCGGTATGCTAGGAGAACCGACCATTAACTTGATGTTAAAACCGCTTTTCTCCTATTTTGAAGTGTCGGCCAGTGTAGCAACAATTCTCTCATTTATTATTGCTTTTACAATCGTGACATTTTTACACGTCGTTGTTGGTGAACTAGCTCCCAAAACGATTGCGATTCAAAAAGCGGAAGACATAACGCTATCGTTCGCAAAACCTCTTATTCTGTTTTATAAATTGATGTATCCAGTCATAAAAGGGATGAATGGTTCAGCGCGATTTCTTATCGGATTATTTGGCTATAAAGCCATTTCAGAATCAGATGTTGCCCATTCTGAAGAGGAATTACGAATGATTTTAACGGACAGTCTAAAAAGCGGTGAAATTAACCAAGCCGAATATAAATATGTCAATAAAATTTTCGAATTTGACGATCGCATCGCAAAAGAAATTATGATGCCGCGTACAGAAATGATGACTGTCGATAAAGACATGACGATTCAAGACGTATTTAACACAGAAGGAATCGAACAATATACACGTTATCCTGTTACAAACGGAGATAAAGATAATATTATTGGCCTCATCAATATGAAAAACTTATTAACCGAGTATATTAAAAATCCATCCACGGGTACTCAAACCGTTGTTGAGTATATGCAACCGATTATTCAAGTCATTGAAACGATACCGATTGGCGATTTATTACTAAAAATCCAGAGAGAACGAATTCATATGGCTTTACTGATGGATGAATACGGCGGTACATCCGGCCTTGTAACGATTGAGGATATACTGGAAGAAATTGTTGGCGATATACAAGATGAATTTGATACCGACGAAGTTCCTGAAGTTCAAAAAATTGGCGAAGATCATTATATCTTTGACTCTAAATTACTCATTGAAAATGTGAATGATATTCTCGGGATTGATATCGATGAAGAAGGTATCGATACAATTGGCGGTTGGTTTATGACAGAACGTTTTGAAACGATGACTGGCCAATCAATTATCGAACAAGGTTATGAATTTACGATTAAAGATATGGATGGTCAACATATTCTTTATTTAGAAGTAACGAAGCATGAAAGAGAACAACTTGAACAATTAACGGAAGTGTCGACTTAATTTCATGGGATTGACACAGTATCCACGATTTGATATTGTAAATCCTATCAAACAGAAAGTAGGTGAAGTGATATGGAATATATGATTGTAGCTATTGTAAAAACGATCGGACCCATACTTTCACCTGCCCTGTATTCGTAATAATACAAGGTTATTCTGTTATATGTTCGTGAAAGCCGTGGTGTCCGATCGTGGACCCACGGCTTTTTCATACAAATAACAGGAGGATTATAAATTGATAAAATTAGATGATTACGGATGGAATTTATTACACAAAGATAATTTCTCAACAATAATAGAAGAACGCGGATTAGCAAAATGTGTCCCGGGACGTGTCATACTTGAACACAAACGAATGTATCGCGTCATTACAGAATTTGGCGAATGGCTATCGGTTTGTTCAGGTAGCATGGAATACGAAGCAACCGAACGGCGTGACTTCCCTGCTGTCGGCGACTGGGTTGTCGTAGAAAAAATGCCTGGTGAAGAACGTGGAATCATTCATGCGATTTCACCGCGTACTTCAATCTTTTCTCGCAAAGTTGCAGGTTCAACAATCGAAGAACAACTCATTGCTGTCAACGTCGATATTGCCTTTTTGGTTATGTCGATGAATAAAGATTTTAACGCTAGAAGGTTGGAGCGTTATTTAGTTGCGGCCTATGACTCTGGCGCAGTCCCGATTGTTGTCCTTACGAAAAAAGATATTAGCGATAACCCTTCCTATTATGTTGAAGAAGCACAGAATATCGCATTTGGAACGGAAATATTTGAGGTGAGTAATATTACCGGTGAAGGTTTGGAGCAAATTCGACAAGTGCTACAGGACGGTAAAACTGCCGCCCTATTAGGTTCTTCAGGGGTTGGAAAATCTTCATTAACGAATGCTTTATTAAACGACCAAAAAATGGACGTTCAAGATATCCGGCTTGACGATGATAAAGGTAAGCATACGACAACACACCGCGAACTCATTATCATTCCCTCAGGTGGTGTCATTATCGACACGCCCGGTATGAGAGAGTTTCAGCTTTGGGATAATAGCGACAGCTTACATTCTGGCTTCAGTGACATTGAAGCACTCGCAGAAATTTGTAAGTTCAATGATTGCCTACACAATCAAGAACCTGGCTGCGCCGTACAACATGCGTTGGCAACTGGCGAATTAACGGAAGAACGGTATGCAAGTTACTTAAAACTCCAAAAAGAACTTGCTTATATCGAGCAGAAAACAAATCAACAAGCCCGTAAACAGGCGCAAAACAAACGGAAAAACATTTCAAAACATTTAAGAAAGCATTATACGAAGAAATAAGAACACGAACAGTGAGAAAGGCCATAATCGCCTCCTCACTGTTTCTATTTGACACAACTTCTCCACACAATTGAATAGACAATCGTTTCCCAATCAACATTCATTTACATGTTTTCCGTTTCAATCTATAATCAAAAGTGTATTCTGTTGCATTGGAGTGGTTAGATGGACAAGCGACAAGAAAATGGTTTGATTTTCATTGCTGTCGTATCATTAGTAGCAACGTTGGGATCGTTATACTTTTCTGAAGCACGCGGCTTTATTCCTTGTACCCTTTGTTGGTACCAACGTATTTTCATGTACCCAATCATTTTAATTGCTGGGATTGGTCTGTTCCAAAGAAATGCACAAATTGCCTTAACAACTGCGGTTTTCTCAATCATCGGCGGCTCGTTATCGTTATATCATTACGGAATTCAGAAACTCCGCTTTTTAAGTGACAGTGCGCCGTCTTGTGGAATTGTACCATGTACAGGACAATACATTAATTATTTGGGATTTATTACCATCCCATTTCTAGCTTTAATCGCATTTATACTAATCGCCATCACAAGCATCCTCATGCTTAAATGGCAAAAGGAGAATAAATAACTTGAAGAAATTATTAGCAATCGGCGGGATTATCGTCGTCATTTTTGTCTTGATTCTTGTGCTTAACAATCAATCAAACAAGGACAAATTGAAAGATAATCCATACGGAACGAACAAGCTTGAACAATCGACTATTGATTTAATCGGCGATAAAAATTACAGCAACATTATTTTACCTGAAGACCTAAAAGCTAAAATCGCATCTGGCGAATCAGTTACAGCCTATTTTTTCAGTCCTTTATGTGGCTATTGTAAAGAAATGACCCCTGTTATGATGCCAATTGCTCAGAACATGGAAGTGGAAGTTGATCAATTTAACACACTCGAATTTAATGAGGAAGCAAAACTGTATAACATTGAAGCAACGCCAACGATGATCTATTTTGAAAACGGTGAAGAGGTTGGACGAATGGTCGGCGGGCAACCAGAGGAAAACATCCGCGCATTTTTTAAAGCCGTTAAAGGAGAAGTTGAATGAGTTCATTTCATTATAAAATAATAGACGATGGAACAACTATTGAACAGTTACTACGTGATGAGTGGCAAGCAGGGAAAAAGACTGTTCACCTTATGCGTATGGCAAAAGGCGTCACCGATATGGAAGGCAATCCAATTGATTGGAAAACGCCTTTATCAGCCGGAACGACTATCCAATTCACAGTTTCCGATGCACGTTCAAGCTACTTGCCAAATGAACAAGTAACGCTAAAAGTTCTTTTTGAAGATGAACATATCATTGCCGTTTGGAAACCTGCTGGCATGGCAACCCATCCGACCAAAGATACTGAACATGACACACTCATGAATGTTGTCTTTGCGCATGTCGTGAAAAATGGCGGCCAATACGCTGAGCATATTCACCGGCTCGATAAAGGAACGGCAGGTGTGCTACTTATCGCCAAACATCCGATTGCAAAAACAATTTTCGACCGCATGATTGAAAACAACGAAATCACTCGCACATATGAAGCGGAACTAGACGGTACATTAAAAAGACCGCGCGGCACGATTAACCGTCCTATCGGAAAAGACCGCCATCATTCAGCAAGAAGAAGAGTCTCCCCAACTGGTCAACAAGCGATTACACACTTTAAAGTTGTGGAGCGTAAAGCGCAGACAACTCTTGTGGAAGCAAAACTTGAAACAGGCAGAACACATCAAATTCGTGTACACTTTGCCCATCTTGGTCACCCTGTAACTGGCGATACGTTGTACGAGGGCAGTGAAACAGAAGACGGAAACTTTCGCCTTACTGCAACTGCACTCGCGTTTATCCATCCATTTACAAAAGAGTCAATCACAGTTCAATAAAGTAGATAAATCCCGAAGCCTTTCGAGCGCTTCGGGATTTCTTATGACATTTTATATGTCAGTTGTTTGACTTTAAAATTGACCTATATAATAAATTTATTGTTTTTCTTAAAAAAGGATTGAAATTCTCTCTAAAAACGAATATTATTGATAGCGGAGTTTTTATTGTTCGTATTTAGAAAGGAGAATTTCTTTGTTTCAATTAAAACAGTTAAAAACAAATCCTAAAACTGAAATTTTAGCGGGAATGACAACATTTTTAACGATGGCTTACATCATTATTGTCAACCCGATTATTCTAGCTGATGCTGGCGTTCCATTCGACCAAGTATTTCTTGCGACAATTATTGCTGCCGCTGTAGGAACACTTTGGATGGCACTTTTTGCAAATTATCCTATCGCCATCGCACCTGGCATGGGATTGAATGCGTACTTTACTTCTGTGGTCATTGCATCCGATGGACAACTAGATTATATGACTGCATTTTCGGCAGTATTTATTGCTGGAATAATATTTACCATTTTATCGCTTACACCTTTTAGGGAAAAGCTAATTGCATCAATTCCACAAAATTTAAAACATGGAATTACTGCGGGAATTGGATTATTTATTGCCTTTATTGGATTGAAACTTTCAGGGCTTGTTGCAAGTCATGAAACAAATCTAGTTCAACTCGGTGATTTAACCTCGCCGACAGTCCTCCTAGCATTATTTGGACTAATCATCACGGTGATTTTAATGACATTAAATGTTTACGGTTCAATTTTTATCGGGATGATTGTAACTGGTATCGTTGCCGTTTTCACAGGCCAATTATCATTTACAGAAGGTTTATGGAAACTGCCATCCTTGCCTGAAGGAATTATCGTTTGGAATCCTATCAGCGCGATGTCAGACATCATTTCTCATGGTTTATACGGCGTTGTCTTCGCTTTTCTTATTGTGACAATGTTTGATACAACAGGCACAATGATTGGTGTCGCAAAACAAGCTGGTTTATTAAAAAAAGATGGCTCTATGCCTAAAGCACGCCATGCATTACTGGCCGACTCTGTAGCCGCTACAGTCGGTTCAATGTTCGGAACGAGCCCAACTTCAGCATATATCGAATCATCGTCTGGTGTCGCTGTTGGGGGACGTTCAGGGCTTACTACATTAACAGTCGCGATACTCTTTATGATTGCAGCCTTTTTTGGGCCTCTCGTCAGTGCGTTATCAGGCGTTTCTGCAATTACAGCGCCGGCACTCATTATTGTAGGAAGCTTAATGATTAGTGTTGTAAAAGAAATAGAATGGGAATCTTTCGACGAAGCCTTCCCTGCATTTCTAATTATTTTAACGATGCCGCTCACTTCTAGTATTGCAACTGGAATTGCACTTGGATTTATCACATATCCAATTTTGAAAGTCGTAAAAGGAAAGTGGAGACAAGTGCCAATTCTTCTTTACGTTTTCGCAATCTTATTCGCGTATCAACTGTTATTTTTAGCGCATTAAGAAATGTCACAATTAAACAAAATAAGGACATTTCATTTTCCTAATAAATGAGGTATACTTAACGGTAGACAACAGCTGTCTCATAGGAGGGATAAGTTATGAAACTTATTTTAGTTCTAGGAGTTTGTGTTGCATTCCTTTCCGCGATTCTTACAGGTGGGTACGAGGACAAGCCAGGCACAAACCAAAAGAAAAAGCGCGGTAACCAACCGACTTAATTTGAGCAGTTTCAATGATAAAGCAGATGGCGAAAAACAATATGTTTTTCGCCATCTGCTTTTTATTTATCTTTGAATGAAACTTAATTCATCTTGATACGTACCTAAGATAGGGAGGTGAAGGCTTATGACTTTCCGTTCAAAAGTAGATAATTTTTTTATGCTTTTCATGGTAATCGTCGGATTGATCATTGGCGCGGTTACTTTATTACCATTATATTTTGCTGGCGGTGATTTGCCAACGGTTCTTACATTAATCTCAACTTTTCTTTTTACAATAGGATTAATTCTTTGGTGTACGTTCAATGTTAAATATGTTTTTTACGAGGATTTTTTATTTGTCCAAGGTGGACCGTTTAGAAGTCGGATTCCCTATAATAAAATTATAAAAATCGCCCCGACGACAGAAATATTGACTGGGTACAGAATTCTAACGTCAAGAGATGCGATTGAAATCTTTTATAAGTTCAGCTTACTAGGAAGCGTGAAAATCTCACCTGAAGATCAGATAGGTTTTATTGCTGAATTAAAAAAACGTTGTCCAAATATATACAAAAAGGGCTTCCAATGATTGTAGCTCGATCCATTGGAAACCCTCTTAATTACTTCAACCCAATAAAGGATTGTTGTCGAAGTGCTTCATATACTAACACCGCGGCGGTATTTGATAAGTTTAACGCACGTATATTGTCATTCATCGGAACACGTAAACAGTTCTCTTCATATTCCTCCAGAATTTCATTAGGCAGTCCCTTAGTCTCTTTACCAAACACAAAGAAGATATCCTCCTCTGAATTCGAATAATCAAAAGACGTATAAGATTTCTGCCCAAATTTCGTAATAAAATAAAACTTACCTTCCGGATAAGCGTCGATAAACTGCCGAATCCCATCATGATAAAAGACATCAACATGTTGCCAATAATCAAGTCCTGCCCTTTTTAACATTTTATCTTCTGTTGAAAATCCTAATGGTTTAATTAAATGTAATTTTACGCCTGTACCTGCACAGGTTCTCGCGATGTTTCCTGTGTTCGCAGGAATCTGCGGTTCAAATAACGCCACATGTATTGCCATTTCAGCACTTCCTCTGTTCTAAATATGAGTCTCTTCTTGCCAATTTTCAAGCGCTTTTTCTAATTCCAGTCGAACATCTTCTTGTTCTTCCGTTGCTAAAGCTGCTTGGATTGCTTTATAACTTGCTTCTGTTCCTATTTGGCCAAGTGCCCAAGCAATTGTCCCACGCATAACGGGTCGTTGATCATTCCGCAGCATCTCGGTTAATTTAGGAATTGCCGCTTCTTCTTTGAAATGCGCTAAAGCGATTATCGCATTTCGTTGAATCGGATTTTTACCTCTCCACGAACCCGCAATATGTCCGAATTGCTCTCTAAATTGACGATTCGATAAATCCAACATCGGTTCTAATACAGGTTTTGCGAGTTCCGGTTCAGGCTTAAATGCTTCCTGGTGCAAATTATACTTTTTCCTGTTTTTCGGGCAAATTGTTTGGCATGTATCACAACCGTATACACGGTTTCCAATCTTCGTCCTAAACTCTTCAGGAATCGATGTCTTCGTCTGTGTTAAAAAAGCGATACAGCGCTGTGCATTGAGCTGTCCACCCTGAATTAAGGCACCTGTTGGGCATGCGTCTAAACATAACCTACAATCCCCACACTCGTCTTCCATCGGCTCGTCTGGTGCAAAAGGAATATTTGTAATCATCTCACCTAGATACACATACGATCCGAATTCAGGCGTGATAATTGAACAGTTCTTCCCTGACCACCCAATGCCCGCTCGCTCTGCTACTGCGCGGTCTGCAAGTTCTCCTGTGTCTACCATAGAACGCAACTTTGCAGTTGGCACACGGGCTAATATAAACTCCTCCAGTAACTTTAAACGCTCACGAAGGACAATATGATAATCAGTTCCCCAAGAAGCACGACAAAATATCCCACGTCTCTCCCCTTTTTTTCCACGAGGAGAATTTTCCATTTTAGAAGGATACGCAATGGCAATCGCAATAATACTTTCCGGTCTATCCAAGAGAAGTGCAGGATCCGTACGCTTCTCAATATCTTTCTCCTCAAAGCCTGACTGAAAGCCTAGTTCTTGTTGGCGAACTAACCGGTTTCTTAATTCGTGAAACGGAGCTGCAGTCGTAAAACCGACCTTATCAATCCCAATTGAAGCAGCATATTTTTTTACTTCCTCTTGAAGTTCGAGTATATTCATTTAAAAACACCTCCCCCATGGTAAAATAAAAACATATTATATAAAGGGTGATTAGATTGAAAGTAAGTTTAGACAATAAAATATTGAATACTTTACCCGCCTTTAAAATAGGCCTTAACCATTATACCAAAATTACGGTCTCAGAATCTCCTCAAATGCTAAAAGGACGCTTACAATTATTTCAAGAACAACTTTTCTTTGAACTTGATGACAAAGCAGTCACAAAATTTCAAGGTGTTCAGGAATGGCGTGAAATATGGAAAGCATTTGGCGCAAACCCAAGCCGTTATCGTTCTTCAATTGAATCGTTACTAAGAAGAATTAGTAAACAAAATTATTTACAACCCTTTAACTCTGCTGTTGATATGAATAACTTTTTCTCTTTGCAATATGAAATTCCAATGGGGATTTATGACACGCAGCATATTCAAGGAGATATCGCGTTTAACATTGGAACAAGTGAAACAACTTGCGAAGGATTAAACGGACGTCTAAACCATTTGAATAATATGATTGTCTTGTCCGATAATATTGGTCCTTTCGGGAGCCCTTTTGTTGATTCAAAACGGACTGCTGTTTCCGAAAATACAACATCCGCTATTCATGTGTTCTTCTTGCGTCCTTCCATGAACACAGAAGAAGCCGCTGAACTATTAACAGCTGCAGGAAAAATGTTTACGAATGTTCATGGCGGTGAAGTATACTCAAAGATTTTGCACAAAGAACAGTCTTCTACTATGCTAGATTAACATTTTAATGTGAAAGCATGGGAGGAAACCTATAATTTAAATGTAGCTTAACCAATTATGAATCAGCAACTAGAGCATTGCAACAATCCTTTAATGCTTCAGATAGTCTCCTTCTATGGAAAAAGGCTCCTTTCTTTTAAGGAGCCTTTTCTTTTTTGAGTATTAGATAAAACATTTAAAATTTACATCAAAAAAAGACACAACCGAAGTTGCGTCTTTTTTGATACCCGAGGCCGGACTTGAACCGGCACGCCTTGCGGCATCGCATTTTGAGTGCGACGTGTCTGCCATTCCACCACTCGGGCTAAGAAATATTTAAATTATCATATAAAGTCAAATTTGGAGGCGGCAACCGGAATCGAACCGGTGGTAAGGGTGTTGCAGACCCGTGCCTTACCGCTTGGCTATGCCGCCTCTATAAAATTGGAGCGGAAGACGGGATTCGAACCCGCGACCTCCACCTTGGCAAGGTGATATTCTACCACTGAACTACTTCCGCATAACTGGGGTAGCTGGATTCGAACCAACGAATGACGGAGTCAAAGTCCGTTGCCTTACCGCTTGGCTATACCCCAAAAAAGGGCGACTGAAGGGAATCGAACCCTCGAATGTCGGGACCACAACCCGATGCGTTAACCACTTCGCCACAATCGCCAGAATACTATTACATGATTATATTTTAAGTAATGGGGCGGCTGAAGGGAATCGAACCCTCGAATGTCGGGACCACAACCCGATGCGTTAACCACTTCGCCACAACCGCCATAACATAAAAATAATTCCAATACGGTTAATAAAGGAATGTTTTGTATTTCAAAGAATAACAGGGGCAGTAGGATTCGAACCCACACCAAAGGTTTTGGAGACCTCTATTCTGCCCTTAAACTATGCCCCTAAATGGTGGTGGGGGAGGGATTCGAACCCCCGAACCCTGAGGGAGCGGATTTACAGTCCGCCGCGTTTAGCCACTTCGCTACCCCACCGAATTAAAATATATGACAAGCACACAATGTATAATTTTTCTTGGTGCCGGAGAAAGGACTTGAACCCTCAACCTACTGATTACAAGTCAGTTGCTCTACCAGTTGAGCTACTCCGGCATTTAGAAAAAATGGCTTAGGACGGAATCGAACCGCCGACACAAGGATTTTCAGTCCTTTGCTCTACCGACTGAGCTACTAAGCCGTTAAAATAAAATGGCGGTCCCGACGGGAATCGAACCCGCGATCTCCTGCGTGACAGGCAGGCATGTTAACCGCTACACCACGGGACCATTTGGTTGCGGGGGTAGGATTTGAACCTACGACCTTCGGGTTATGAGCCCGACGAGCTGCCACTGCTCCACCCCGCGATAATTATAACAATTAAATTCAATTGACTTTCTACGCTTATAGTGTGTATGACACCTTTCGTGACTTTGTCACTGTCGGTGTTAATCGCATTTTTCATGATGCGATTTGTTCCACTCCGCGATAATTATAATAATATGGTGGAGGATGACGGGATCGAACCGCCGACCCCCTGCTTGTAAGGCAGGTGCTCTCCCAGCTGAGCTAATCCTCCATGTTGAAATTACAATAAAACATACTTCAATTAATAAAGTAAATATGGTGACCCCTACGGGATTCGAACCCGTGTTACCGCCGTGAAAGGGCGGTGTCTTAACCGCTTGACCAAGGGGCCATTATGTATGTAATGATTAACTTAAAAATCTGGCGGAGAGCAAGGGATTTGAACCCTTGAGGCAGCGCAAACCGCCTACACGATTTCCAATCGTGCTCCTTCGGCCACTCGGACAGCTCTCCAATTGGCTCCGCAGGTAGGATTCGAACCTACGACCGATCGGTTAACAGCCGATTGCTCTACCACTGAGCTACTGCGGAATAATATTATCAATGTCTGTCCATTCACATAATATGTGTGGATAAGGATTTCGAGACCAGCAACGTCCTACTCTTGCAGGGGCTAACCCCAACTACCATCGGCGCTGAAGAGCTTAACTTCCGTGTTCGGTATGGGAACGGGTGTGACCTCTTCGCTATCGCCACTGGACTCTATTAACACGACAACTCTAATTATATCAGATCCTGCTAGGAATGCAAGCCTTTTTTGTAAATTAATTAGTTTTGTTCGTTCAAAACTGGATAAACGTGACATTTTATGACACAAACTCGTAACATTTTTTTAAAGGATAAGTCCTCAATCGATTAGTATCCGTCAGCTGCACATGTCGCCATGCTTCCACCTCGGACCTATCAACCTCATCATCTTTGAGGGATTTTACTTACTTACGTAATGGGAAATCTCATCTTGAGGGGGGCTTCATGCTTAGATGCTTTCAGCATTTATCCCGTCCATACGTAGCTACCCAGCTATGCCTTTGGCAAGACAACTGGTACACCAGCGGTATGTCCATCCCGGTCCTCTCGTACTAAGGACAGCTCCTCTCAAATTTCCTGCGCCCGCGACGGATAGGGACCGAACTGTCTCACGACGTTCTGAACCCAGCTCGCGTACCGCTTTAATGGGCGAACAGCCCAACCCTTGGGACCGACTACAGCCCCAGGATGCGATGAGCCGACATCGAGGTGCCAAACCTCCCCGTCGATGTGAACTCTTGGGAGAGATAAGCCTGTTATCCCCGGGGTAGCTTTTATCCGTTGAGCGATGGCCCTTCCATGCGGAACCACCGGATCACTAAGCCCGTCTTTCGACCCTGCTCGACTTGTAGGTCTCGCAGTCAAGCTCCCTTATGCCTTTGCACTCTACGAATGATGTCCAACCATTCTGAGGGAACCTTTGGGCGCCTCCGTTACTCTTTAGGAGGCGACCGCCCCAGTCAAACTGCCCGCCTGACACTGTCTCCTACCCCGCTAAGGGGCATGGGTTAGAATTCCAATACAGTCAGGGTAGTATCCCACCAATGCCTCCACCGAAGCTGGCGCTCCGGTTTCAAAGGCTCCTACCTATCCTGTACAGACTGCATCAGAATTCAATATCAGGTTGCAGTAAAGCTCCACGGGGTCTTTCCGTCCTGTCGCGGGTAACCTGCATCTTCACAGGTACTATAATTTCACCGAGTCTCTCGTTGAGACAGTGCCCAGATCGTTACGCCTTTCGTGCGGGTCGGAACTTACCCGACAAGGAATTTCGCTACCTTAGGACCGTTATAGTTACGGCCGCCGTTTACTGGGGCTTCGGTTCAAAGCTTCGCTTGCGCTAACCTCTCCCCTTAACCTTCCAGCACCGGGCAGGCGTCAGCCCCTATACGTCACCTTACGGTTTTGCAGAGACCTGTGTTTTTGCTAAACAGTCGCCTGGGCCTATTCACTGCGGCTCTCTCGGGCTTTAACACCCTATCAGAGCACCCCTTCTCCCGAAGTTACGGGGTCATTTTGCCGAGTTCCTTAACGAGAGTTCTCTCGATCACCTTAGGATTCTCTCCTCGCCTACCTGTGTCGGTTTGCGGTACGGGCACCTCCCGCCTCGTTAGAGGCTTTTCTTGGCAGCGTGAAATCAGGGACTCCGGGGAAAATTCCCCTTGCTATCACAGCTCAATGTTATAGAAACGGGATTTGCCTCGTTTCACACCTCACTGCTTAGACGCACATTACCAACCGTGCGCTCACCCTATCCTACTGCGTCCCCCCATTACTCAAACGGCGGGGAGGTGGTACAGGAATATCAACCTGTTATCCATCGTCTACGCCTTTCGGCCTCGACTTAGGTCCCGACTAACCCTGAGCGGACGAGCCTTCCTCAGGAAACCTTAGGCATTCGGTGGAAGGGATTCTCACCCTTCTTTCGCTACTCATACCGGCATTCTCACTTCTAGGCGCTCCACTAGTCCTTACAGTCTAGCTTCGACGCCCCTAGAACGCTCTCCTACCACTGACACCAAAGGTGTCAGTCCACAGTTTCGGTGATTCGTTTAGCCCCGGTACATTTTCGGCGCAGCGCCACTCGACCAGTGAGCTATTACGCACTCTTTAAATGGTGGCTGCTTCTAAGCCAACATCCTGGTTGTCTGGGCAACGCCACATCCTTTTCCACTTAACGAATACTTGGGGACCTTAACTGGTGGTCTGGGTTGTTTCCCTCTCGACTACGAATCTTATCACCCGCAGTCTGACTCCCAAACAAAAATCATCGGCATTCGGAGTTTGTCTGAATTCGGTAACCCGGGATGGGCCCCTAGTCCAAACAGTGCTCTACCTCCGAGATTCTAACGTTTGAGGCTAGCCCTAAAGCTATTTCGGAGAGAACCAGCTATCTCCAGGTTCGATTGGAATTTCACCGCTACCCACACCTCATCCCCGCATTTTTCAACATACGTGGGTTCGGGCCTCCAGTAAGTGTTACCTTACCTTCACCCTGGACATGGGTAGATCACCTGGTTTCGGGTCTACGACTACATACTAAAACGCCCTATTCAGACTCGCTTTCGCTGCGGCTCCGCATTCTCTGCTTAACCTTGCATGTAATCAGTAACTCGCCGGTTCATTCTACAAAAGGCACGCCATCACTCAGCTTGTTTCCGAAGAAACAGCATCGAGCTCTGACTACTTGTAGGCACACGGTTTCAGGATCTATTTCACTCCCCTTCCGGGGTGCTTTTCACCTTTCCCTCACGGTACTGGTTCACTATCGGTCACTAGGAAGTATTTAGCCTTGGGAGATGGTCCTCCCGGATTCCGACGGAATTTCACGTGTTCCGTCGTACTCAGGATCCACTCTGGAGAGAATACACTTTTGATTACGGGGCTATTACCCACTATGGCAGACCTTTCCAGGTCGCTTCATCTAATGCATTCCTTTGTAACTCCGTATAGAGTGTCCTACAACCCCAGGAAGCAAGCTTCCTGGTTTGGGCTGTTCCCGTTTCGCTCGCCGCTACTCAGGGAATCGATTTTCTTTCTCTTCCTCCGGGTACTTAGATGTTTCAGTTCTCCGGGTGTGCCTCATATACGCTATGTATTCACGTATATGTACTGCTCCATTACGAACAGTGGGTTTCCCCATTCGGAAATCTCTGGATCAAAGCTTACTTACAGCTCCCCAGAGCATATCGGTGTTAGTGCCGTCCTTCATAGGCTCCTAGTGCCAAGGCATCCGCCGTGCGCCCTTTCTAACTTAACCTTAAAACCAATGCTGTATAGCGATATACAACAATTGATTCATACATTACTACATTTGTGTTTATTTCAATGTCGTTTTATCCAGTTTTCAAAGAACAAATTATATGGTGGAGCCTAGCGGGATCGAACCGCTGACCTCCTGCGTGCAAGGCAGGCGCTCTCCCAGCTGAGCTAAGGCCCCATGACTTCTCGAAAATGGTGGGCCTAAGTGGACTCGAACCACCGACCTCACGCTTATCAGGCGTGCGCTCTAACCAGCTGAGCTATAGGCCCTTCCGAAAGTTATATGAAGCATTTATTGAATTTCGAAACACTTAGTTTTTACTCTTCTTAATAAACCTTCAAAACTGAACGCAAAACGTCAAGTTGAAGAGAACTTTCTCTTCATTCCGTTAAATTTCCTTAGAAAGGAGGTGATCCAGCCGCACCTTCCGATACGGCTACCTTGTTACGACTTCACCCCAATCATCTGTCCCACCTTCGGCGGCTGGCTCCCAAAAGGGTTACCCCACCGACTTCGGGTGTTACAAACTCTCGTGGTGTGACGGGCGGTGTGTACAAGACCCGGGAACGTATTCACCGTGGCATGCTGATCCACGATTACTAGCGATTCCTGCTTCATGCAGGCGAGTTGCAGCCTGCAATCCGAACTGGGAACGGTTTTATGGGATTAGCTCCCCCTCGCGGGTTGGCAACCCTCTGTACCGTCCATTGTAGCACGTGTGTAGCCCAGGTCATAAGGGGCATGATGATTTGACGTCATCCCCACCTTCCTCCGGTTTATCACCGGCAGTCACCTTAGAGTGCCCAACTGAATGCTGGCAACTAAGGTCAAGGGTTGCGCTCGTTACGGGACTTAACCCAACATCTCACGACACGAGCTGACGACAACCATGCACCACCTGTCACCGCTGTCCCCGAAGGGAAAGGTATATCTCTATACCGGTCAGCGGGATGTCAAGACCTGGTAAGGTTCTTCGCGTAGCTTCGAATTAAACCACATGCTCCACCGCTTGTGCGGGTCCCCGTCAATTCCTTTGAGTTTCAGCCTTGCGGCCGTACTCCCCAGGCGGAGTGCTTAATGCGTTTGCTCCAGCACTAAGGGGCGGAAACCCCCTAACACTTAGCACTCATCGTTTACGGCATGGACTACCAGGGTATCTAATCCTGTTTGCTCCCCATGCTTTCGCGCCTCAGCGTCAGTTACAGACCAGAAAGCCGCCTTCGCCACTGGTGTTCCTCCACATCTCTACGCATTTCACCGCTACACGTGGAATTCCGCTTTCCTCTTCTGTACTCAAGCCTTCCAGTTTCCAATGACCTTCCACGGTTAAGCCGTGGGCTTTCACATCAGACTTAAAAGGCCGCCTGCGCGCGCTTTACGCCCAATAATTCCGGACAACGCTTGCCACCTACGTATTACCGCGGCTGCTGGCACGTAGTTAGCCGTGGCTTTCTAATGAGGTACCGTCAAGGTACAGGCAGTTACTCCTATACTTGTTCTTCCCTCACAACAGAGCTTTACGATCCGAAAACCTTCTTCGCTCACGCGGCGTTGCTCCATCAGACTTTCGTCCATTGTGGAAGATTCCCTACTGCTGCCTCCCGTAGGAGTCTGGGCCGTGTCTCAGTCCCAGTGTGGCCGATCACCCTCTCAGGTCGGCTACGCATCGTCGCCTTGGTAAGCCGTTACCTCACCAACTAGCTAATGCGCCGCGGGCCCATCCCGTAGTGACAGCATAGCCGTCTTTCAGAGTTCCTTCATGCGAAGAAACTAATTATTCGGTATTAGCCCCGGTTTCCCGGAGTTATCCCCAACTACAGGGCAGGTTGCCCACGTGTTACTCACCCATCCGCCGCTAACAAAGGAAGAAACAAGTTTCTTCCTCGTTCGCTCGACTTGCATGTATTAGGCACGCCGCCAGCGTTCGTCCTGAGCCAGGATCAAACTCTCCATAATAGAGAAATTCGATTAGCTCGATTTCTTTGCTGGCATCTTTAAGATGTCCATTCGAATCCGAAGATTCGTTTCCTACAAACCAACAAGTTGATTTGCAGTCGTTATATCTTGACGTTTTGCTGTTCAGTTTTCAAGGTTCATTCTTGTAAGTTCAATAACTCTTTTTTTAGTCTGTCGCCCGAAGCGACTTCTCTAATATATCATCGCGTCTCGAAAGAGTCAAGAGGTTTTTTAAAAAAAGTTTTTTTATTTAAAGTTCCTCGTTGTTTCTTTCATTCGTTTGAAGCGACGATTAATAGAATAACACGTCTCTCACTAAAATGTCAACACCTTTTCTAAAAAAAAATGGGATGCTTGAATTGCACCCCATTTAAAGCCATGTTCCTATCTACTTAGCCCTATACATCCTATGATAGATTAAATTGTTTTTAGATGGACTTTCTACCACTTCAATAAAACCTTTTTTAATTAGAAACTCAATAAACACTTCTAATTCCACTGAGTATAACTTTAATTCCTCATGTTCGTGTAACTCCTGTATCTCCCAACACTCTTTAGTAGCCATCACTTCTAAAATATGTTGCGCACCTTCTGCTGTACGGTTATAGATAAAGAACTCGCTTGCAAGGAAGAGCAATTCCAAACGTTGTTTCAACGGTTCCTCACTCATAATTAATTCTTCATAAAGTTTATAGATAGCTGGATCTATTCTTTTTACCTGATTCCACACTTTCACTTCCGGGAATAAACCTTTCTCGATAACTGCTAGTCTTGCTAGATGGTGTAATGAATTCACGACATGATTATAAGCATCTAGATAGTTTTCTTTTTCAAAAAAAGTTTTTCCTTCTATATAAGCTCGAACTAACCTAGAAAGTTCTAACCCCATTTTGATTTTCTGACCATAATAAGGATACTCTATTAATTCGCGTTTCATATTTTCAACATACTCATTGCGATCAAAATATACCGTACCGTTAAATAACCAGTCTACAACTTTTCTTTTTGAGCCTACTACCAACCACTTTTTAAGTTGACTATCACTAATCACATGCATAGCAGCATTTCCAGCGTCAGACATATAATGTTTTGTATAGATAGGGGTTGTCTCATCTGCCGTAATGATCAGGAGGATTGCATCGAACGTATCTGTATTCGGATCCTCTTCTTCTCTTTTTTCAACGAGGAGCACACCAAGTGTTGTCGGATCACTTGCTCGTTCTTGATAAATTGACCTTAAAACTTGCTCCATTGTCCCCACCTCCTTGTTCTAAATTACACTTCGACACCTAGACGTAAACTCCTTTATTCAAGTTCTAAAAATATCGAAATTAATAAAATTATGCTATAGTAATTGTTGATAGTTAAGGAGGATTATTTCTTATGAAACCGTATAAAAATAAGATAAACCGCATTCGCTCTTTTGCTCTTTCATTAATATTTATCGGTGTTGTTATTATGTACGCAGGGATTTTCTTCAGAAAACATGAAATTATTATGTTGATTTTCATGGCGCTGGGTGTGTTATGTATTATTGCAAGTACAATCACCTACGCATGGATTGGAGCCATTTCCACCCGAGCGGCACAAGTTGTATGTCCGGGCTGTGGTGGCCTTACAAAAATAGTTGGACGGGTCGATATGTGCGGACATTGTCGCGAGCCCCTAACAATGGACCCATCACTTGAAGGTAAAGAGTTTGATGAGTCATACAATAGACCAAGTAACGCAAAGAAAGATAAAAACTCAACTAGTCATTAACCCGTAGGCTTACGAACTAATTAATCATACACAGTTCTACGTAAATTTACCTCAAATTATACAAATCTTTATGTAGGAAAATAAAAACAGCCCCAAATTTTACATGAATAAAACTTTGGGCTGTTTTTTAAAATACTATTTTCTTATTTTGCTAAGCACGTCGGACATGTACCATACACTTCTAACCGATGTGAATTCACTTTAAATCCTGTAATATGAGCGGCAAGTTGTTCAACCTCTTCTAAGCCTGGATAGTGGAAATCTACAATCTTTCCACAATCATCACAAATAATATGATAATGGTCATGTGTGATGAAATCGAAACGACTCGAAGCGTCGCCGTACGTGAGTTCTTTAATGAGTCCTACGCTTAGAAAAACACGAAGATTATTATAGACGGTCGCTACACTCATATTAGGAAAGTTACTGGCAAGTGATTTATATATTTCATCGGCAGTTGGATGTGATTTAGAAGTAACAAGATATTCTAAAATGGCATGTCTTTGAGGAGTGATTCTTACTCCACTTTGTTTCAACGTGTCCAGCGCGTCTTTTAATGTAACTTCAGACATCGCTCTGCACCTCAATCCTGTAAAGATTATTACTTTGTAATCATTATAATCAGTTTACTTAATTGATGGTCGGTTTGTCAACTAAAGCGATGCTTATCAGAAACTTTACTATCATCCAAACGAATCCAATTGAGAACAAGCTTTCATGCTAACATTTCCCTACAAAAACAATTCAATACCCTTGTTTTAGATTGACCACATTACAAAAGTTTCCCTCTTTTTTTAAAAACTTCTCAAGATTTTCTTGAAAAATAATTAATGCACGTTCAATATACTTCCACGACTTACTCGATACATGTGGGGACACAGTACAATTTGGCAATGTCCAAAATTCACTGTCTTCTGGTAAAGGCTCCGTTTGAAAAACATCAAGTACCGCATGATGAATCCTTTTCTCTTTTAAGGCTTCAATTAATTCCGCTTCATTCAGCACGTCACCACGACCGAAGTTTAAATATATCGCCGAATCTTTCATGGCCATAAAATGCTCAGCGGTTAATAACCCTGTTGTTTCCGGTGTACTTGGCAATACAGAAATAACAAAATCCGCTTGCGGCAATTCGGCCTTTAGTTGTCCAAACGTAATCGTTTCATCCATATAATCTGCTTTTCTTCCAGAACGATTACATCCTACCGTACGAACGCCAAACGCTTGTAGTAATCTGCCAATTTCCCCACCAATTGAACCGGGCCCTAAAATAAGTGCTGTTGAGTCACGTAACTCTGTGGAATGAAAATCACCTTTCCACTCTTTCGTTTCTTGGATGGCGTAAATTTCCGGAATAGAACGTTTCAAAGCTAATATATGCCCTAACACAGATTCTGCCATTGGTGTTTTATGTATTCCGCGCACATTTGTCACCAATATTTTTCGTTCTTCTAATGCTTCAAGCGGCATCTTCTCTATCCCTGCTGAAGCAACCATGATCCACTTTAACCGTTCTGCACGCGCTAATAGTTCATGATTAATATTTCCGCCATATGTGACAATGACATCCGCAAAGTTTACTTCTTCGCCAGATGCTGTCCGTTTAAAATGAAACGTACATGTTGGAAATTGTTGGATTAATTCCGCTTTTTGACGCTCTGCTATCTTAAATGTAAATAATACATCCATCATGACACCCCCATCATCAATTACCCATTCACAATCTCTGTTAATGTTTCTAATGCTTCATCGATATGTCCTTTTACTCTCACTTTACGCCATTCCTTCACAACGTCCCCCTGAGGATTAATTAAAAATGTAGAACGTTCAATCCCCATAAATTCACGTCCGAACATTTTCTTTAATTTCCATACGCCATATTGCTCCGCGACTTCGTGTTCATCATCAATTAATAGTGAAAAAGGAAGCCCATGCTTGCCAATAAACTTTTGATGCGATGCTTCGTTATCTGGGCTAACACCTAAAATCACTGCATTCAACTTACTAAAATCTTCATAGTTGTCCCGGAAATCACAAGCCTGTGTTGTACAACCTGGTGTTGAATCTTTCGGATAAAAATATAAAACCACATATTTTTCATTTGCAAAGTCTTCTAACGAAACAAGCTCTCCATTTTCATTACGTAGTGAAAAAAATGGTGCTTTTTTTCCTTCAAGTACTGTCATTGTCATTTCCTCCCCTAATTATGAATAAACTCTTTCATTATCGTACCCGAGGAATCTTCCACTTTCAATTTCTTTGGCGTATTGAGGAAATTTTGTTTAGAATAGAAGAAGTAACACACGAACGGAGGATATCAACATGAATAGAACAAAATCAGAAATCATTTATAAAGAAGCTACGGAGCATATCGTAGGTGGAGTAAACAGTCCATCCCGCGGCTACCATGCAGTAGGTGGCGGTGCACCGACGGTTATGGATAGAGCGAAAGGTGCCTACTTTTGGGATGTAGATGGCAATAAATATATCGATTATCTAGCAGCCTATGGTCCAATCGTTACGGGTCATGCGCATCCGCATATTACAAAAGCGGTGACGCATGCAGCTGAAACGGGACTTCTTTATGGAACACCGACACGACATGAAGTGAAATTCGCCAAAATGCTAAAAGAAGCGATGCCGAAAATGGATAAAGTTCGCTTCGTAAACTCAGGTACAGAAGCTGTAATGACGACAATTCGTGTTGCAAGAGCCTACACAAACAGAACAAAAATCATGAAGTTTGCTGGCTGTTATCACGGACATTCAGATTTAGTACTTGTGGCAGCTGGTTCAGGTCCTGCAACACTTGGCACACCTGATTCCGCGGGTGTTCCTAATTCAATTGCAAAAGAAGTAATTACGATTCCTTTTAACAATCCAGAAGCCTATAAAGAGGCGATGGAAAAGTGGGGTCACGAAGTAGCTTGTGTGCTAGTGGAACCTATTGTTGGAAACTTTGGGATTGTTGAACCAAACGAAGGATTTTTAGAACTAGTTCATGAACTAGCTGCAGATAAAGGAGCGCTCATCGTTTATGATGAAGTCATTACAGCTTTCCGCTTCCACTACGGCGGTGCACAAGACATGCTCGGATTAACACCTGACCTAACTGCACTCGGAAAAGTGATTGGCGGAGGTTTACCAATCGGTGCTTATGGTGGTAAACAAGAAATCATGGAACAAGTTGCACCGCTCGGCCCTGCCTACCAAGCAGGAACAATGGCTGGAAATCCCGCATCGATGCTTGCTGGAATCGCATGTCTTGAAGTGCTTCAGACAGAAGGTGTTTATGAAGAAATGGATCGACTTGGTACGATGCTTGAAGAAGGAATTCTACAATCCGCTAAAAAGCACGGTGTTACCCTGACGACAAATCGTCTAGGCGGTGCACTAACACTTTTCTTCACAGACGAAAAGGTTGAAAACTACGAACAAGCAGAAGCAACAGACGGCGAAGTTTTCGGAAAGTTTTTCAAGTTATTATTGAAAAACGGTATTAATATCGCCCCATCTAAATACGAAGCTTGGTTCTTAACAACTGAACATACTGAAGACGATATTAAAGAAACGATTTCTGCGGTCGATAAATCATTTGAAGAACTTTCAGCAACATTGAATTCGTAAGTTGTTGTATAATAGCTTCGAATAAACTGAGTAGGCGCGGATAATTTTATGTCAGTCATTATCCGCGTCCTATGGAAGCTTTGCAGATTCAGTATTTCATTTTTGAACAGAGAGGAACAACCTTATGAGACTTGGGGCTCGGATTTTAAAAACAGGTGTTGCAATTGTACTCGCTTTATTCATAGCCGAGTTGCTCAAATTACCAACTACCGTATTTGCTGGTATCGCGGCTATTTTCGCAATTCAACCATCCATTTATCGCTCCTACTTAAGGATAGTCGAACAAATACAAGGAAATATTATTGGCGCGATTATTGCGGTTACTTTCGTTCTAATTTTTGGCCATCAGTTAATCATCATTGGTTTAGCAGCTGTTGTCATTATTTTACTCATGAATAAACTTGGTCTAGAAAAGTCAATTTCAATGGCGCTCGTTATGATGATTGCCATAATGGAAATTAGGGGCGATGAATTTCTTTCATTTGCACTGCTTCGTTTCTTTACAATTGTAGTCGGTGTCCTTTCAGCTTTTCTTGTAAACTTGTTATTTATGCCACCAAAATATGAAACAAAGCTTTTCCAATCCATTCATGAATCACAGGATGAAATAATCCGATGGACACGACTAGCAGGTCGTCAAGCTTCTGACCATATTGCGACTAAAAAATCAATAAAGAAAATTAGAGATCGATTGACTGAAATCGATCAAACGTATTTGTTTTTTAAAGAGGAAAGAAGCTATTTCAAAAAAATAACGCGAGCAAAAACAAGGAAACTTGTGATTTACAGGCAAATGATTGCTACATCAAGAAGTAGTTATGAAATGCTAAAAAAACTACATCAGTATGAAAACGAACTGATTAATTTACCGGAACATTTCCGAATCATGGTGCAAGAAAGACTGGATATATTACTTACTTTTCACGAACAATTGCATTTAAAGTTTGTTGGCAAATTAAAAGCCGAAAACCTTGAATCCAACTTGGAAAACTATATTCAGCGTCATGAAGTGATGGAGATTTTCGCGAAGGAAATCAGTGTGACAAAAGAAATTGAAGACTTCTCTACTTATCATTTACTTCATATTTTATCAGCAATTTTAAATTACGAAGAACAACTAGAGCACCTGGATAAACTCATTACTTATATCCAAAAGCACCATGAAAGTGAAGTAAGTAAAGAAATACAAGAAGATATTTATTAACAAAACAACCTACAAGTTGGAGTTACAATCAACTTGTAGGTTGTTTTTAATTTTTCATTCGCGGGTCCATTGCATCGCGCAATCCATCCCCCATTAAGTTAAATCCAAGTACTGTCAGCATAATCGCAAGCCCCGGGAAAATCATTGTCCAAGGTGCGGTTTGCATATAGTTTTTAGAGTCCGCTAGCATTTTTCCCCACTCCGGCATTGGCGCTTGTGCACCTAACCCTAAAAATCCGAGCGCCGCCGCTTCAAGAATCGCTGTTGCGATCGCAAGCGTTCCTTGTACAATGACCGGCGCCATTGAGTTCGGAAGGATATGCGCAAATAAAATTCTAACATCCCGCATGCCAATTCCTTTGGCCGCGGTAATGTATTCATCTTCTTTAATACTTAACACCTTCGACCGAATCAGGCGGCCAAAGTTTGGCACGTTAATAATTGCGATTGCAATGAGCGCATTTTGTAAGGATGGGCCTAGTACGGCAACAATTGCAATGGCTAATAAAATCGATGGAAATGCGAGCATTATATCAAAGACTCTTGAAATTAGGACATCCACCCAACGCCCATAGTATCCCGCAATAATTCCCAGAATACTTCCGACGATGACAGAGCCAATAACGGATGAAAACCCAACCCACAGTGAAATCCTTGCTCCATGGATGATTCTTGATAATATATCCCTTCCAAAATCATCGGTTCCTAACCAATATTCAGCCGAAGGGGGTTGTAGGCGATCAGCCATCACTTGGTCGTTAATGCCTTCTTTAGCAAGAAACGGTCCGAATATAGCGAGTAAAATAAAAAACAAGACAATTAATGCGCCAACTACCGCTACCTTACTTTTTCTAAATCCTCTCCATGCTTCACGCCAAGGACCAACATTTTGACTGATTTCCACTTCAGCAATTCCATCTACTTTTGGAGCTAATTCAGACATCTTCGCTCCCCCCTTCCTTAATCATATTTTATCCTCGGATCAATAAAGCTATATAACAGATCTACAATTAAGTTAATCATGACGAAAAAGAATGCGACGATTAAAATACCTGATTGAATGACGGGATAATCTCTATAACCTATTGCCTCGTATATATATCGCCCAATGCCAGGCCATGCGAAAATGGTTTCAGTTAAAATCGCGCCACCCAGTAACATGCCCAATTGCAATCCAATAATTGTTAACACAGGAATAATCGCGTTTTTAAGTGCATGTTTGTACACAACGAAAAACATTTTCTGACCTTTCGCTCTAGCAGTCCTGACATAATCTGAACGCATCACTTCAAGCATACTGGACCGTGTCATTCGCGCAATAATCGCCATTGGTATTGTTGCAAGCGCGAGTCCAGGCAGTACTAAATGACGCAGCACTTGTCCTAATTGATCAAAACGACCAGCAATAATTGTGTCAATGACATATAAATGCGTAATTGCGGCCACGGGATCTCGGACTGGTTCTCTACCTGTCGTTGGCAACCACCCTAACTCTAAGGCAAACGCCCATTGTCCCATCAATCCTAACCAAAAGATTGGCATCGATACACCGACAAGTGCAAGAATCATCGCCGTATAATCAAACCAAGAGTTTTGAAACCAGGCTGAAATAATACCTGCATTTATCCCAATAACGACCGCAATAATCATCGCAAATAAGGCAAGTTCAAATGTCGCTGCCAAATAAGGCCATATTTCTTCTGCGACAGGGGCACGTGTTCTCATCGATTCGCCCAAATTACCTGTCATAATCCCTTTTAAATAATCAAAGTACTGCGTATACCATGGTTTATCCAACCCAAGTTTAGCTGTCAATGCCGCAACCGCTTCTTCTGTCGCTTGTTGACCAAGGATTACTTGTGCGGGATTACCTGGGATTGCCCGGATGATCATAAAGACAATAAACGTCATCCCAAGCAGGACTGGAATAAGCTGTAGTAATCTTTTCCCAATATAGCTAAGCATTAACTTCACCTCACGAACTCTTCCTACGTACTCAGCTCTAATTTAATGGTGAAAAAAGGAGGAAATCTGGTAGACTTCCCCCTTTCTCTATTGCTAGAGAATACTAAAATCTAGAACCTTATTCTATAAATTTGTTAACATTAATTGCCTGACGCTATTGGCCTTCCCTTACCTTTCTAAGTCAACATTTGAAAGTAAATCTGACCCAGTTGGATGAGGTAAGAAACCAGTTATGTCTTTAGAACCCGCTAAAAGTGGGATTGAGTGCGCAAGTGGTACCCATGGTGCTTCTTCATGAAGAATTTCTTGTGCTTTTTTATAAAGCTCAATACGCTTCTCTTCATCGACCTCTGTTTGTGCCTCGATAAATAACTCATGTGTTTCATCGTTTTTGAAATACGTATAGTTATTACTTCCAATATTATCTTCATCTAGAAGAACGTATAAGAAGTTATCCGGGTCACCATTGTCTCCCGTCCATCCAAGCATAAATGCATCAGCATCACCTTTACTTGCAAGTTCTAAATATGTTGCCCATTCATGAGAAACAATTTTTGCAGTGATACCAATGTCAGCAAGGTTTTTCTGAATCACTTCTGCAACTTTTTCGCCGTCTGGCATGTACGGACGTGGAACTGGCATTGCCCAAAGTTCCATTTCAAAACCGTCACCGTAACCAGCTTCCTCTAAAAGTTCTTTTGCTTTTTCAGGATTGTAATCATATCCTTCAATCTCATCATTGTATCCTGAAACGGAAGGCGGCATTGGGTTGACTGCAATATCAGCGCGTCCTTCAAAAAATGCATCAATGATTGATTGTTTATCAATTGCATGGTTCATTGCTTGACGTACAAGTTTGTTATCAAACGGTTCACGTGTAACCGTCAACCCTAAATAACCAACGTTCATAGATGGACGCTCAAATAATTGTAAATCTGGGTTCCCCTCAATTGACGCACCGTCAGAAGGGTTAATTCCATCTGCTAAGTCAATTTCTCCCGCAGTTAACGCGTTCAATCTTGCAGCATTATCAGGAATAGAACGGAAAATCACTTTATCTAATTTTGGTAGACCCTCTTGCCAATAATCATCAAAACGTTCAATCGTAATAGAATCATTTGGTTTCCACTCTACAAATTTGAATGGCCCTGTTCCAACAGGATTTCTTTCAAAATCATCGTCACCTTGCTCTTCAAACGCTGTTGGACTTGCAATCGCAAACATGTCCATCGCAAGGTTTTTCAAAAATGGAGCTTGTGGACGTGTTAGTTTGAAGACGACAGTATGGTCGCCTTCAGCAGTTACGGACTCAATAACGTGACCTTCATCGCCTTCAAATCCACCAAACATAGAATTATAATACGGGTGTTTTTCAGCGTCTCCCGAAGCCCAACGTTCAAAGTTTTTCACAACTGCTTCCGCGTTGAAATCTGTTCCATCATGGAACTTAACGCCTTCTTGAAGTTCGAAAGTATACGTTAAACCGTCTTCTGATGGCTCCCAAGACTTCGCAAGCCCCGGCTCAACCGCTGTCCCTTCATCTTCAAAAGTTAATAATGTTTCAAAAAGGTTAATTGTTACTTTAAACGTTTCTCCCTCTGTCGTTCTTGATGGGTCCAATGAAGTTGAATCTCCACCTCGACCAAATACTAACGTCTCCCCACCACCTGAACCAGATTGTTCTGAAGCATCCTTCTCTTTATCCTTCTCCCCGCTTTCATTATCTCCCCCAGAACAAGCAGCGAGAACTGTTGAAAGGACAAGTAGCAACATGATTGCTAAAGACCAAACTTTACCTTTCCTCACGTAATGACCCCCTCTTTCTGTTTTATATCATTGTCGCTTTCTTCATAGTATAAATGGCAAGCAACAGAATGACCCTCCTCGAAATTAACAAGTTGCGGAATGACTTGTCCGCAGATGTCCATTTTAAAAGGACATCTCGTATGAAATCTACAACCAGTCGGTGGTTCTGCTGGATTCGGCATATCCCCTTCTAGTAAAACTTCCTGCTTCTGATGTTCAGGATCTGGAACAGGAACTGCTGACAACAACGCCTGCGTATATGGATGTAATGGCTTGGCGTATAGTTTTTCACTTTCCGCCACTTCAACCATTTTCCCTAAATACATCACACCGACTCTATCGCTAATATGGCGAACGACCCCTAAGTCATGGGCAATGAAGATATACGTTAAATTAAACTCTTTCTGCAAATCTTGCATGAGATTCAAAACTTGCGCTTGAATCGACACGTCTAATGCGGAAACAGGTTCATCTGCAATAATCAATTTCGGATTCGTCATCAAAGCACGGGCAATTCCTATTCTTTGCCGCTGTCCTCCACTAAACTGATGTGGATAACGCCTTGCATGGTAGGCACTTAATCCAACAACCTCAAGAAATCTATGGACTTTCTCTCTTCGTTCTTTCGGATCTTTGACGCCGTGAACAAGTAGCGGCTCGCTTAATATTCTTTCTATCGTATGACGCGGATTTAAGGAAGCATAGGGATCTTGAAATACCATTTGGATATCGCGTCGCGTTTTCCTCATTTCGCCCGCCGAAAGTGACGTCAATTCCTTGCCATCAAATTCGACACTACCTTCAGTAGGTTCGAGTAAGCGCATCAGCATCCGGCCCGTTGTAGACTTACCACAACCTGATTCCCCTACAATCCCTAACGTTTCTCCTTCATTCACATGAAATGATACATCATCCACTGCTTTTACATGGCCCGCCGTTCTGCCAAGCAAGCCCTTCTTTATTGGAAAATACTTCTTTAAACCTTTAACTTTTAATAAGGGCTTCGTCATCCGCCTTCACTCCTTTTTCGTCATACAAGAAACACCGTGTTTTTTGTACAACGGACGTTTCATAGAGTTCAGGATTTTCGCTGAGACATCGGTCAAATGCAAATTCACACCGCGCCGCAAATCGACACCCTTGCTTCACTGTTCCCGGAATCGGTACATTTCCGGCAATTGAATAGAGTCGTTCTTTTTTATACCTCATATCTGGCACAGATTGAATGAGTCCCTTCGTATAAGGATGTTGAGGGTTTTCAAATATCGTTTTCACAGGTGCTTCTTCAATAATTTGACCAGCATACATAACGATTACACGTTCACACGTTTCCGCTACGACCCCAAGATCATGGGTAATGAGTAACACTGCTGTATTTAATCTTGTATTCAACTCTTTCATTAACTTTAAAATTTGTGCTTGAATCGTTACATCTAATGCAGTTGTCGGCTCATCTGCAATCAAAACTTTCGGGTCACATACGAGCGCCATGGCAATCATGACACGTTGTCGCATCCCGCCCGAAAGTTGATGAGGGTATTCTCTCATCAAATCATTCGCTCGCGGAAGCCCGACAAGTTTCAACATTTCTACAGATCTTTCATGCGCCTGCTTTTTAGACCATTTCTTTTCATGAATTAAAATGGCTTCCACCATCTGATTGCCAATTGTAAACAGTGGATTTAACGACGTCATCGGCTCTTGGAAAATCATTGCAATATCATTGCCGCGTACTTGACGCATTTGCCGCTCCGTCATTTTTAGTAAATCTTTATCTTCAAATCGTATTTCTCCGCCTACTATTTTTCCTGGAGGATTTGGGACTAACCCCATGATTGAAAGCGAAGTAACGCTTTTTCCGCAACCGGATTCACCGACAATCCCGAGCACCTCGCCTTCTTTCACATGAAAATTAATATGATCGACAGCAGGTATTTCTCCGGAATCTGTGAAAAAGGTCGTTTGAAGATTTATTACCTCTAAAATGGTTTTACGACTATCCATTTTTTCACCCTTTTCCAACTAATCTTTGTATCACAATTATACTGAGTGTTTAGAAAAATGCAATAGTATTTTTGCTAGGATACTATTTTAAAGTATAGGTAAAAAGAATAAATTCAGTTTAATGCTAGGGATAAATGATTCGTAATAAAAAAACACGGGCTCAACTAGTACTAGTTGAGCTCGTGTTTTATGGTTTCAGACATAATTATTTAGTTGAATCTTTTTTTACGACTTTAAACTTGTTGTATTTGGAACAAATCATAATAAATACTTCTTTGTGCCATTAATTCCTCATGAGTTCCCATTTCTTTCACTTCTCCAGCGTCTATAACAAAGATTTTATCTGCATGTGTAATGGTAGATAAACGGTGCGCAACGATAAGGGTTGTCCTATCTTGAGCAAGTTGTTCAAGGGATTCTTGAATAAGTGCTTCACTTTCTAGATCGAGCGCAGAAGTTGCTTCATCTAAAATGAGGAGTGGTGGGTTTTTCAAGAAGACTCGGGCAATGGCGATTCTCTGCTTTTGTCCACCCGAGAGCTTTACGCCTCGTTCACCTACTGTCGTTTCATATCCCTCTGGAAGTTCTTGTATAAAGTCATGTGCGTTTGCTGCAATGGCTGCCGCTATCACTTCTTCATCAGTAGCATCTGGCTTTCCCATTAAAATATTACTTTTTACGGAATCGCTAAATAAGATATTATCTTGTAAGACGATGCCAATTTGGTCCCGGATTGACTGTATTTGTACATCTCTTATATCGTGATCATCAATGAGAACCGCTCCATTTGTTACATCGTGAAAACGTGGAATGAGGCCAACAATCGTGGACTTCCCACCGCCGCTCATGCCGACAAAGGCGACTGTTTCGCCAGGTTGCACTTGGAATCGTACATTCTTCAGTACATTTTCCCCGTCTTTTTCATAAGCAAAGCTGACATTTTTAAATTCAACTTTCCCTTCAATCGGTGGCAACGTTTTTGCATCTTTCTTATCGACAATGTCATATTTTTCTTCCATTAATTCCAATACACGGTCCATCGATGCAAATGATTGTGTAAGGGCTGTTGATGAGTTTACGAGTCGGCGAAGTGGGCTGTACACTCGCTCAATAAATGCAATGAACGCTACCATCGTTCCGACCGACAAATTATCGTTAATTACTTGATAACCTGCGTACCCAAGGACCAATAAAGGTGCAACGTCCGTTATTGTATTTACAACTGCAAAAGCTTTCGCATTCCATTTTGTATGGTCAATTGCTTTTTCTAGGAATTTTCCATTCGTTTCATCAAACCGTTTTCGCTCCACATCTTCCAGTGCAAAACTTTTAATGACACTAACTCCTGCAATACGTTCATGTAAATAACTTTGCACGTTGGCTAAAGCTTGCGAACGTTTTCTCGTCAACAAACGCAACTTCCCGAAAAAGTGCTTCACGCTATATCCATAAAAAGGAAATGCTAATAACGTTACAATTGTCAACGGAATATCCATCGTTAACATGATTCCTACTGCAATTAGAATTGTCGCAATGTCTAACCAAACGTTCATGAGACCGATCATGACGAAGTTTCTCGTTTGCTCAACGTCATTAATGACCCTAGAAATAACTTCTCCTGCACGCGTATTTGAATAATATCTAAGACTCAACTTCTGTAAATGACTGTACAAATTTTCACGAATGTCATATAAAATTTTATTACTCACATATTGCGCATAATATTGTCTGTAATATTCAACAGGAGGGCGAATAATAAAGAATAAAAGCATTGTTCCGCCAATCCAATAAAATAATTGACGTGTTGCTTCCTTTGCAGTTAATGTTGTCGAACTCACGATATCATCAATAACAATTTTCATTAACAGCGGCATAAAAAGAGGGATTGCAAATTTAATAATACCAATTACAATTGTCAATGCAATCAACCACTTATATGGCTTTACAAATTTTAAATATCGTTTAATACTATTTCCCAAATATGTTCCTCCTATTTCAAAAAGCCTTCCACTTCTATCAATGAAGTTTACTCGAGAACATTGAAAGAATATACAAAATACATAAAATCCATGTTAATATTCCAAAATAAATATATATTAACTACATAACATTTAGAGCCTTACTTTTCCTCTTGTACCGATTTGTAAAATTCATAACGGGCTGTCCATGCTTCTATAAAATCAGAGGCAAACGGTCCCCTTCTTTGTTTTATCCATCCGAGTAATTTCTCAAGATTATTATGTAAAATTTGATCAATTACTTCTGGATAATTCATCTGTTTTTTATGAAGTTCGTATTCATCTTCGTCTAATATCATGTACCCCATATCTGGAAAAACTTTTACATCCAGGTCGTAATCTATGTATTTTAATGTTTTGTTATTATATACGAATGGTGAACTTATATTTACATAATAATAAACACCGTCTTCGCGCAACATACAAATAATATTAAACCAATGTTCAGCATGAAAATAACAAATTGACGGCTCTCGTGTCACCCAAGTTCTTCCGTCAGATTCTGTCACCAATGTCCGTTCATTTGCACCGATAACAATATTTCTTGTTCCTTTCAATACGGTCGTTTCTTGCCACACGCGATGAATATTGCCGTTATGTTTGTAACTATGTATTTGTATCTTTTCCCCTTCCTTAGGAATTGTCATGTTTAACCCACCTTTTAGTTACCTGAAAATTTAAACGCTCATTTTTATCTCTTTAGTATAACAATTTTCCGGATAAAGTTAAAATGATTATGTATTTTAGTTCGTTTGCTAAATAAGGCAGAAGTTTTTAAACCAGCCGCCGCTTATAAAAAAACTGGCAGAAGCCTAATGCTTCTGCCAGCAGGTGTGTACATCCACTTACTTATCTAGAACCGTTTTCAAACTGATTAGCACGTTGACCTGAAGCATTAAACTTGTTCGCTTCAGATTGTTGGTTTTGCTTTTTCACCTGATTCACATCAGTTTCAGAACCGAATTCCTCTGCCATGTTGGTTTGGAATTGTTGTCCTTGCATTCCTTGCTTCTGCATAGACTGTTGGTTCTGCTGACGCACTTGTTGCGCGTCTGTTTGATTCGGTTGTCGATTGTTTGTCAATGGATATTCACCTCCGTGCTAACTATCATGTGCACATAAGGATTTTTTATTCACTGGAAAACTTTACAATGTTAATGAACGTCCACCATCTACAATAATCGTTTGTCCTCGAATCATATTGGCATCATCTGAAACTAGGAACATCACGGTTTGAACCATATCGTTAATTTGTACCATTCTTCCAGCTGGTGTATTGATACGCGCATCTTCTAATAGCTCTTCACGGTTCGGAAAATGTTTTAGTGCGTCAGTATCTAATGCGCCGCCAGAAACAGTATTCACTGCAATTCCCATCGGCGCAAGTTCAACGGCTAAATAACGCGTTAATGATTCAATAGCAGCTTTTGAAACGCCTACTGTTGTGTAGTTTTCTAAATAACGAATAGAACCGAGTGAGCTAATGCCGATAATTTTCCCGCCATTATCCATTAGCTTCGCCGCTTCTTGTGCACCAAATAACATGCCTTTCGCATTAATGTTCATCGTCCAATCCCAATGAGACTCTTCTAATTCCATAATTGGTCGTAAAACACCTGAAGCCGCATTGGAAATAAATACATCCAGCCGCCCAAATTCATTTTTAATCTCTTCATACATCACTCTTAACTTCTTCACATCGCCAACGTTTGAACGAATGATGAGTGCCCTTTGTCCAAGTGCTTCAATTTCATTTGCTGTTTCTTCCGCAGCAGATTTACTACGCGCATAATTTACAACGATATCGTATCCATTCTTTGCTAGTTCGATTGCAATTGCTTTTCCCAATCCTCTAGAACTTCCTGTCACAAGCGCTACTTTACTTTGTGTCATTTTCAATCTCTCCCCCATTTATCTTATCCCACACTTTTACAACTGGTACTGGCTTTGGTAATGCTTCTACTTCTGTAGCTGTGAAAAACTTATATCCATCTGGTACACGATTTTCCACCTTCAAATTTGCATAATAGCTTGTTACTTCCCATGTTAAATGGGTAAAAATGTGCTTAAAAGACATAATATCAGAAACAGCCGAAACTTTTAATCCAAGTTGCTTAAATAAAATTTCCCCGGCAGATTGATTCGTCGTTAATTCCACCATCGGAAACTCCCATAAATTTGCCAACAATCCATTTTCGGGGCGTTTTCGTAATAACCACTCACCTTGTTCATTTTGAATTGCAAAGGTAGCAACTGGAATTACTTTCCCGCGTTTCTTTCTGGTTCGAACGGGTAACTCCTCTTGTCTTCCTTCATAAAATGCTTGACAATATTCTCGAACTGGACAAAGTAAACATTTTGGTTTTGGTGTACAAATTGTTGCGCCTAATTCCATTAAGCCTTGGTTGAAGGAGCTCGGATCTTGTTTATCAATTAAATCCATCACAACATCTTCGAAAATTCGTTTCGTACGCGGAATCGTAATATCTTCTTCAATTAGCACGATTCTCGATAAAACCCGCATGACGTTTCCATCTACTGCATGTTCTGGAATGCCAAATGCGATGCTTAAAACAGCACCTGCTGTATAAGGACCGACTCCTTTTAAAGTTGATATTTCTTTACGATTTGTTGGTACGTTTCCGCCGTATGTTGCGACAACTTCCCGCACACCTTCTTGTAAATTTCTAGCGCGTGAATAATAACCTAAGCCTTCCCACATTTTTAATAATTCATTTTCATCTGCATCTGCGAGCTTTTCCATCGTAGGATATTTTGTAATAAAACGTTCATAATAAGGAATCACGGTATCGACTCGGGTTTGTTGCAGCATTACTTCTGATACCCAAATATAATAGGGATTGGACGTTCTACGCCACGGTAAATCTCTCTTTTCAGTTTGATACCATTGTAGAAGGGATTGGCGAAATCCTTCTTTGTTTTCTAAGATGTGCATATTTTTCTCCTTTAGCATGACTGTAAACAATTTATTTGATGATCAACGTTGAACTTTAAACGGTTTTAGTTTCTTTGTAATCGAAAAAGGGTATATCATATTATATAGGTTCGTTCTCATAATTAAAAAACCTGTGCGGAAAAGAATTGACTGTCTTCTTCCAAGCAAAAGGAGATGATTTTTTTGGATACAGGTACTCACATTGTTATGGGCGTGGCGATAAGTGGCATTGCTTTAGCGGATCCTGTCATAGCCTCGGAAACAGCAACCATGCATGCCGCAATCGGAGGGATTATGATTGGTTCTTTAATTCCCGATATTGATACGGTGTTAAAATTACGCAATAATGCGGTATACATTCGTCATCATCGTGGAATTACACACTCCATACCAGCTGTTCTCCTTTGGCCACTTATACTCACAATTTTATTGTCACTTCTATTACCGGGTGCCAATTTTTTACACATATGGGCTTGGACACTTCTTGCGGTGTTTCTTCACGTGTTTGTCGATATCTTTAATGCATATGGAACACAAGCATTGCGCCCATTTTCCCAAAAATGGGTTGCGATAGGCGTGATTAATACGTTTGATCCGAATATTTTTGTATTACATGTTGTGGCAATCGGGATATGGAGCTTTGGGGTAAACCCTATTTTCGTTTTCGCGATACTATATAGTATTATTTTCATTTACTATTTACTGCGTTTTGCAGTAAAAGCCGCCGTGAAGCATGCTGTTGCGAATACACTACCTGATGCTTCAGAAATTATTATCTCTCCAACAATTCGTTTTTTTCAGTGGAGAATCGTCGCATCCTCAGAAACCTGTCATTATGTCGGTCGAGCGTATGGACGGGCCATTACAATTTATGACCGATTTACACGAGATCCTATACCGGACTTACCCGTGGTAGAGGCAGCCATGCAAGATAGCAACGTAAAAGCATTTACCGAATTTTCTCCGATTTACAGATGGGAAATCACAAAAATTAAAGACATATGCGAAGTACGTTTAATTGATTTACGATACCGTAGCAATGACTATTACCCATTCGTGGCAGTCGCCCATATCGATGACGAATTAAATGTTGTCAACTCATATACAGGATGGATATTCTCCGAAGCAAAACTAAACAAAAAACTTAACTTTATGCCTTACTAAAAAGCTGACATTGCTGGGTAGACACGACAAGCATAAAAACAATCAACTAATGACTCGAGAACCGACGCCTGAAGCTGGACTAACGGAAAGCGCTGAAGGCGTCGCTTAGATGTGAAAAGCTATGGATAACTAATCCATAGCTCTTCTTCGCCTATCTAACTTTACTTTCCTGTTTTCACAGACTTCAACATGGATATCGGCAAGGCTTCCTCGGCAAGTTTTCCGCCGAGTCGATGCCCCCAAGCGAAACGACCTTTTAAATAATCGACTTGGAAATACATTCCCTCATCACCCTCAATTCGGTAAATCTCGCCAGGTTCTATTGTACTTGGATCGATTAAATAGGATTCGACCATGACCATTTTTCTCTGATACACTGCAAATTCGTTAATAATTCCTAGTTGCTCCGCTTTTCGAGCCTTTTCACGTAAGTTCGCGATTTCTGTTCTTAATTCATGTTCGGTCATATCACTATAATGCTTCTCAGTCATTTTCTTCGAGCTCCTTTTGTTCTATAAACATATCAATTTTATCAAACGGAATTCCTTTTTGATACATAGACCGTTTGACACGTTGATGCAATTCGTTACCGCTATATCTAGAACTATATCGACGCCAAGCTTTTTCGCCAATAGATGTTGTCACTTCATCCCACTCTTCCTCATCGATTTCAAATTCAATAGATGAGAGGGCATCTTTAATAATGTCATAGGAATATCCTTTTCGTAAAAGAGAATTTTGAATACGCCTTTCTTTTTGTTGAGGAGATTCAGTTCGGTTCCGCCTGGCTTCTTTTTCAGCCATTTTTCTTGCGACCTCCAGCTGTTCTGACTCTGAATATTCGTTCAGCACTTTTTCCTGCAAGTCTTTATCGATTCCTTTTTGCTGCAGTCTTTGCTGAATTGCTCTTGGCCCTTGCCCCGATGTATTTTTTTGTGTTTCCAATAAAGCTTTAGAAAAGGTTTTATCATTTAAAAAACCTAAGTTGCGGAGTTTTACTATTGCTTCCATAATGACTGCTTCCCCGTACTTTAACTCTACTAGCTTCTGTTTGACCTCATGTTCGCTCCGCATCCTAAAGCCCAAGTAATGAAGTGCACGGTTGAATGCCTTTTGAATTTCATCTTCATATACCATATCGTCAACCGACCAGTCTTCAAGTGTCATCCCTTTTGTTAAACCGAATTTCACAAGTACTGATTCATGAACACTAAATGCATATTCTTCATCTAAAAAAATATTATATCTTTCGGAATCCCTTTTTTGTTGTGTTATCTTAGTAATAACAGGTATGTCAATCTACCTCCTATCCTTTCATTTAGTATACATGTTCTTCGAAAACGATTCAGCTGAACAGTTTTTCTATCCATTTATGAGGAGAGGTTATGATGAAAATTGTAATTGCGGGCGGCTCTGGCTTTATCGGGCAAAAACTTACTAACTTTCTAGTGCAACTTGGACATGAAGTTATGATTTTAACACGTAATAAAAGTGAACAAGATGCAAAGATTTCTTTTGTACAATGGCTACAACCAGGAAACAATCCTGAAAAAGAAATTGGCTATGCGGATGTTTTCATTAATCTTGCCGGCGTATCAATAAATCATGGCCGTTGGACATCCGTACATCATAATGAAATTTATGCAAGTCGGATAACTGCAACACAAGAATTATTGCGTATCATTCAACACCTGCCTAAAAAACCGCATACGTTAATTAACGCAAGTGCAATCGGTATTTATCCGACATCAGAAACAGCCATCTATACTGAAAACTCCAAAGCAATCGCAAGCGATTTTCTCGGAAAAACTGTTCATGACTGGGAACAACTCGCGTTAACAGCTGAAAATAATGGCGTGCGCGTTGCTTGTATGCGATTTGGTGTCGTCCTTGGAAAAGAAGGCGGAGCGCTTCCACCCATCGTCTTACCATATAAGTTATATGCAGGCGGTACGGTTGGTTCTGGTAAGCAATGGTTGTCATGGGTACATATCGATGACTTAATTCGCTCAGTAGAATTTGCCATGATTAATGAGGATTTACACGGCCCAATTAATGTTACCGCACCCTTTCCAAAAAGAATGGCATATTTCGGTAAAACAGTTGGTGTTGCATTAAATCGTCCACATTGGCTACCTGTACCGGCTTTCGCTCTTCAACTTTTATTGGGCAAAAAGAGCAAACTCGTTTTAGAAGGCCAATACGTTTCACCAAACAAACTTCAAGATAACGGATTTAAGTTTTTGTACCCGACATTAGAATCAGCGCTAAATAATTTGCTGAATAATCATTAATCTTATCGACCCGATTCTTCGTAAGTTAGAATCGGGTTTCCTATTTAGTACCCAGCACATTAGAAAGTTACAAAAAAATGTATAGTAATTAGGATTATTAGCATTCTAATATTGCATCACCTTTGAATGTTGCAATATAACTTGTAATCACAATCACTTTAGATTTCACTAAAGAAAGGATGCTATATTATGGTAAGACAACACTGGCAAGGCATTCTTATGGGATTAATTATCGTTCTAGCCGGAATTTTATTTAATCCTTTTTCCGCCAATGCCGAGGAACTGCACTGGGGATTTAAAAAAGCACAAGATGAGATACCACCAGATGCCGGATCCCCATTTAATGAAATCCTAGACAAACACGGAGCTATATATAAAGGAAATCCTGAGGAGAAGACAATTTATTTAACCTTTGATAACGGCTATGAAGCAGGTTATACAGAATCTATTTTAGATACACTGAAAAAAGAAAACGTCCCTGCAACATTCTTTTTAACCGGCCACTATTTAACAAGTGCCACCCCATTAGTAAAAAGAATGGTTTCGGATGGACATATTATTGGGAATCATTCCTATGACCATCCTAACATGGCGAACTTATCGGCAAAAGGAATGGAAGATGAATGGACACGTTTTGACAAAAAATTAAAAGAACTAACAGGTGTAGAACGAACCATTTACGTAAGACCTCCGAAAGGAATATTCAACGAAAAACTGTTGTCTGTTGGGAATGAATTAGGCTATCGTCATATTTTTTGGTCCGTCGCATTTGTTGATTGGCATGAAGACAAACCCAAAGGAAAAGATTATGCTTATCATGAACTAATGAAACAAATCCATCCGGGTGCAGTCATATTGATGCATACCGTTTCTCCAGATAATTCGGAAGCACTCCCTTCTTTTATCCAGGATGCACAAAAAGAAGGATACACATTTAAAACATTGGATGACCTCATCATGGAATATGAAGAAATCTTCCCCGTTTTTTAATTCCCCTACTAAAAAAGCGTTCTAATTGAACGCTTTTTCTTTTGTTTTTGGCTTCACAACGATTGAAATGAGAAATAGTGTTGCTAAAAACAACGACACGAGTAATAAAAAACTAAATGATGCTTCCAACTCTAAAAACAAACCACCTAAAGTAGGCCCTAATAAACTTCCTAAACTAAAAAAGATACCACAAAGTAAATTCCCGGTCGGTAGCAATTCTTTCGGCGCTAAATCAGACATATAAGAAATCCCTAAAGAAAAAATGGAACCGACAAATAGTCCAGCTACAAAGAACATCCCAAGCACACCGATTAATGATGATTCTAAAAAACTAGCCACTAGAAATGCCGTCGCTCCGCCTCCAAGTGTCAACAAAAAAACAGCCCTTCTTCCAATTCGGTCAGAAAGCATCCCTAAAGGTAACTGGGAGACGAGCCCACCAACCGAAAATGAGGCAAGTAAAAATGATACTGATGTTTCAGCAAATCCGCTCCTTAATGCATACACAGGATAGACGGCATTTAAAGATGACTCCAAAAACCCATAACCAAACGGCCCCAAAAATGCGAGCCAAGCAACAGCGATTGTCATTGTAAAGCGCTGAAACGTTCCACCTTTTTCTTGCTTACCTTTAATGACATCCGGGAAATCATTTTTCAAGAAAAACACGAGAGACCAGGCGAGCATACATAAAACACCCGAAACGATAAAGGGCAATCCTTCAAAAACATTGATAAGTGGAACAAATAACGGGCCTGCTGCAAAACCAAATCCAAATGACAAACCGTAGATGGCAATGTTTCGACCAAGACGATACGTAGACGAAAAACTTGTCACCCAAGTTTGCGATGCAAAATGGAGTGCATGGTCCCCAATCCCAATCAGCAATCTCAATATGTACCAAAAAACAATACTTTTCCATAAGGGAAAAAGCCATAGTGAAATAAAAACAATCAATCCGCCAATGACAATAATCGGTTTATATCCGAATCGACGAAGCGGCGCTTCCATAAACGGTGAAACGAGTAATGTTCCTATGTATAATCCTGTCGCATTTAAGCCATTCATTGCACTTGATACGCCATCACGTTCAAAAATGACGGATATCAATGGCAACAACATCCCTTGAGAAAAACCCGAGATTGCCACAATGATGACGAGGATGCTAAATCTCCTTTTACTAAACGTTTTTACAATCTCCATAAATAATCCGCTCCCAGTTACGATAAAATCTTGTATCATTTTAACATATTGGAGATCAGGGTCATCACGTTTTCAAGACAAGCACAAATCTTTCCATAAATCCTTTACGAATCCTACTACTGTTGGTCTATTACATAAAAAAAGAAGACCTTCTAGACTAGTAGACTATTTAAAAAAGTAGACAAAACTAGTTAGTGGCCTTCTTATTTATAATTCGAAAGTTTCAGCTCAAACAATTGCTTTACTTTTTTCTTTTGCAGTTAATGCTTGCTTTCTTTCACTCATGACGGCATTTATTTGCCCGCCAAGCATAAGGATGATAGCAGAGATATAGAGCCACATCATGAGTACGATAATTGTACCAATACTTCCGTAGGTGGTGGAATAATTTCCATAACTCCCGACATAGAATGAAAAACCGAACGTTGTCACAATCCATCCAATCGTTGAAAAGGCGGAACCGAGTAGCACACTTTTATAATGTAGCTTTAAGTTCGGTACGAGCCAATAAATAAGGGAAAACACTAAGTATATGAGAATAGGCGGGATGACCCACCTTAAACTCGTCCACAACTTTAAAAATCCTGCCTCTAAACCTAAATAAGAAAAGGCAAACACACCAATTTGCCGACCAAATACCGGTAATACAAGCGCAACAACAAGTACTGCGATTAACATAATTGTAAAAACGACCGACATACCTCTTGCGACAATAAATGATCGTGATTCTTCTTGGAAATAAGAACGATTCAATGCCTTGGTTAATGCATTCATTCCTTTAGATGCAGACCAAATCGTTGCGAGTATCCCAAAGGAAAGTAATCCGCCATTACGATTGTTTAAGATTTCACCTAATGTCTTTTCAATAAGCGCTGCAACGCTTTCTGGTGCATAATCTCTTATAAAAAGAAAGATTTCGGATTGATCAAGATTTAAATAAGGCAACAGTGTAATCATGAAGATTAATAGAGGAAATAGTGATAATAGAAAAAAGAAAGCGAGCTGGGATGCAAGACCAGTCACATCAACTTTCTTTATTCTTGTTAATAATTCTTTCATAAAACCGTTAAGCGTTGTCACATCAAATTGGTCAAGCTCGCCTTCTTTCACATCATTCAAAAATCTACCAACCGCTGAGTTATTTATAAAGCTTGCCTTTTTGCTTTCAATATATTTTTTGTGTTTAAGTTTTGATGGTGTTGATTTCTCTTCGGGCTTAGGAGTTGTTGAAACGTCCCTTTCCATCGTTTTACCACTCCTTTCTTCATCTACTGCTTTCCCAATTCTTCTTGGGATTGTTCATTGATCATTGCTTTATATTCATCTTTCGACTCAACAAAAGCCTCTTTTGTGTCAACAACTAACTCTTTCACTTGGGGCGTAAGCTGCTTAATTTCATCAACTTTTTCTTTAATATAGGACGCGTCCTCAGAAAACTTTTCATACATGGTATCGTATTTGTCCATTTTCTCTTGGATTTTCGTCTGTAAAGCGTCCGGATTTTGCGAATAATAACGAACTGTTGAGAACATTTTCTTGGATTTTCCTACTAATTGTTTACGGGTTGATCTGTCTAATAAACTTACCGCACCTCCAAGAAGTGCACCTAATACAATATACGTACCAAATTTACTTTTTCCCATTAAAAGTCCTCCATTTTTCAACATTGTCAATGAATTCATTATACCCTTTACATGTCAGAAAAAAACATATTTTGACTCATTATAAAATAGAAGCAAGACTACTCACTCAATTTTCGTGAAATTGGAATAAGTTTTTAATATGGAAGAGAAGGAGGAAGTATATGGACATCGACACGAGCTAGAGATATTTCATTCACCAAACAACAGTAGCTGCAAGTTAAGTGAAGATTGAATGCAAGGGAATTTAAGGAGAAAATAGGAGGGGAATAGAATGCTAGAAATCCTAGATAAAATTGGTGGTATTGTTTGGGGACCGCCTTTACTCATTTTACTCGTCGGGACAGGGATCTTTTTAACGGTAAGGCTGAGCTTAATTCAAATAAGATTATTGCCTTATTCTTTAAAACTCGCTTTCTCTAAAAACCAAGATAAAACATCCGAAGGGGATATTTCACACTTCCAGGCATTAATGACCGCAATGGCAGCTACTGTCGGTGTCGGAAATATAGTCGGAGTTGCTACCGCAGTCGTATTAGGAGGACCAGGGGCAATTTTCTGGATGTGGATGGCGGGCTTTTTCGGTATGGCGACAAAATACGGCGAGGCAATATTAGCTGTTAAATACCGTGTGAAAGATTCAAAAGGACAAATGGCTGGGGGGCCAATGTATTATCTTGAACACGGCTTAAAACAAAAGTGGCTGGGGGTTTTATTCGCAGTATTTGGGGCGCTTGCTGCATTCGGAATTGGAAATGGTACGCAATCTAAAGCAGTTGCAGACATAATGTCTAGTACTTTTTCCGTTCCTCACTGGGTAACAGGAGTCGTCCTATTTATCATTGCAGGTATGGTTATTTTAGGTGGAATTAAGGTTATTGGTCGCGTAACTGCCTTTTTCGTACCGATTATGGCTCTTTTCTATGTAATTGCAGGTTTAATCGTAATGATTATGAATATTCACCTTGTACCAGAAGCATTTGGGATTATATTCAAATTCGCTTTCACAGGTGAAGCAGCAGTGGGCGGAGCTATCGGTGCAGCCATTCGTTTCGGAGTCGCGCGAGGACTTTTCTCAAACGAAGCTGGACTAGGTTCTGCTCCAATTGCCGCAGCAGCTGCAAAAACGGACCTACCAGGTCGACAAGCACTCGTCTCGATGACACAAGTATTATTTGATACGTTAATCATTTGTTCCATTACGGGTGTCACAATTGTCATGTCTGGACAGTGGAAGGACAAATCCATTGCCGGCGGCGCGTTGACTGCTGAAGCATTTGGTACATTTCTGGGAGGGGCAGGTCCAATCGTTGTAGCTATCGGACTTATCTTCTTTGCAACTTCAACTATTTTTGGTTGGGGTTATTACGGTGAAAAGTGTTTCCAATATCTCTTTCCAAATGAGAAAGCAGTTATTGGATATAGAATTGTATTCGTTTGCTTTATTTTAGTAGGTGCTACAGCTTCGCTTGACGTCATTTGGGCTTTTGCTGATGTACTAAATGGGCTCATGGCAATTCCTAACTTAATCGGCCTTCTTGGATTGTCCGGTGTGATCATTTTAGAAACGAAGCGATTCCAGGATAAACTAAAAGCAGAGAGAGAGAATGCCTCGAAGGAATAGTTTTCAATCTATTTGACAGCTAATAGAAATCATGTAATGATTAGTAGCAATTAAGGAAAGGCGGCTACGAATCATGGATTTGACAAAACCATCTGAAGAAAACGTTACCTTTATGATTGAGCAAATTAAAGAAAAGCTACGTATGGTCAATGTAGATGCGATGAAAGCAGATACGTTTAATACTGAAAAGTACGACGACCTACACTTTATGTATGAAATGGTTATGAAACGTCAACACATTAGTTCCAATGAAGTAGAAGCAATCGCTGCAGAACTTGGAGCATTGCGTAAATAAAGTGAAACTTCAATTAGTGGGGGCTTTATCCCCCCACTGATTGAAAGGTCACACAAGCGTTGTCACGTCCTGTGACAATGCTTGTATGACCAACAGGGAAAGATGAAGTTCAATCTTTCCTAGTTGGCCCAACCAATCGGGCTTTTACAGGCAGGAGGTGGCGCTTTTAGTCGACCTGCCCGTTAATACAGGATAAAAAAATAGGGCTGTCCCAAAACTGTTCTGCTTACGGTTATGGGATACCCTTTTTTTATTCCTAGATCATTATTTTATTCAATTGGATTTTTCGTACCATCTTGTAATACAAGTGGTTTTATTAACACCTCTACACGACGATTTTTACTTCTACCTTCCGCTGTGTCATTATCACCAATCGGTTGAAACTCCCCGTATCCTTTTGCACTAAACATTAAAGGATCTACGTTTTCATTTTTCATGATCAGTTTTAAGAAATTTACGGCA
Organism: Sporosarcina ureilytica; assembly: GCF_001753205.1. Classification (GTDB taxonomy): domain Bacteria; phylum Bacillota; class Bacilli; order Bacillales_A; family Planococcaceae; genus Sporosarcina; species Sporosarcina ureilytica. Next base: position 797,769 of record NZ_CP017560.1, on the reverse strand, counting down.
CGCATAACGCTCAAATCCCAATTCGATGAAAACTCCGCACTATTCATCGGTACATTATCAGTGTGTCCTGCTATCACAATCTGTCGTGGCGGATCGAATACTAACAACTCCGCTAGTTCGTCTGCAAGTGGCAAATACTCTTCTTTTATATCCGCTCTTCCTGGATTAAATAAAATACTATCCCGAATTGTTACCCGAAGTCCCTCATCCGTCATTGTTGTTTCAAATTGATTTTCCAGTTCATGCACAGCTATATATTCATCGACACGATTTTGAATTCCCTCTAACGATTTTTGATCCTCTATGTAGGATTTTAGCGCTTCCCTGTCACCGACGTATTCTTGTGGGATTGGTGTAGGATTTGGTGCTGAATGGTCCATAATTCCCTTCCCGCCATCAAAAATCTCATTGAAGACCGCAGACATTTCTTCTAATTTCTTCGCATCTATTGAACTGGATGCAAAAAGGACAATAAATAATGCTAAAAGAAGCGTCATTAAATCAGCATAAGGTAATAGCCAAGATTCATCTATATTTCCAGAATCCTTCCTTCTTCTCTTACGTCTCCTCGACAACTTGGCCAGCCTCCTTTTCATCCGTACCGCTAGCAGCCAATTTTCGTCTTTCTTCTAATGATAGGTAAGATGATAGTTTTTGTTCGATGACACGTGGGGCTTCCCCTTCAAGTACGGATAAAATTCCTTCAATCATCATCTTCTTCTGGCGTGATTCTTCAGCCGATTTTCGTCGAAGTTTATTCGCAAATGGGTGCCAAAGTACATAACCTGTGAAAATCCCGAGTAGTGTTGCAATAAATGCTGCCGCAACCGCTACGCCTAATGCGTTAATATCATTTAAATCTTTTAGCGCGGCAATCAGCCCAACAACAGCACCTAATACACCGAGCGTAGGTGCATATGTGCCGGCTTGTGAAAAAATGAGGGCACCCGAAGCATGTCGATCCTCCATTGCTTCTACTTCTTCACTCAGTACATCGCGAATATAATCCGCATTTTGCCCATCTATTGCCAGACCAAGTCCGTTTTTCAAAAATGGATCATCTATATCCTCTGTTTGCGCTTCTAATGATAACAAGCCTTCACGTCGCGCCACATCTGCCCATCTTGAAAACATTCGGATAATCTCAGCATCTGAAACTAATTTTCGTTCTTTAAAAAGGATCCCAAAAAGTTTAGGCACTCTTTTCAATTCACTTGTCGGAAATGCAATAATGACCGACGCTGCAGTTCCAAATATTATAATGAGAACTGCCGCCATATTAAATAAACTCTCAATCGTAACGCCTTTCATTATCATTCCTACAACAAGCGCAGAAATCCCGATAAAGAGACCGATTATTGTTGAAAAATCCATCTGAAGACCCCCAAATATTCCATTCTTATTTTTATTTCGGCTTATTTCTGACATTCTTTAGAAGGGCCGAATGAATTCGGTATATTTCTTTTTAAATATGACATTTCATTCACAATATATTGCATAGAAACTTTCTAAATTGTACTATTATACAGAAGGAACGAACACTTTAAGAAATAGAACTGAATTCGTATAGCACAAGTCCATACAATATGATCTACCTGATTAGACTTTTATGTACTTGTCAATAAAGAAAGGGGATATTATTCATTGTCCACATTTGAAAAACAACTTCATCATTATGCTGAATTAGCTGTAGAAGTCGGTGTCAACATTCAACCCGACCAAATTCTTTTTATCAATGCATCAACAGACGCTGTTGAATTCGTTAGAATCATTACTGAAAAAGCATACAACGCGGGGGCTCGTCAAGTCATTGTTGATTTTAGTGACGATGTTCTGTCACGTCTCCGTTTTGAAAAGGCACCGGAAGATTCATTTTCAGAGTTCCCTGAATGGAAAGTACTTGAACGAGAAAAACTTGCTGAAAAAGGTGCAGCATTCATGAGCATCGTATCACAGAGCCCCGATTTGCTAAGCGGTATTGATCCAACACGCATTGCTACTGCTCATAGAGCTTCTGGCCAAGCACTTGATAAGTTCCGTCAACTGCTACAAGCCGATACATTTAGTTGGACGGTCATTGCAGCCCCTTCTCCTTCTTGGGCGGCAAAAGTTTTTCCCGCTTTACCAACTGAAGAACAAGTTCCTGCATTATGGGATGCCATTTTTAAAGCCGTGCGCGCAAATACCGAAAATCCAGTCCAAGCCTGGGTAGAACACGATCACACATTACATGAAAAAGTAGATTATTTAAATGATAAGCGGTATGCAAAGCTACATTATCGTGCGCCCGGAACAGATTTAACGGTAGACCTTCCAAAAGGACATCTTTGGTGTGGCGCTGGGAGCGTAAATAGTCAAGGACATTCGTTTATGGCCAATATGCCAACAGAAGAAGTATTCACCGTACCACATAAAACAGGTGTAAACGGCTACGTATCGAGCACAAAACCTTTAAGTTATGGTGGAAATATTATCGATAATTTTAAGTTAATATTTCAAGATGGACGAGTTACAGAAGTTACAGCTGAACAAGGCGAAGAGGTTCTCAAGCAACTTATCGATACAGATGAAGGCGCAAAATATCTGGGAGAAGTTGCGCTCGTCCCGCATGCATCGCCAATTTCCGAGTCCAATATTTTATTTTTCAACACTCTTTTCGATGAAAATGCATCGAATCACTTCGCATTAGGAAGTGCGTATGCATTTTGTTTGGACGGTGGGAAAACAATGGGTCGCGAGGAATTGGAGGAACATGGATTAAACCAAAGTATTACACATGTAGACTTTATGGTTGGCTCAGAAGAAATGGATATTGATGGTATTCTTCAAGATGGAACAGCCGAACCAATATTCCGTAATGGTAACTGGGCTTTTTAACAGAACGATAAAGAGGATTGTTCAAATTTAGACACAATTTCAAAAAATATTAAGCTACCCCCTTAATTTTAACAACAATCTAATGTATAATTAAAGTAAAGTTACTAGGAAAATAGAGAGGGGTCAAAGAAATGGGCTTAATGTACTTAACAGTAATTGGATATATGGTATTAATGGGTATTTCTGCAGGCTTTATCATGCACTACCTAGTTAACGCGTTCGATTCTAAGCAAGCGAATATTATTGATCCAAAACCGGATACAGATTACTAATATGAATGTAAATTACGCCCAATATCGATTTTTCGATATTGGGCGCTTTTATTTCAAACTACCGCAAACAAATAGAATTTACTAATATTGCTTTTATTTAATACTGTCTCTTTTAATATTTCTTATCTTTTTGTACAATAAAGGAATCACATATAGATTGGAGCACGATTATGGCACTTCTTACAGAAATTCTTCATTTTAACGAAATGTTCGTAGAAGAGAAACAATATGAACAATATGCGACAACGAAATTTCCTGATAAGCGCGTTGTTATCTTAACATGTATGGATACACGTCTAACTGAGTTACTTCTCAAATCAATGAATTTTAAAAATGGAGACGTCAAAGTCATTAAAAGTGCCGGTGCCGTTGTCAATCATCCTTTTGGTGGCATTATGCGTAGCCTAATTATTGCAGTTTATGAGCTACAAGCAGATGAAGTCTTTATCGTTGGGCATCACGATTGTGGGATGAGTTCAATCGATACAAAGAAAATCATTGGGCATATGGTTGACCGCGGAATTGACAGTAGTCTTTTCAACACGCTTAAATATTCCGGTATCGATATGAAAGAATGGCTTCACGGCTTTAATGATGTCACTGAAAGCGTGAAGAACAGTGTTGACTTGGTGAAAAATCATCCACTAATGGACCCTAAAGTTCCCGTACATGGACTCGTTATCGATCCTGAAACAGGGAAATTAGACACAATCATCAATGGATATAAATAATTCCCCCTTATTTCCACATGATATTTCCCGGGAAATCGACAGGAAATCGAGCTTTTCAAGTAATTATCTTCACCTGATGACAAAACTTGCGTACTAGATTGTCTATGGACCGTTTAAAAACATATAATCCAAAAAGCCGACTCCTATTTTAAAGGAATCGGCCTTTTATTTTTGCTTTTAATTTCCGTAAAACAGTCTTACCCTTTCAGAAATCATCTTCAAGAATTGCATACATGTAATGATCTTCCCAAACCCCGTTAATATAAAGAATCTTCCTCAATAATCCTTCACGTAAGTAACCGGATTTTTCAAGTACAGCTATGGAACCAGCATTTCTCGGTGACACATATGCTTCTACTCTATGAAGCGCAACGGAATCAAAAGCAAATGCTGTCACGAGTCTTACAGCTTCGGTTCCAATCCCTCTTCCAATGTGTCTTTCATCTATTGAATAACCGACAAAGGCACTTGAAAAAGGAAGCCGCTTAATATTATAAAGCGAAATATGGCCGATTAACTCACTCGTATTCGCATCGAAAATTCCGAAGTTGTATTCTCTGCGATCTCGCATTTGATAAATAGATTCTCTAATTTTTTCCCTTTGTCTCGATACTGTGTAGAAACCGGGTTCTTGACGAGGTTCAAATACGGACCAATATTTTTTATTGGCAATTAATACTTTCGTAAACATTGTTGCATCGTCTTCAGTCAAAATGCGTAAATAACATTTTTCACCTTCTAATAAAATCATCGATTATCAACCTTCTTTGGCTGTCAGTTCTAAAAATTCCTCAACATCTTTCACACAAAGTGCAACACCTTTTGCCCAAAAAGCTTCTTTTGTAATATCTTCACCAAGATGCTTCATCGCAAGTTCTTCTACAGTCATCACTGCTGTATCGCGTAATAATGCCATATACTTCTCTTCAAAACCCGCACCTTCTTCAAGCGCTTTTGCATAAATACTTAAGGAGAATAAATAACCAAACGTATATGGAAAGTTATAAAACGGAACTTGCGTAATATAAAAATGTAATTTTGAAGCCCAGAAATGTGGATGTGCTGTATCAAGCGCATCACCATATGCTTCTCGTTGCGCTTCTTCCATTAGCGTGTTCAGACGTGCTGCTGAAACAATTCCATTTCTACGCTCTTCATAAAATCTCGTTTCAAATAAGAATCTTGCGTGAATGTTCATGAAAAATGCAACACTACGTTGAATTTTATCTTCGAGTAATGCAATCTTTTCTTCTTTCGTTTCCGCTGCTTTCACAGCCGCTTCTGCAACAATCATCTCTGCAAAGGTCGATGCGGTCTCTGCAACACCCATCGCATAGCCTCTATTTAACCAATGTACTGGACGAAGCGCATAAGAGTGGAAAGCATGTCCGAGCTCATGAGCAAGTGTCGCAACGTTGGACATTGAGCCGCTATACGTCATAAAAATACGGGATTGTTCTGACATCGGCATCCCTGTACAGAAACCGCCTGGTCGCTTATTCGCACGGTCTTCTGCCTCAATCCAACTATCCTCGAATGCCATTCTTGAAAATGATTCAAGTTCAGATCCGAATTCTCCAAAATGCTTAAGGATGAATTCTGCCCCTTCTTGGTAAGGGATTGTTTTCGTTGATTCTGTAACCGGTGCATCTAAGTCATACCAATTCATCTTTTCGGTACCGAGCATTTGTGCTTTCACGTTCAAATAATTTACGAATGGTTCTTTATTCGCTCCGATTGCTCCCCACATCGCATTTAATGTGGCTTCACTCATTCGATTGCGTAGAAGCGGTTCTTTTAATACAGAATCCCACCCACGTTTTTCATAAACTGCTAATCTGAAGCCAGCGAGGTGGTTAAGCGTTGTAGCAAAAAACTCTTCCTTTTCTTTCCATGCATCTTCTAATTTTTCAAATGAGTCTTTTCGAACAGCCGCATGTTGACTTGAACTTAAGTTAGATGCTTGACCGACAGATAACTCTTTTACCTCACCGTCGACTTCAACTTTTACTTTAATATCCGCAACAAGTTGGTCATAAAGTTGTCCCCAGCTATGATAACCATCCACACTTAAAGCTGTGATTAGACTTTCTTCTTTTTCGGAAAGTTTTAACGCTACCTCTTCCCGCCATTCATTTAACACAAAATTAAATTGGTTCAATTCCGCCGACGCCATTAATGTTGCCCATACATCATTGTCTACTTTGGCGAGCTTTTGTTGAAACTTCAACATAACCGTCTGAAATTCTGCACCGAGTGTACCTACCTCACCTTGTAAAAGCAATGCCTTTTTATCTGTAGTGTCGGCAGCTAAATAACATCCAATCACTGCCCCTGCTTGCCTTAAATTTACTGCAGCGTCTTTAACCAATTCGATTAAACGACTCACATTTGCCGATTCATTCACTGAAGTTGGTATCTCAAATATGTCAATACTATCTTTTACCACATTTATTTTTTCTTTCACTCCATCAAGATGTATACGTAATTCGGGTGAACTACTTCCACCTTTAAAGAAAACATCTAAATCCCACACTTCCGAATACTTCATCTGTATTTTTTCCCCCTCTTACGTTTTCAATTTTCTAAATAGACACTTCCATTGTAGCATGAAATTTCGAAAAGCGAACCATTACATTTTGCTACGATTTTGCATTTGTGACGAAAACTTCACACTTTTCTCCGTAAAATATACTTTTCCTCTGTATACTAATATGTGGGAGGATTTTAATATGATTCGATTTATTAGTATGGCGCTAATTCTTTTAGTTAGTCTTATCGTTATTTGCACTGCAGAAATCGTTCCTTTTAATGGAATCACAACTACAGAAATTATGAATAGACTTCCTGTTCTGTTAACACCTGCGAGCTATGTGTTTATCATTTGGATAATCATATATATATTCTTAGTCATTTGGCTCTTCGGGTTTTGGAGAAATCAACGCCCACAATCAGGAAAAGTATTCAACATTAGATTTTCATTTTTCATAATAAGCTTACTATTCAATATGTCTTTCATTCTCCTATGGCATTACGAGTTCTTTATGTGGGCAATTATTGTAATGGTCGGATTATTACTTACTATTTCTGCCCTTTACTTTTCATATCCAAAAACTGAAAACCTTATTTCGTTTCGTGTACCAATTTCTATACTTTTCGGTTGGAGCTTATTTTCTTTTATTATTTTAATTAACTATACGTTGATATTTGCCGAATGGAGTGGCTTTGGAATTAGCCAGGCATTATGGGCCGTCATCTTTTTAACACTAGCAACCGCAATCGCCCTTCATTTTTTATATCATTATGAAGATAAGGCGTTTAATATTGTTTTTATGTGGGGATTTATTGGAATCGCGGTAAAAAATGGATTCGATTCTTTATTCGTGACGACTGCTGCGTTGTTCTTAACCGCCGTCATTGGCGCATGTTTTTATCTATTCAAAAATAAACAGGTATCTGCTAGCAAATGACAAAATATGTATTTTAAAAAACGTCTTTCTCTAAAAATATAGAGAAAGACGTTTTTTCATGCTGTTTTTAATAGTCTTGGTGCGCTTGTAAATAGTATACTCGCCACAATGCTACATAATAAAATTGAAGGAATCATGTAACTTGCATTGTAGACTAATGAATATAACCAAACAGGCTGGCCAGCAGGAGCATATTCTCCGAAGAATACAATTCCTCCAACGAAATGAATAAAGAATCGAAGAAGACCGCCAATAACCGAACCGATGACAATCGCCGCAACCATACTCCCTTTGCGCCCTTTGGCCATACTATTTGCCAACCAAATACCGGTAATTGCTGCAACGCCCACTAATGTATAGGCTAACGTATAATCCATTAAAGCCTGTGCCCAATGGAATATGGTCCCGCCGGTAATCAGTTGTAACAAGCCGCTCAGAAAACCTGTTAGTAAACCACCGCTTATGCCCCAGCGGAACGCCATGACAATAATTGGTAACATTGAAAGTGTTATTGAGCCGCCTTGCGGCATAACAAATACTGTAAGTTTATCTAAAATAAACGACAAAGCTCCAAGTATTGCTACCTCCATTAAAAACTGTAATCTTTTCCTATGCATAACAATTTTCCTCCCTACATTTTTTGTAGGGATGTAATGAACAAACGCGTTCGCTTAATAGTACCTCGACATCATTTTCTATACATCATTTAGACCATATAGCAGATTGCCTTATGATTAAAATCTAATATTGTAGAAAGATTAATACGCTACATTCAGATTTATTACGCTACGATTCAATCTTATCCAATTATTAAGCAGTAAAAAAAGACATTCCTCATAGAACGGAAATCTTCATATAAGGCGAAGTATGTATACTTCCCCAACATGTCTGTTTCCATCCACATCCCTACGCAAGTATGAACTTACAGGTTCAAAGGGTCAGAACGTTTTGTTCTTTCTCAGCCAGTTGGCTCCCCTTGTGGTAATACTTATCAGTTTAATTGTATAAGAGTTCTCTATATTAAGCAAGCTATGCATATATGCATCTGCTTTGGAAGGAGGATTTCTATGTCAAATAAAAAAATATTAAGTGCACTTTGCTATTTTAGCGTTTTCTTTTTTCCACTCTTATTACCGTTTGTTATCTATTTAGTTTCTGAGGAGCTTGAAGTCAAATTTCATGCAAAGCGGTCCCTAATTTCACACTTTGTTCCAGTGATTCTACTTATCTGCGGCGTAATTATTTTCTCTTTTTCCATGTTCACTGTTGAAAAAAGAATGATGACGATTATTAACGGCAGTTTTGATTTTTGGCACATAGCCCCTTTTCTATTCACCTTCATTTATAGTTTACTATTTATCGCAATTATTATTTGGAATGTTTTCCAAGGAGTGAAGGTGTTAAAGTAACATATTTCATTCAAAGTAGGTCCTGAACTCTTTTCAAGAGGACAGGCTTTTTTTATTTCTAATTTTTATATGGTATAGTGTAGAATGTAAATAAATGAACGGTAAGAAAGGATTTGTTTTGAATGATTGCAAAGACAGAACAAGATATAAATGGTCTTAAAAAAATCGGGAAAATCGTTGCCGAAATTAGAGAAGAAATGAAAAATGCAACAGTCCCTGGCATAACAACAAAAGAATTAGATGAACTTGGCGGACGTCTTTTCAAAGAAAAAGGTGCTGTTTCCGCGCCAATTTCTCAATATGACTTCCCTGGATATACGTGCATTAGCGTGGAGCATGAAGTTGCACACGGCATTCCTGGATCGCGCGTCATTAAAGATGGGGACATTGTAAATATTGATGTTTCTGGATCTTGCGACGGATACTTCGCGGATACGGGTATTTCTTTCGTCGTTGGTACACCGGACGAGCGGAAACAAAAGTTATGTGACGTTGCCCAAAGTGCATTTGACCGTGCGATGACGCGTGTAAAAGCTGGGTCGAATTTAAGCGGTATTGGAAAAGCGGTTGAGCGTGAAGCGAAAAGTCATGGATTAAGCGTGATTCGTAACTTAACGGGTCACGGCATCGGTACTGCATTGCACGAGGAACCTCAACATATTTTAAACTATTATGATGCATGGGATAAAACCCTATTACAAGACGGAATGGTTCTTGCAGTTGAACCATTTATCTCTGAAAAAGCAGAAAACATTGTTGAACTGGGAGATGGTTGGACATTCGTTACGCCAGACAAATCTTTAGTTGCCCAAGTTGAACATACAATTATCGTGACAAAAGATAAACCGATTATTTTAACACAACTATAATATCAAAAGCGGAAGGCGACGTTTAGCCTCGACAGACACTGGAAGACTTACCATAAAAGGCATCTTTTCGCCTTTTTGGAAAGTCTGAAGTGTCCCGAGAGGCTGTCGCCTGCAGCTAGCCTAGACAAAAGCGGAAGGCGACGTTTAGCCTCGACAGACACTGGAAGACTTACCATAAAAGGCATCTTTTCGCCTTTTTGGAAAGTCTGAAGTGTCCCGAGAGGCTGTCGCCTGCAGCTAGCCTAGACAAAAGCGGAAGGCGTCGTTCAGCCTCGACAGGCACTGGAGGTCTTACCACAAAAATGGCATCTTTTCGCCTTTTGGGAAGGTCTGAAGTGTCCCGGGAAGCTGTCGCCTGCAGCTAGATTAACCAAAATGCGGAAAGCGATGGTTAGCCTTTCTAACATTTAAAAAGCTATCATTGAAATTTATTCCAATGATAGCTTTTTTTATTTTCTTCTGATGTTTTGTTTTTCTTGTAATTTACCATGTCGCCAAATTTTTTCTGTTGAATGAAGACCTTTCGTAAGCTTGCGATAATCTCCTTCTTCATGAGGCGCAAGTAACGTCAACACTTCCCCGTCCTCGCCTGCCCGGCCTGTTCTTCCCGACCGATGTAAATATTGCTCAATCGTATGGGGAACATCTACATGAATGACATGTGTTAGCCCTTCGATATCAAGACCTCTAGCAGCTAAATCTGTGGCAATTAAAATACTCGATTTACCTTTTCGGAAACTTTCTAATGCCTGTTGTCGCTCAGCAGAACGCATATTGGAATGTAAAACGACAATCGGTGCTTTATTATAAAGCAGTTTTGCCTCCTTCATCCAAACTTGATCCACATTGTTCACAAAAGCGAGCGCATGTATGTTGGGTAAGTGGGAAAGTCCTCTTAAGATATCCGTTTTATCACGTACCGACGTTTCAATGAATGAATGCGTGACTGTACCAGCCCGTGGAATATGTTTTGCGGCTAGCTTGATATGTAGCGGTTCATTCATAAATTCGTTCGCAACACGTTCGATTTCATCCGTAATCGTTGCCGAGACAACGATAACTTGCCGATCTGGATTCGATCCGCTAATCATATTTTTAATTTTCACACGGTGTTCACGTGATAATAACACATCACCTTCATCAAGGACAATATGACGTATATCAAAAAGCTTCAGTTTTCTTGATTGACTTAATTCCATCAATCGTCCTGGTGTTCCAACAACTATCGTCGGTTTCTTTTTCAAACGTTCGATTTGTCGCTTAACGTTTGCACCACCAATTAATGGCGCGACTGTTATCGCTGTTCCTGCAACCCACTCTCTAATGATATCGGTAATTTGCATCGCTAGTTCTTGGGATGGCACAACGATTAGTGCTTGTGTTTGCTTTTTTGTGCCATCGACAAGATGCAAAAGTGGCAGTACATAAGCGAGCGTTTTCCCCGTGCCAGTTGGTGATTCAGCAACGATATCTTTTCCATCGAGTGCTTCAGGCACCATCTTTGTTTGGATGGGCATTTCATTTTTAAACTTCCACTTCTCTTGAAAAACGGTGTCCATCTTTTCTACAAAAGACATCCTAATCCCTACTTTCTCATTTTTTCTTCAACGCTAAGGTTTCCTTCGTTGAAAAAACATCCAGTAACCGACCCTATGCGCTACTGGATGTCTTTTTATTTTACTTTATAACCACAACGTTGGATTGCTGTTTCCGCTAATACGAGTAATGAATCAATACAATCCTTCAATTGTAACTCTTGACTGACAATAGATAATTCTGTGCACCCAAGAATTACTTCATCACATTGAGCGTCTTTCATCGCTTGCCGAATGATTGCCCATTTTTCCGGGTCAGCCGGTTGTCCCGCTTTAATATCGTCATAAATCAGCGACATGACGACAGCTTGTACGTCGTCATCAGGTACGACTGCCTCCATCCCAAGACGCTCACAGGCTCCTTGGTAAATGCCTGTTGAGATTGTCCCAGTTGTACCGAGTATTCCGACGCGGCGCGCTCCTTTTTCTTTGGCACGCATCGCCGTTTCCCGAATCATATCGATGACTTGAAGTTCAGTCCCTTGTTGAATTTCATCCAAAAACGAGTGAGCTGTATTACAAGGCATGGCAAGGATTTCTGCACCCGCCTCTTGTAATCGTTTCGCATCTGATACAATAACTGGCACTGGATTCTCTAAACTTTCACCTAAAATAAAAGCTGTTCGGTCCGGGATATTCGTATTATTTGTAATGACCATATTTACATGATCTTGATCCTTCTCCGCAGCTGTACGCCTTACGATAATTTCACCGATAAACATGGTTGCAAGTGGACCTACGCCACCGATAATTCCTAACATTTTCTTTTTCAATTCATTCATGACCTTTACTAATTATTTCACCTGTCAATTTTCATTTGAACGTTTACGTAGACGTTTAACCATTGGAATGACTCTTTCTAAAAGGTTATACATAAATGGTTTATAAACTTTATCGATTTCTCCTATATATTCGACTGGGCCATCTTTATCGCAAAAACTTTTCTTGAAATTGTACAAGCCATCACCTATTTCGAAAAAGCCGCCAAAATCATATTGTTCGGCCCCTTCTTCCAAGCCCCATTTAATCATTTCATAATTAATCACATGGTTTGGATTTAAGTTTCTTTTAATGTTTGTGCTACCCGCATATAAATAATACATTTTTCCGTTATAATTAATGGTCAAAGCAGCCGCTAATAAGTCATCTTCATGTGTCGCAATGTACACCCGGGCATCTTCATAAGAATCCCGTATTTGCTTAAAATACTCTTTAGAACGAATGGTAATTTTGTTTCGTTCCGCCATCGTTCGATAGGTTTCGTGTAGAAGATTGATATCTTCGTCACTTCTGGAATATCTAACTTCGACACCACGTCTAATTCCGCCTCGAATACTGCTTCGGCCTCTTTTAGAAAATCTCATCATAATTGATTCTTCATCATAGTCCTTTAAATCAAGCACCATATTTTTGCGCGGTTGAATTAACTTTTCTTGATCATCATCTTTTGAAACGAGCTGAAAGCCCGCATTACTATATAACTGATAAAGTTCATCCGAATAAGGTACTTCAGGGTCAAATTTCAACATAATTGCCTTATGCTTTTTGGCAACGACATCGACTTCTTTTAAAAGTTCTTGAACTAAATCAATATCTGTAATATCACAAACCGGTCCTCTCGTTGCATAGAGCATCGAGTAGCCGAGTGGTAATCGTTTAATCAAAATCGACATTGCAGCAATAATTTCTCCATCTTTTTCAAGATAGACATGTTCATTGCCCCAATCGTCTTTCACTTCTGCCCATGCTCGGTCCTGCATCATGGATCGATACGGTGAATTTCGAACAAATTCATCATATTTTTTTACTTCTTCTTCATTCGTAACATCAAGCAATGCCATTTGCTCTTTACCTCCAATTATTAACACCGACAATTGCAACAAAACGCCAAAGGAAATTAATCCTTAAGTTTAAAATACTTTTCAAAGCGCGCATAATAATTTTTATAAAACGAGCGCAATTTAAATCTTCTAATTAGCCCTAAATCTTTTGGATAATATAATGTGCTCGAGGCTTGTCCCTTTTCAAACCGATCGATCACTTGCTTCTTTAACTCTTCATCCATCGTATAATTAATAAGAAGATCTTTTGGGACAGCATGCCATAAATGACTATTCGTACCATATTCAGTTGGCGCCGGTCGATCATATACGCGATCCTCAACTAAGTATTTTGCCATATTATAACCGTTTGCGGTTACAAAATAGCTACTTCTACCTTGTCGAATATTCAATTCAAATATTTTATATTTCCCATCTCTTCTATCATACTTCAAATCAATATTGGCATAGCCTCTAAAGCCAATTTCTTCAAGGAATTTTTTATATTGTCCATAGAGTTCTTGATTTTCCTCGCCAATAATCCCTACATAGTTTCCGATTAAAATAGGCGTGTAATCTTCAAGGATCACTCGTCCTAGACACATCATACGCACTTTTCCATGTTGGTCCACGTATGCATTAAGCACACGCATAACCGTATCGTTGCCAGGGATATAATCTTGAACAATGAGCGTGTCTTCGTATGTTGAAGAATATATTTGCTGAATCGTCTTTACAAAAGATGCTTTATCATGCAAAACATATGCTTTTTTCTTACCTTCAAATTGTGCATTGAAAAACGTCATACTGTCTGATGCTTTTACAACTACCGGAAAGTCAAATGGCAAGTCCATCTCGGGATCCATTCCTTTTTTGAAAATGACTGTATCCGGATAATCAAGCCCATATTCTTCACACATTTCATAAAAACGTTCTTTATACACAACTTGGTCCATTAGTTCTTCACTAATAAAAGGTAATACATAATGCGGTTCCAACTTGTCGCGATTTCGAATCGCAAGTTCTGCATAGTTTTCGTTACTCGCTACGACAAGTAATTTATCCGCTCGTTCTTTCAATTCTTCGTATAAATTGAGCATACTCTCTATAAAAATTTGAGGTTCATCTAGTTGTTCATAAATTTTCTTTTCAACAATTTTACTATGCATCGTCGGCAAAATATGCCCTTTTGTCACAACGATGCTTTTGATTCCATATTGTTCGTGAAATGCGCGTGCCATACCGTAAGCATTATCATCTGAACCTAGTATTACTGGTAAAAAATCTGCTTTTGCCATTCCATATTCCTCTTTTCTTGAATGATGCAGTTCTTCGTGAAATATTGCTCCTTGTATTGAAGGCGAATTAAATATTGTATCCTATTTTAATCATCCTTGTCTACACTACCCTTAAATTTACGTGAAAAATAGGTCACAGTCAAATTTTGCAAGGTGTTTCTTATCATTTTATGTCGTTTTATGAGATAATCAAAAAAGAAATTAGGATAAGGAATCATTCTCCTAAAAACAATGATGGAGGCGTACAGTTTGACAATTTTCTTAACGGGTTCAACAGGATTTCTCGGCGGCAAATTACTCACGAATTTAATACAATCGACTGACCATACATTATATGTGCTTGTCCGAAACTTTGAGAGGGCAGAACGAATGATTAGTAAACTTCCAGACGGGTCTGCAGAACGCATTCGTCTTTTCAAAGGTGATATTACGCAAGAAAATTGCGGCTTGTCCCAAACAGACATTGATGAGATAAAAGGAAATATAGATATTGTTTACCATCTCGCGGCTCTCGTTAAATTTGACGAAGCGTTACGGGACGAACTATTTTCAATTAACTATGATGGGACAAAACACGTACTAGAACTTGCCAAACAACTTGGCGTCTCTAAGTTCTATTATATTAGCACAGCCTATACAATCGGGAAGCATGATTACGGTGTGGAGAAACTGTATCCAATCGAAGCGAAAGGTCATAATCCTTATGAGGAAAGTAAAGTAAAATCTGAACATCTTGCTTTTTCTTATGCGAATGATTTTGACGTTTCCATTTTCCGACCATCCATTATTGTTGGTGATTCCAATACGGGAGAAGCTGATTCGGAATTTACGTTGTACGGCTTTATGCGTGCACTCGATGTATTTAAACGACGTATTGCACGGGTATCTGAAAGCACCAATACCATTTACCGTGTAATTGGCAGTAAAGATGCTACCTCTAACTTCGTACCTGTCAATTACGTGGCTGATATATTGGCCATCGCTGAAAGTAAAGCAGAACCAAATACGATTTATCATATAACAAACCCTAATCCGGCTACAAACTATGATATTTTAACACTTATTAAAAATGCGCTTGATTTTAATCAACTGGAAATTATTGAAGACCCTCGGAATACGGTATTAAGACCGGAAGAAGAACGATTAAATGAGTTAATTGACGTTTTTAATGTGTACTTATCTAGGTCATTTAATTTTGACGATTCGAATACACAAAAACTTATCCAAGACACACACGTAACACATCTAAACATGTCTCATGATACATTAAAAATGATTATCAATGCCTATTTTGACCTTAATGGCTAAATAAATTCTTTCTCTTACGGGTGTATGATCTTTTGATTCCTGGGGAAAGTATCTGTACATCCATAAATAGAATGGAGGTACAGTGATGGGCAACAATTCGCGTACTGATAAATCTTATGATTGGGCGCAAAACGCAGAAAATGCAGCGAAAAAAGCTGAGGCAGAAATCAATAGAATCAAAAAAGAAGCGCAAGAAGAATTCAATAAAAATAAACCAAACTTAAAATAACAACATCCAGCACTTTCCATAAGTGCTGGATGTTTTATGTTAATCGACCTTCTTTAATTCATCCCGATCAAATTGGGCTCTTGAAAAACCACGTCCTAAAATTTCCGACGCATTCAAGAATATAACGAATGACTCGGGTTCTTCTTCTTGCAATAGTTTCTTAAAATAGACCGCTTCTGATTGTTCAACTACACATAAAACCATCGTCTTTTCTGCGTTTGAATAGCCGCCGATTGTTTTTACTTTTGTTAAACCGCGGTTCATTTCATTTTTTATAATGGATTGGATTTTTTCATCCTTATCCGTAATAATAAGAATTAACTTCGTCGGCGACGTTTGCAACTGAACGAAGTCAATTATCTTACTCGTCACGTAAATTGACATTAAAGCGTACAACGCGAGTTCAAAATCAAATACAAACGCTGATGTGACCACAACAAATCCATCGACAACGAGTTGAGAAAACCCGCTTGATAGTCCAGTATATTTCTTTAAAATTTGTGCAATGAGTGTCGTCCCGCCCGTTGACCCGTTTCCACGATAAACGATTCCTAAGCCGACCCCTAAAACTGCCCCACCATAAATGGCACTTAACAAGGGATTTTCAACAGTCAATGCCATGTCTCCCGTTAGCCAAATTACTAAAGGAACTGACAATGTACCAACAAAAGTTTTCACACCAAACTCTCTGCCAACAAAAATAACGCCGATAATGAGAAGCGGAATATTAATTAACCATTGTACATAAGCAGGGTTGAACTGAAAGAGCTCATATAATATCGTACTCATGCCCGAAACGCCACCAGCTGCTAAGCGAGCCGGCAAATAGAAGATATTAAAAGCTAGTCCAACGAGTGCCGCCCCTACGATAATTTGTATATATTCAAATGTAACCGATTGTTTAAATGTACGAATCATAAGCTCAAAATCCTCCTATTCCTTTCAACTTTTCCATTCTACCAAAAAAAACTATCTTCGTCTTTCTTAATACAAAGAAAAGCACTGACTTCATACTGAATTGAACAGAATACAAGGTGGATTGTCTTTACTGCAAATACAGAGTTGCAAGCGATAAGACACAAAAAAGCATTGTTCCGAAAAGACCGAAGTCATTTTACGGAAACAATGCTTTTATTATGATACATTAAAAATCTTCTTCATTCGTAATATAGATGAGGTTCCAGCTATCTGATTCAACCAAATCTGCACTCTTCATACGTTCTCCGTGACCTAGAATGACTTCATCATCAATAACTGCCACGATCATTGCTTTAATTCCATTATCTAAATTGATGTAAATGTCTCCAACGGAAGGTTTGACTGCGGCTTCTTCAGCTGCTTTCTGTTCCAACATGCGTTCTTCTTCACGTTGTTCATCAGTAACTTGTGAATGGTCTTTATAATCGATATTACGGCTATCCGGATGAACTCCTGGAGACATCACCATAAATTCTTTCGGTTTTACTGTATTTAGCAAAGTAGTATACGCTTTGTTATCAACTAATTCAGCTACTTTTTCAAATTCATTTAACGAATAATTGTCTAAATGCCCCGGGTCCGGATGGGTAATTAAAATATAACCATCTTCCACGGCCGGCTTATCTTTTTCCAATGTATATCTATTTCCTAATAACATGAATGAGTCCATATGCTGCGGTCTATGCAATGTTAGATTTTCTGCCCTAGACGCTACTTGTTCCATATCTTTAATACGGTACATGAGGACTGGCAGCCTTGAGAGAGGTCGCACAGAATACACTTTGTGTAACTCGTTTTTATAATAGACAAATTGTCCTCTTCTTACTTGTAATAAATTCATTTATCTTCCTCCTATGCACTAAATACTATACTCTCCACATGATTAAGATACCATTCATTGGAATCATATTCGAGATAATGGTCTTCAATAGATTGTCTGACGAAAAAATCACCATAAGTTCCATGGATATTCGCTTGGTGGCGGCGATTGTACACTGACCAATTCTTTGGTCGTCGGATGCGGAAATTCAAGCAAATTTGCCCATAATGCAATTTGCTGCCCTTTTTGATTTTGTTGTTGGCCATACTTTTGGTCACCGAATAATGGGTGACCAATTGTAGAAAGTTGAACCCGTATTTGATGTGAACGACCCGTATGCAGCTTTACTGCTAATAAACTAAGCCCTTCCCGACTTCCCAACAACTCATATTCCAGGATCGCTTTCTTCGCTCCTTTATAATTTTCTGGCACGGAACGAACGATATTCCTTGAGGTGTCTTTATATAGAAAATGTTCTAGTTTCGCCTTTTCCTGTTTCGGTGTTCCTCTTACGACCGCTAAATATCTTCTTTCTAAATGGTTCCTACGAATGACGTCCGATAATCGTGAAGCGGCCTTTGACGTTTTCGCAAATACCATAACGCCGCCAACTGGACGATCTAAACGATGAACAAGTGCTAAATAGACGTTTCCCGGTTTATTATAACGTACTTTAATGTCTTCTTTTAAAATGGTTAACAAGTCTTTATCTTTACTCGCGTCTTCTTGTACTGGAATATTTACCGGTTTTTCAACGACAAGTAGATGATTATCTTCATATAAAATATTAATTTTCATTAACTTGATACTCCTTTTATTTATAAACCTAATCCCGCTTTTTATTGTAATACAACAAGGAGATTTTACATAAAGATAGCCTTTACTCACTAAAATGTTTTATTGAGTTAATCTTTCTATTCCCTTAATGGTCAGTTTGTAATCATTTCACTTCGTTCAAACAATCAAAAGTGAGAAAAGGTTACTCTATCACCTTTTCCCACTTTAGCAATCCCCTAAATTTACTGCCACACTGGGTCTCGTGGTTGATTCCCAGTTAAAACGGATACTAAGTTTTCCGCCGCCCGCATCGCCATTTTCGCTTCTGTTTTTGCTGTTGCAGAACCGATATGTGGAACCGTAACGACGTTTGGTAACGTTAATAATGGATTGTCCGCATCGATTGGTTCCTTTTCAAACACGTCTAGTCCAGCCGCATAAATCTCTCCATTTTCTAATGCGCGAATTAATGCTTGTTCGTCGACAGTTTGTCCACGCGATACATTAATAAAGACCGCGGATTGTTTCATTAATTTAAACTCTTCTTCCCCAATTAATTGAAAAGTTTCCGATGTTAATGGCGTCATTAAAATTATGTAATCGGCTTCCGTCAAGAGTGTTGGTAAATCACGATACGCCGCTTCGTACTTTTTTTCTGCATCAGGCTTTCTCGTACGGTTATGATAAATAATATCCATCTCAAAGCCAAATTTTGCTCGCCTTGCAATGGCTTCACCGATACGTCCCATCCCGATAATCCCCAATTTGGCACCATGCACATCTTTTCCATATGTATCCGAATAAACAGTCGTAGGTTTCCAATTTCCTGCTTTCACAAACTTATCTAACTCAACGATTCGACGGGCAGACGCTAAAAGTAATGCAAAAGCTAAATCTGCAACAGTTTCATTCAACACATGCGGTGTATTCGTGCCGATCACATTTCTTTTACGCATGGCTTCAACATCAAAATTATTATAGCCAACAGACACATTACTGACGACTTTTAAGTATGGTGCATGACTTAATAGACGCTCATCAATTTTTCCAGTCGTGCTTCCTGACGTATAAAGCCCATCAATTTCTTTTATTTCCCTTAACAGCACTTCTTCAGGTACTCTGCCTTCCCCATCCCACTTCTGAATCTCACAATGCTTGGCAATAAAACCTTCTACCTCTTCTGAAACAGGATATGTCAAATAAACTTTTGGCTTCATGCAATTCCTCCCCTTTCCTAACGAATCTTTAGACAATTGTAACACATCTAATAACCTTACAAAAAAGGGGTTCGCGTCAAAATATAAAAGCGCTAGCACAATTCAATGCTAACGCTTTCTTCACTTATCCTACATAATGTCTAGACACCTTTTTCCCGTCATATGAATAGACTATTTCTCTCCCTTTGACAATTGTTTCCATATGCACGATGCGTCCCCATAACCGATAAATATAAGGCAAGACATTTTCCAAATAAGGGACATCGAGCTCCGTACCTTCATATTTATGCACTAAATACAATTCACCGTTTAATAAGTAATCCCCATTTTCAACGACAATATAAGGAAATCCGCCATTCACACGCATCGAAACGAGTTGTTCACGTACATTTTCATAATCTTTATCGGTGATTTTATAATCTCCGCCTTGCTTTTGAAACAAATACATATCTTCACGTTGCACTAATTCTTTCGTTAAATAGTTTCGAATAAACGAAGCATCTGACTCGATCTCTCTTACTTCAAAAATCTTTTCTCTTCCTGAATTCGGGACAATGCCTTTTTCCTGCATCTCTTCTGTTGGATCATTATAACGTCTTTCAATATCCTCGAATATTTTCAACCCTAAATAATAAGGGTTAATCGAGGTTTTAGATGGTTGTACGACATTGGCATTTAATTTGGCAAACTCCACCGTTTCATCTGCAGTTAAATTCATTTCCCTTAAAATTCTTTGATGCCAATAGGAAGCCCATCCTTCGTTCATGATTTTCGTTTCGAGTTGAGGCCAAAAGTAAAGCATTTCTTCACGCATCATTGTCAAAATATCTCGTTGCCAATCTTCTAAGTGACGACTGTGCTGTTCAATAAATAATAATATATCTTTTTCGGGTATAAGCGGGAATTTCTTACTCTTTTTCTTTTTTTCAAAAGTCTTTTTTGGTACGTCCATTTGCCACAAGTCATCGTATTCCGTTTTACGAACAACATCCTCCGATACATATTCCTCTTCTTCCTCCGCCGTTAACCGCCGATTAACAATGGAAGGATCGATGTGTTCCTGAATCGCAAGGACAGCATCTAAAAAGGTTTCGACTTCATCTTTCCCATATTCTATCTCATACGCTGCAATTCTTTCTGCAGTCGCGGTCATACTTTCAACCATATCACCACGCGTATTCACGAAACGAATATTATTTTTAAAGAAATCGCAATGTGCAAGTACATGCGCAACAATTAATTTATTTTGAATTAAACTATTTGTATCCAATAAGAATGCATAACACGGATTGGAATTAATAACCAACTCATAAATTTTACTTAGCCCTAAATCATATTGAAGTTTCATCTTGTGGAATTGTTTCCCAAAACTCCAATGTGTAAAACGGGTCGGCATGCCGTATGCGCCAAATGTATAGATAATATCGGCCGGGCAAATTTCGTAGCGCATCGGGTAGTAATCTAAGCCAAATCCATTTGCAATCTCTGTAATTTCATCGATTGCATAGTGTAACGCTTTTATATCAGACAATCCATTCCCTCCCTTACAAAGAC
This sequence comes from Sporosarcina ureilytica, assembly GCF_001753205.1. Taxonomy (GTDB): domain Bacteria; phylum Bacillota; class Bacilli; order Bacillales_A; family Planococcaceae; genus Sporosarcina; species Sporosarcina ureilytica. The sequence goes on along the minus strand of NZ_CP017560.1, from coordinate 776,545 downwards.
GATAACTCCGGACGGAAAAAGCATTTCAATGCGTCATAGACATTTCCTTTTTCCTTTAACACATAATGGCGAAACTTGGGGTCGTCAATTTTTTTATACGTATTCATTAATGTTGAATAGCGGCTATAGGCATTTACCTCACCGTACCCAAACATGTTGGACACTTCCATAATCTGATTGACGAGTTCAATACATTTTGCATTATCAGATGAAATATTTTCGCCGTCTGAGAAATGGAAAGGGTAAATGTTATAACTAGAAGGATTATATTTTTGTTCAATTAATTCTAACGCTTTTAAATAAGCTGATGAACATCTCGTTCCACCACTTTCTCCCTTATGAAAGAAGTCATGTTCCGAAACGACTTTCGCTTCTGTATGATGGGCGATAAACTCGATTTCTACTGTCGAATATTTGGAGCGTAAAAATTTCGTCATCCAGAAAAAGAAACTTCTTGCAATATATTTTTCAAATGTGCCCATAGAACCACTCGTATCCATCATCGCAAGCACAACCGCTTTTGACTCAGGTTTTGTCACGTCATCCCATGTTTTAAATCGTAAATCATCATTATGAATTGGCGAAATTGACGGTTTTCCTTTCATCGCATTCCTTTTTATTGCTGTTAAGATTGTTTGTTTCTTATCAATGTTACCAATTAAACCTTTTTTACGAATATCATTAAACTCAACTTTTTCAATGACAATTTCAGCTTGTTCTTTCCGCTTTAAATTCGGTAATTCAAGTTCTTTAAATAACGCTTCCTCTACTTCAGCCATTGAAACTTCCGCTTCATAATAGTCTTCTCCGGGCTGATCGCCGGGTTTCCCTCCCTTCCCGGCACCCCCTTTTCCTTGCTCCCCGTCTCTTGCAACGACATCTCCTACTTCGCTATCCCCATCTCCTTGTCCGACATGCTTTGAATTGTCAGCATTGTATCTAATTTTGTACTCATCTAACGAACGTATTGGAATTTTAATAACATCTTTTCCATCTGACATAATAATGCTTTCTTCACTGATTAAATCAGGCAAATTATTCCGAATGGCATCTTTTACTTTATCTAAATGACGTTGTTGGTCTTGATACCCTTTACGGTGCAGGGACCAATTTTCTTGCGAGATAATAAACTGTTCATTTTGTTTTTCATTCAATTTTATCCCTACTTTAATAATGATGTACTATAGTATATGCTTGTGTTGCGCTATATGAGAGAAAAAACAAGACCAACTTCCAAAGTCGTCTTGTTTTTTCCGTTAAGCTTCCCTATCGATTTAGCAAACTTCCAACATAACGCAATAGTTCATTGGCAGATGTAGAATTATAGCCATACTCATCAATCAGTCTTGCGACCACTTCATTAATTTTCTTTAACTGCGTCTCATCAGGCATCGCGGAAGACGTTGTAATTTTTACGACATCTTTTAAGTCATCAAACAATTTCTTTTGAATTGCTTCTTGCAAACGATCGTGGGAACGGAAGTCAAAGCGCTTGCCTTTTCGTGCAAACGCCGAAATTCGAATGAGTATTTCTTCTCGAAACGCCTTCTTTGCATTTTCGGAAATGCCGATTTGCTCCTCAATTGAACGCATTAATTTCTCATCCGGGCTCATTTCCTCATCCGTTAACGGATCTTTGATTTTATGTTTATTGCAAAAGGCCTCCACATTATCGAGATAATTATCCATTAACGTTTTCGCCGATTCTTCGTACGAATAAACAAATGCCTTTTGCACTTCTTTTTTCGCAATTTCATCGAACTCACGCCTTGCGATTGAAATGTAGTTCATATACTTCTCTTTATCTTCTTTTGAAATCGAGGCATGTTGGTCCAATCCATCTTTAATGGCCCGTAAAACGTCCAGCGCATTAATAGAAGGGACTTCTTTCCGTATAATTGCAGAAGAAATCCGGTTTATGACATAACGCGGGTCAATCCCTTCCATACCTTCATTTGGAAACTCTTTTCGAAGTTCGTCAACGCTTATTTGATTAACCCCTTCAACACTTTCCCCGTCGTACATGCGCATTTTCTTGACGATATCGATGCCTTGCTTTTTCGAGTCAGATAATCTGGTTAATACTGAGAATATCGCTGCGACACGAAGGGCATGTGGGGCAATGTGAACGTGTGACATATCACTTTCTTTAATCATTTTTTCATAAATTCGTTCTTCCTCAGTCACTTTTAAGTTGTAAGGAATAGGCATAACAATAATTCTCGAATGGAGGGCTTCGTTCTTTTTATTCGCTATAAACGAACGATACTCCGTTTCGTTTGTATGCGCGATTATTAATTCATCAGCGCTAATTAACGCAAATCTACCCGCCTTAAAATTCCCCTCTTGTGTCAGTGACAATAAATGCCATAAAAATTTCTCATCCAACTTCAAGATTTCTTGGAACTCCATAATGCCGCGGTTCGCTTTATTAAACTCTCCATCAAAACGATACGCACGTGGATCTGATTCTGAACCGTACTCGGCAATCGTTGAAAAGTCGATACTTCCCGTTAAGTCGGCAATATCTTGTGATTTTGGATCAGACGGAGTAAATGTTCCAATGCCGACACGCTTATCTTCTGAGAAGAATATCCTTTCTACTACGACATCTTCAATTCGTCCGCCGTATTCTTGTTCGAGTCGCATCGTATTAAGCGGCGTTAGACTTCCTTCAATCCGAATGCCATACTCTTTAAAGAAATCCTCTCGTAAATGATTCGGGATGAGATGCAATGGATCTTCATGCATCGGACAACCTTTAATCGCATATACCGCACCCTCGTCAGTTTTCGAATAAGCTTCTAAGCCACGTTTCAGCATTGTCGCGATTGTCGACTTACCACCACTAACAGGTCCCATTAACAATAAGATTCGTTTTCGAACATCAAGTCTTTTGGCAGCAGGATGAAAATACTCTTCTACTAATTTTTCAATTGATTTTTCTAGCCCAAAAATCTCGTCATCAAAAAAGTGGTACGCCCTATTCCCATTTTTCTCTGTAATTCCAGCGCTTTTAATCATATTATAGACACGGGAATGTGACGTTTGTGCAACTTCTTTTCTTTCTTTCACAATGTCCAAGTATTCTGCAAATGTACCTTCCCATTTTAAACTGTCTTCTTCTTCTCTAAATCGCTTCACTTCATTTAAAATATCCATCTTATCCCCTCCAATTAGGGCAAGGTTTCTATATCTTATGCCCGAGCTCTCCGTATCATGCCGAAAGATTCTATATATTCCGAGACACGAAATCACTACTAACGATAATTAAAGTGAATTCTCACGCCTAAAAAGATTTAACGATTATTTTCTTCATAACAGACTATAAAATGATTGAAGCAGTTCAATTAAAAAAGAGTATCCCGATTTACTTTCAGGACACTCTTCTCAATATATATCAGCCTTCAAATCGAAAAACAGAAAACTTTTCTCGTGCGTTTATTTCGGATAATCTAGGCATTTTCACTTCTTTAAATAAAGTAAATGGTGTTTTCATTTCTAGGTAATCAATATATTCCTCTGCCGGATAGTAAAGAATAATATCAACCGTACGATTATTTGCTTCAACCGATCGAAGAATATGATGAATCACTTTCATAAAAATTTGTAAGGAGAATGGATTGAACAAAAAGAAACAACTGTCAATGTCAGCGATACGATAGCTTTCCGCGAATTCATGTTCAATTCGAATTGACTTACTTACCTTTTTCTTATGTTGTAAATAAGACGCTTCATTTAGTAATGCTTCACGATATAGTTGGTCATTCATTTCAATGCCAACAACAGGCACTTGAAATCGATGATGAACGTAAAATAAAACACGCCCTTTTCCGCAGCCATAGTCAACAAAAGCACCTGCTCGGTCTAATGTGTACTCTTTGAATAGTTCATCCAACATCCAATAAGGCGTGGCTTCGTAATGATGGTAATGTGCTGATTGATCGATTCGTTCGCCAACACTTCTCGTTTGGATATGGAGTGAACGATCTCTTTCCTTTTCATTCATAAGCTTTCCTCTTTTCTAACAAACGATATCTCTCATTTTACCTCTTTTGCTTCACAATCCGTAACCACATTCCCCTATCTACAGACACTTCTGCGCGTAGTACCTCTAATGGTAGGTAAGCGGCGAACCTTCAATACAACCTATTTCATCTCCAACCCTCTAATCACACTTTTCAATTGTGCTGGGTCGTGTGAAACAACGAAAGCTTTTCTAAACTGTTCGTAATATTCATTTTCATGTGCTTTAGGTGAAAGAATAATCAACTTACGCGCCAATTTTTCTTCATATAGCTCAAACACTTTCGTCTTACGCGTATCGTCTAATGCACTGTCAAACTCATCCAATACGATAAAGCCGGCTTGATTTTCGAGATTTTGAAGGAGCGATAACGCAAATAACAACGAACTTAATGATTCTTCTCCGCCTGAAACACCTTTCCCAACCCGGCCTCCCCGAGCTTTTAAACTTACGTCTACTAATTTTCCACGATGCCCTTCTTTTCTAACATGGATAAACAATTTAAATATTGGACGTCCTTGCTTGTCCATCATCTTTTCATATTTAATTTGTCCTTCAAACTGGAACATGCCCATATATTCTCCAAACAACAAATTTATCCTTTGAACTTGCATCGCAATTGCGGTTTCTAAACGCTGTTCATTTAGAACGGCACGCTCTTCATTTTCTTCTAATAAATTTTTCGCGGATTGTAATTCATCTTGTTTACGTGTGACTTCCTCTTCCAACGTGAAGTAGTTTTCAACCGCATTCGGATCGATATTCTTTTCATTCAGCGCATTTTGAAATTCGACTTTTGCTTGGTTTTGTCGATGTTGCAAGTCGAACTTAGAGTCAGTGCGCTCCTCTTCAGCGATTGCACGTTCGACCAAGTCAGGAATTAATAAGCGCAACTCTTCTAATTCCGTTTTGTATCCCATTCCTATATTTGATACCGCAATCCGCTCATCTTCTTTTTCATGGATTTGATCAATAATTTGACCTTCCACTCTTTTTATCTGATTCAATTTATCCTCAATACTTTCGATGTCCCGCTGATTTTCTCGAGACTGCCCATGTAAGTCATCTAACTTATCTTGAATTGAATTCAGCGCACGCTTTAACTTAGATATGTCCTGTTTATTCATTATACTTTCTTGTTCTAAGCGTTGTAAATGTTCGATTTTATCCGCTTGCTGTCCAAATTGTTCATATATCAATAAGTCGGCTTCACGTGCTTTTACTTCTTCTCCCTCTTCATAAGCTTGTTTCCACACATCTTGTGCTTCTTTTTCAAACTCTCTCTTACTGTCCTGTAGCAACTTTAACTGTTCTGTTAATCTATCCAGTTGCTCGAGCCGATATTGTTGCTCCACTTTTTTAGATAATAATGCTTCTGCTTCCTCCACTTTATGAACGTCGGCATTCCATAGGCGATATCTTTCATTTTCCTTAGTGATTTTTTTAGTAAGTAAATCGAATTCCTTTGAGAATTTTTCTATCTTACGTTCAAGTATACTTTGCCTTTCTTCTAAAGCTTTTTTACTTAATATATACGTATCTCTTTCCTCTGGTCCCCGACTCCCACGCGAATCAAATAACAAACCATTTTGTAGAAACGGTGCTTCTTTTGAAAAAAACTGCTCAATCCACCACAGAACCCGAGCTGCATCATTTTTCTCATTAGAAGACAACCCCTCTTGCATCGTTAACCCATATTGCGGCAACGATGTAATCGATCGTGTAGGAATTAATTTCTTAAGTGAGACATGGTATAAATCATTGAAAGGCTGGCAAGTAGATGCATCGTAAAAAATCGAATATTTTATCGCGTCATATAAACTCTCTTTTTCTATTGATATATTGTCCATCAACTTTACAAAATGACGTAATGTGTACGCTTGTATACCTTGCCTTTTCAAATGGCGAATCGCTGCTTGTTGCCTAGGTGATTCAATTTGATTTCGCTGCAACATTGTTAACTCTTCTTTGCATATCTGGAGTCGTTCCCTCAATTCGGCGCGTAAAGCTCTATCAGATTGCAAGCTATCTTCTAATTCTGAAACTCTATTCTTTAACTGATAGCTAGAAGTATATCGCCCAAGTAGTTCGATAGCATCTTTACTTTGATTTTCCCATTGGTCGATGTCTGCTTGGATTTTAGATTGTTCCTGTCGATTCCCTTCGATTTCTTCTTCACTACGCTGAACACGGGCTCTGATAGCGTGCTCTTTTCCTTGCAAAGTGGCGACTTGTTCCACCGCAGTTTCCCATCTATGCCTAGTTTCATTTTCAGGAAAAGGCAATTTCGTATACGCTTCTTGTAGCTCACTTAATTCTTCCTTAAGCGCATCTACTTCTAAGTTAACTTCAGTTAATTTAGCCTCTTTTTCCGTTAAGGCGTGTTCCGCTGTAATAAGTTCTTCATTATACGATTTTTGATTCTGCAGTAAAACAACTTGCCTTTCATTCGCTTCTTCCAAATGACTGGTAATCATGTTTTCCTTGTCGGTTAACTCATCTAATTCAATACGACGCTCTTCAATATATCTTTCCATTTCTAGACGTGTCTTTTCTGCATTTCGCAGCAATTCATTCGTCGTCAATGCATACTGAAAACCATTATCATTAATCCGCCGTTTATTATCTTCAAAACGTTCTTTATGGTCCCTTGCAACATTCAGTTCAAATTCGTATCCCTTTTGTTTAATTGTCGCATCGTTAAAAGCTTCTCTCGCGTCTTTAACAACTTCTAAACTTGTTTCCCAATCTTTTTGAATTCGATCGATTCCATGCATTTCACTAAAAATACGAAATCGCTCTTCGGGTGCCATGACCGAAAACTGATTCACTTCTTGCTGGTACCAAATTAAATAGTACAAATCTGGATGGATTTTATATTTGTACTGCAGTTCTCTCCGGTATGCGGTAAAATTGTTTTTATTCGCGTCTCCTGAACGATACGTTTGACGCAACGCGAGTTCTTCTATTTCATCGCCGTCGTGAATTTCGTATTGTAATTTTATGGGTTGCTTCGGTAGTTGTTCACAAATTAACCGAAATTCAATAAAAGGTGGTGCGTCGATACGGGATGCTCCCTCATTTTTAAATAAAAAGTGAATGGCTGCCCGCCACGTTTCATCTTCCGGTAGGTTTTGAGATTTCAACCCTTCAATATCGACCTTACTTGAGCGTAATACAGCGCCCATACAAAACGAAATAGTAGATTTTCCAGCACCATTCGGACCGGTAATTAAAATATGCTCATCTGCATTCCCTAAATTCATTTCTGTGGGTCCGTAATCCCGAATGCCAGAAATCCGTAATCGTTCGGGTATCATAGTAAGCCCTCCCGCTCATACAAATTGTACCGATTAAAAAACTTCATCACGTCTTCCTTTGATAATTGATTGGAATGGCTAAATTCCACCATTCTGCGCAAAAATGAATCAGAAAACATATGAACACCGATTGCTGTTAATCGATACGCATCTTCTTTATCCGATAACTGTTGATTTTCAAGGGCACCGATTTTTCTTAATGTATCAATCGCGAGTTGAATGCGCCGACTGCCTTTCATTACCTCATGCCCAAACGCTTCCAATAATTGGGTCAACAATGTGTATTCATGTTTTAACACTTCTTGTTGATAAAACATAAACAATAAGACTGCGAGTGCTTCAGAAGATAACGTATGGCGTGCAGAACGGGCAGGAACACGCAGCATAACAACGACTTGGTCACGGCCTTCGTCATAAATGAGGCGATAATACCGACCAACTGCTTGATTGACACGGGACAGAAAGGAATGAAAATAATTATCTTCACGGGACACGCCTAGTAATTTCTCCACTTCTTTACGCGGCAATCCAAAATTATTTGCTCGAATCGTCGCACTTGAGGAAAATAAAATCGACATAAACGCTTGTTCCTCTCGTGTCGTGAGGACACTTCGTAACGTTTGTAAACTGTTTAAGGACAAGTCATCATGTTCTTCTTCGTATGCTTGATTTTCTGTCGTCATCTTGTATCCACTCCCATTCTTTGTCATATTCTTTCACTTGCTGCTTCGGCTGTACCTGTACTTTTTTATTCGCTTCAAGCGCCGCTACGCCTAACAATTGGCGAATGGCATCGCTCCAAGAAGCCGAACCCGTTTCAATGATTGTTTCTTCTATGTCTGCTTCCTTTTTCTGTTCTAAATAGCGTTCAATCTTTTCCGTGTCAATGCTGGCCTTCGTTAACAACCAACTTGCTTCATCCATTAAATCTTCTAGCGAATCAGCCTCAATATTTTCTTCATAAAACTCCGGTTGAATTACCTCTTCAATATCCGCAACGGCTGGCTCATAATTTTCTAGAAAGTCAATCCCTTTTTCAATTTCTGCAAATGACAACGGACTTGCATATTTTACGGGCATCCAAATGCCATCCAATTGTTCTCCGTCATATTGTCCTTGGTCCATAAAACTGAATAACTGGTGGGCATTAGGGATCTCTGATTCAGGGGGCGGATTAAACATTTTCGTAATAAATAAACGTACCTTTTCCGGTGAAATAGCTGTTTGAAGTGGCGTTTGCTGCACGTTCATAAATTGGAGGTATTTATTAATCATCCCAACTGAAAGACTTGTCCCTTCATTGAGCGCGCCGGTCCCAGTTTGCATTAAATTACTTAACACGAGACTATCTTCAATCGTCTCAAATTGCTTGAGCCGCTCATCTAATTTCTCCGCCAAATCTTCCATTAACGTATGAATTAATTCCAATTGAGGAAATGCATTCCGGTCTGCGAGTAATTCTAGCTCTCGCTCTCTCAACTTTTCTATCGCGTCTTTTACATTTCGAATCATACTCGCAATTCGATTTCCACCAGAAATCCCTTTATCATCATATGCTTCACTAATTTCAGCATCTCGTCTCGCCTGAAATAATGAACGCCCAATTTCATCCTCTAAATAATAAGCAAGTGAATCATTCGCCAGTCTCGTTAATGCGTCCATCATTCGCTTCCCGACACTCATCATTTTGATTTGATGCGTTTGCTTACTCACCCAATTATTTTTCACTAAAATTGTTACAATTTGATTCACACGTTCTTTCGTTGGTGGCTCTATGTCTTCATATCGCGCTACATAACGATAATAAAGCGTTTCAGCATCATCAATTTGTTCAGTTAACCCAAATGATTCTTCATGAATCAACTCAATAATCCTTAAAAAACGAAGCATTTCCAGTGGCGAATCAAATACCGCTTCTGTTGATAGGTCTTTCATAACGCCGGCTAAAGAAATAATGTCACGCATTGCCCTTGTCAACTCGGGCTGATGCTGGGCAGTTTTAAATATGGAAATTACAGACTGATCCATTTCCTCCATTGTTCCTCTCCTCCTAACGTCATTTCCTGCTCGGCATGCGGCACTGTCTGTGACCAGTCAACGTACGCTTCATATGTCGTGAAAAGATTCTCCTTATTTCCGATAATTCTAAAAGGTATTGTACCAATTAAATTAACTAAGTCTCTGGCAATCACATCTCCGGCGTTATCATAATCGACCCAGATCATCACCTTTTGAATGGAGCCGCTCTCGCAAAGTTGTTGGATCATCTTTCGGTGTGCACCTCTTATCTGGCCATCTACACCTAATATAATAGACTTCGTATCCGCTAAAAATGGGACCTCCGTTGCCATTCGAGTTAATACCGCACGATTTTCAACCAACCAAAAAATACGCGCATCCGTACAAAAATCTTCTTCTGCAACTGCAATATCCGTTGTTGCATGTACAGTTCCTACACCATACTTTGAATATTTTCCCAAGACATGACCTGAGAAATAAATAGGAACAATCGTGCCAACACTGATAATCCCCAACTCCTGTACGGGCGCCCCAAGCCATTTTTCTAATCGACTGATAAAAACATCACGATAACGATCAAATTCTTTTGATCCACCGATTTTTTGATAATACGTTGCGCCAATTTCCTTATATTCCATATGTTCTTGTCTTCTTCTTAGACGTAAATAAGCGATTAAGAAATGAAAGAACTTCCGAACTCTCTCTTTCCCCCACGAGTCATTATCACTTTTTTCATCCATAAACTGCTTAAGATGTTTGACAAAATGCGTTGGGTACGCTTTTTCAGACTTTCCAATTTCCTCATGCAACATTTCCCTCAAGCATGCATCCGCTCTCACTTGCTCTTCTGCTTTTAATTTATAATAGATAAATAATCCAGGACCCATCCGATACTGTGTTGATAGCGGTGTTCTCCCGTCTTTCTTAAACCGAACTTCTTGAATTAACCAACCTTTTTCAAGCGATTCTTCCTTCTTGCTTTCAGATAAAGACAGTGAATTCCTGCGCGAGTTCGGTTGCAAGTTCAATTTGATCACTTCATCATTTGGCGTTATCTCATACTGAGTAGTAGCAAAAACATTGCCTAATGTTTTAAATGTACGTGCCGTCCAACGTTGGATTTCCCACTCATTTTCATTTATTTGAGCGACAGACTCTCCCACTTTACATATGTACTGTTCTAAAAACGCTTTCGTCGTTAGCATAATAACCACCTCCATTCTTTTCTAGTTTTCTTTCATTATAAAGGATTTACATTGAACGCGACAGTCACCCAAACAATCTACAGGGATTACAAGCACCTTTACAAAACCTTTACAGTACCTTTATACTTCCTCAACAATCTAGCTCTACAATAAAGGTATGTTACAAAAAACGAGCGGAGGATTTTTATGACATTATTAATTGACCGAAAAGAAGATGTACAATTTGGTGTTATGGAAAATAAAAGCTGGCGTAAACCCGTATATGAGACACATGGCCTTAACCTTTGGTATGGAACAACGCATGCGTTAAAAAATATAGATCTATCTATCAATGAAAAAGAAGTCACTGCAATCATTGGACCTTCTGGATGCGGTAAATCTACTTACCTAAAGACACTGAATCGAATGGTCGAAATGGTGCCTAACGTGCACATTTCAGGTAGCCTTTCATTTAAAGGTGAAAACATTTTGGATAAATCAATGCCAGTTGAACTACTACGTTCGAAAGTCGGCATGGTATTCCAAAAACCAAATCCATTCCCAAAATCAATTTTCGAGAACGTCGCATTTGGGCCTAAAATTCATGGTATCCGTAATAAAGCAATGCTCGAAAAAATCGTACAAGAAAGTTTAGAAAAAGCAGCACTTTGGGATGAAGTAAAAGACCGACTCCATACGAGTGCATATGGCTTATCTGGCGGTCAACAACAACGACTTTGTATCGCACGTTGTCTAGCAGTAGACCCAGAAGTAATCTTGATGGATGAACCGACATCAGCACTTGATCCAGTATCAACACTTAAAGTGGAAGAATTAATTGATTCCATTAAAAATGATGTTACGATTGCCATTGTTACGCATAACATGCAACAAGCTGCAAGAATTTCTGACCGAACTGCATTTTTCTTAAACGGTGACGTTATCGAATGTGATGCAACATCCAAAATCTTTAACAACCCTTCCGACAAATTGACGGACGACTATATTAATGGCCGTTTCGGCTAATGACTTTTCCCATGATTAAATGAGCATCAACTCCAGCTCACCTAATCATGGGATTTCTTTACTTTATTTGTCACTTTTACAATTTATTTACATAATTCATATACTCGCTTAACAATCAGTCACTATACTAGCAATTAGATAGAGGTTAAAACACTTCTTTCTAATAATAGAGTAATTTGGGGAGGACAATTGAAATGAAGTTCAGAAAGTATCTCTTATTGCTAGTCATTGCTGCAATCACGATGATCGTCGCAGCATGCGGAACAGATGAAAATCAAAGCGAAAACAGTAACGCAACAGAGTTAGAAGGTAGCGTCGTCATTGATGGATCTGGAACAGTTTATCCTTTAATGGCGAAAATTGCTGAAGAATATATGATAAACGAACAAGGAAATGTTTCAGTTGAAGTAAGTCGTGCTGGTACAAGCGCAGGATTCAAAAAATTCCTAGTAGAAAACGGAACAGACTTTAATGATGCATCTCGTCAAATTAAAGACGAAGAAGCTGCAGAAGCTGATGCACTTGGAATTGAAGTTAAAGAACTGAAAGTGGCACTGGACGGATTAACTTTCGTCATTAATAAAGAAAATGATTGGGCAAAAGAATTAACGCCTGAGCAACTGATTAGCATTTTCAAAGCGGATGGTGGCGTTACAAAATGGTCGGATATTAATCCTGAATGGCCTGATACAGAAATTAAGCCAATGGGACCGAATGAAAACCATGGAACGTATGAGTTCTTCTATGAAAATGTGTTAGAAAAACAAGACTTAGCAGATACAGTAAACTTACAACAAGATTATTCAACACTTGTAAACTTAGTTGCTGAAGATAAAAACGGAATTGCCTTCTTTGGATTTGGTTACTATGTAAACAACACAGATAAATTACAAGCTGTCCATGTTGACTTTGGCAACGGACCGGTTGAACCATCACTTGACACAATCGCAGAAGACGGTGATTACGCAGATTTTACACGCCCAGTATTCACCTATTTGAATGTCAATCATGCGACTGATAAACCACAAGTACTGGACTATGCGGTTTACTTAATGAACAACGTTAACAATTTTGCAGGTGAAGCAGGTTTTGCACCCATTCCTGAAGCTGAGGTTGAAGAAAATATCGAATTCTTAAATGGTTTAACAAAATAATTGGTACAAAATAGAGAAGATGAGGCTCATCAAGCCTTCATCTTCTTTAAACCTTATAGAAGGAGTGCACTACACTATGCACATCAATCATGATATTACCGAAAACAGTGAGAAAAGTATCCGGGAATTAATCGAACAAAAACGCCAACAACGAAACTTCAAAGAAATGTTTGAGAAATCCATTCCAACCTTTCTTTTTCTCATAGCGAGCATATCCATTCTTACAACAATCGGGATTATTTACACGTTATTATCCGAAACAATCGAATTCTTCAAGCGTGTGCCAATGACAGATTTTTTCACAGGAACTGTGTTGAAACCGTTGAGTCAAACACCAGAGTTCGGTGTCCTTCCCCTAATTATGGGGACGCTGACTTCTTCAGTCATTGCCATGTTGGTCGCGGCACCAATTGGATTGATGTCTGCCATTTATTTAAGTCAATACGCTTCAGATAAAGTAAGGAAAGTTTTCAAGCCGTTATTAGAGCTTCTTGCGGGAATTCCTACGATTGTTTATGGGTTCTTCGCATTTACATTTGTTACACCGTTATTACGTCAATTGATTCCAGGGCTCGAAGCGACAAATATTTTAAGTCCTGGGATTGTGATGGGTGTCATGATCATTCCAATGATTGCTTCCCTTTCTGAAGATGCAATGAGTTCCGTGCCTAACTCCATGCGTGAAGGTGCTTTAGGGTTGGGCGCAACGAAATTAGAAGTCACGAGAAAAGTTGTGATTCCCGCAGCTTTATCGGGCATTATCGCTTCCTTTGTCCTTGGCATCTCACGTGCAATCGGTGAAACGATGATTGTAACAATCGCCAGTGGAAGTACGAAAAACTTTACGTTTGACATTACGCAGTCTATGCAAACAATGACAGCTTACATTGTGGAAGTAACGGGCGGCGATGCAGCGACAGGGTCAACAATTTACTATAGTCTTTATGCTGTTGCGATGACGCTCTTTGTTTTCACACTGCTAATGAATCTGTTAGCTCGAAGGATTTCTCGTAAATTTAGGGAGGAATATTAACTGTGAATCAACAACTTCAAAGTAAAATGGTCAGAAGAATAAAATTTCGTTTAGCACTAAACAATCTTTCTAAGTATATTTTCCTTCTTGCAACACTTTTTGGGCTTCTTGTCCTTTCAGTACTCATTTATCGCGTCGTCGCTGATGGAATTGGTTGGTTGAATTTTGATTTCCTCACAGGTAAGTTATCGACTCAACCTGAACGAGCGGGAATTATGGGGGCCATTCTTGGTACGTTTTGGCTTATGCTCGTCGTTACCCCAGTCACAATGTTTATAGGTGTCGGAACAGCAATCTATTTGGAACTGTACGCCAAAAAAGGAAAAATACAATCTTTTATTGAAACAAATATATCAAACTTGGCAGGCGTCCCTTCAATTGTGTACGGAATTTTAGGGTTAACGGTTTTTGCTCGTGCAATGAACCTTGGTAATATTGCTTTAGCAGGTGGGTTAACAATGTCGTTGTTAATTCTTCCAATTGTGATTGTCGCAAGTCAAGAAGCGCTACGTGCTGTGCCCAGTCCTTTAGGTGAAGCATCTTACGGAATGGGTGCAACGAAATGGCAAACGATTAAAAACGTCATACTACCTGTTGCGTTGCCTAGCATTTTGACGGGTGCAATCTTATCGCTTTCACGGGCGATTGGCGAAACCGCGCCACTCGTCGTCATTGGGATTCCCGCTTTATTAATTCCTTTCCCAGGAAGTATTTTTGATAAATTCACCGTGCTTCCAATGCAGATTTACTATTGGACGCTAGATTCATCACTAACGGCTGAATACGCAAACTTAGCGGCAGCAACGATTATTGTCCTGTTACTTTGCCTGCTAGTATTGAATTCTACTGCGATTGTCATTCGAAATAAATTCCAAAAGCAATATTGATTGGACGACCCCAAAAGTCCAACCAATCTATCGTGCCTGCTAAAAAACTCAGCCGTTTATTAAATGGCTGAGTTTTTTTATATTATTTTTCGTCTTCATCTGTCGGTTCGTCACTCCCACAGTAACGCTTATAGGGTAAGACATTCCACGTTCGGTAAGCTAGTCTATGATCATCGAGCACTGCCGGGATATCATGCAAAATCTTTTTAGCGACTTCAAGTTCACGTTTCGCCTCTTCTTGGTCTTGATACATGAATTCGTCCGATGCAATCTCAGGCGCTTGTGCCACTTTTTCTTCTAAATCTTGAATGACCATCTGCTGTTGTTTGTGTAGGGACTCCTGTGCAGCACCAACCCATTCCGGCTGTAACCCTCGATTCACATCACCGACTCTGCTAAATTCTTCAAAAATCTCTTGATAGATTCGATCTGCGTTCGCGCGCACGTCTAAATTGACCGTCTCTAAATCTAAGTTCGTCAACTCTTCAACCGTTAGAGGAACTGGACGTTTTCGGCCGCCAAGTCTCGTTCTTTCTAAATAAAAAGGGAACATACTTTTAATCGTTTTACCGACTGGGGATACGGACCTGCCTTCCTCATCTAATCCTTTAGGCTGGACGCCTTGCATCGCAATTCGTGCTGATTCTGGACGTACAATTTCTTTTGGCGGCATAATGCCATGGCGAAGCATTTCACGAATACCTGTTCCAGAAATATTAATTCGATATTGATGATCATGCGGACAAGACTGCTCTGTGGCCGATGCATCACAACGTGTACAATAGAACACTTCATGGAACAATCGAACGTCTATCCCTAATTCAGCTGGATCAAACTCATCAAAAATAGTATGACTCGCATACTTGTCATAATACTCCCCAATTCCTGCGTGGTCTCGTCCAATTAGCGCATGCGTGCATCCGTAATTTTTCATAATTAATGCATGTAAAACCGTTTCTCGCGGTCCTGCAAAAATATAGGTCACTCTTAATGGTGCCAGAATCGACCTGCCTTCCGGATAATACGTTTCTAAAACGCTTCTATAGGAAAGCATTCGGAATTCGTGACGTGTATACTCACGCTTTGCCATTTCCACTAATGGTTGTAACAATAAACCGTCTATTTCTTCTAACGCATTTTTATGAATATACTCATGCCCGCGGTGTAACGGATTTGCCCCCGTAATAAAACCCGCCGCCGAACGAAACTTCTTCTCTTCGTAAAATTCACGCCACGTATCTTTAGGTTCCAATCGAAGCTTTTCAAATGGTCCCCAATCGACTCGACGTAACAGCTTTATTGGTCCCCCAAGTGCCGTGTCTCCCATACGCCTATAAATCGCGTCCACGCCTGGGTGGTTTCTATCGGTTGTGCCAAATAAATGCGACGCACGAAATTCTTTATCGTAATCAAAAATATCATTCAATTTCAGAATGGCAATGGATTGCCCCTGTTCATTCACCAGTGTCACTTCATCCCCAACAGACAATGTTTTCACAATCTGCTCGTTGCGTTTGCCGATGGGTGCAAAACTGAGTGGAACCGGCCAAACAAGTCCATTGTCCAATCGCCCTTTCGTGAGCACGGACTTATAATCGACTTCATTCATAAATCCTTCATTCGGCGATAAAACCCCTGTTGCAATCATCTCAACTGTAATCACTGCTTCCATATCAATCATAATTTTAGGTAACTGCTCTGATCTGAGCAATTCCGCTTCAAGTTCTTTCCCCGTTACTACTTTATCAACCAATTTTCCCCCATGCGGCTGTTGCGGATAATTCTCAAAATTAATATTTTCTTGAATTGTAGTTTGTTGTGTCATCATTTTCCCCCTTGTCGATGTTCGACATCCTTATTTAACAACACCAAAAACAAATCAAACGATATGGAGTACTCCTTTCATCATTTCGAAAATAATGAGCTCTACCCATTATTACGAATAGTAACATATATATTACTACAACTGAACCAAATATTCAAAATGTTTTTTATATAACAAATTCAGTTGTTTTTCATCCTGAGTACGACTACAAATCTGTGATAGATCTAATGACAGTTCTGCCCAACAATATCAAATATGAGCTTATTTATAATAATCAACATTGGCAAAGTAAATCGCAAACAACGTTGATTTCCGTTCCGGGCGGACGCTTTCCGTGGGGCGGGCGGTGAGCCTCCTCAGTCTCTAACGCTCCCTGCGGGGTCTCACCTGTCCCGCTAATCCCACAGGAGTCGCCGCCCTCCACTACAATCAACAAAAATAACTCTACACAGAAATATTCAATGCATTACGAAGTTGACATATATTTTCATGGGAAAACCTTTTAACATAATTACAATTGATTGAAACATAAACAAACCCATCACCTTAAATAAAACAATCCACCATTAATCATGTCTATTTTAATTTTCGGCTCGTACTGCTGTTCAAGTGCCTCTTTTTCAACTTCATAACTATCGGGTTTAATCTCAACCCCTTCATAAAAATGGTCCAACACTCTTTGTTCCCTCACCCATCTTTTTTTCGCTTCTTCTGCCCAGGAATGATCATCTTGCTGGATGAAATTTTCGATGACATCATTTAACCTGTCTAATGCACGCAACGGTTTTATCGTATACGGCAATGTAAATGTATTTACTGGTGGATGATTCCTTAACTTTTTATCACGTAATACCTCGTGAAACTCTTCAATTTGTTGTCCAGTCATTAAATTAATGCCTAACGAATACAGCATTTCTTTCGTTCGATTGTAACAATACGATACTTTATAATTTACCCCTAACCATGGTGTTAATATCGTTTCACGGTTACCGAAGCCCTCCTCATACATCTGTACAAACGAGCCCATCTCTTTCGTCGTTTGAAATAGTTGACTCAGTCTTGGAGATCCGAAATGAACAACTTCTCCAAATATAGTATCTGCAATTTCAGTTTTATCGGTAATTAACGTCAACTGAGCCGGTTGCGGTTCGCCGCCTGTACTCTCTAAATAATGCCAGTAAAATGGACGATTCATAATCTTTTTATCCATATCAACCGTCAATTGAACAATCATATAATAGTCGTTTTCTGTCAATATAGGACAACCAGTCTCCGTAAAAAAACGTTGTAAATAATCGTGAATCTGATGGGGATACATAGAGATCCTCCTTTCCATAATCGCTAGGAAGTTTTTGATTTAGGATTTTGCTGCTCATTCACGAAGGATAAAATATCATCTAACTCGCCCACTACTTTTTCAAACACCCCAATTTTTTTATAAAGCAAATCGAGAATATGATCCTCAATTGTATCTTGAATCGCTAAATTATAAATATGAACATCATTTTCTTGTCCAATTCTGTGCACACGACCAATCCGTTGTTCCAGCTTCATTGGATTCCAAGGTAAATCATAGTTAATGACATGACTACAAAACTGCAAGTTAATCCCTTCGCTTCCAGACTCTGTCGCGATTAACACTTGCGCTTTATCACGAAATAATTGCTTTGCCCAATCACGTTTATTTTTGTTGAACCTTCCATTAAAATGTACACTTAAAATCCCTTTTGAATATAAGTAATGTTGTAAATACGTTTGACTTGCCTCATACTCAGTAAAAATGATAACTTTATCATTTACATTTGAAATAATTTCAAAGGCTTTTTCAGCTTTTGAGTTAATTTGAAGCTGCATGATTTTTTGGATGAGGGCATCTACATAAGATATTTCCTCTTGTTTTGTACATTTTTGTTTCATTTTCGTTAAGGTCAAACAGACAGCTTCTTTACTACTGCACATTTCCCGTTGCAATGTGATCATCGAAAAAGCCGCTGAAAAAACAGGAGATATCTCTTTCAATAATTTAATTTCGTCATACACTTCTTTTTCTTCTTTCGAAAATTGAATCGGGATAATTTGAACTTGACGATTTGTCCATTCTATTCCAGTATCTTCTCGTCGATTTCTGACCATAACTTGATTCACGAGTTCTTTTAAAAATTCATCATGTTCTACATCGTGTTTGCTTGCGGAAAATGCAGATTGGAACGCTTCATAATTTCCTAAGTGTCCAGGTTTCAATAAAGAAATGAGGTGGAATAACTCAAACACGTTATTTTGGATCGGCGTAGCTGTTAGTAATAAACAAAACTTCTTCTTAAGGTTTTGTACGAACTCATAGTTTTTCGTTTTATGGTTCTTTAATTTATGCGCCTCATCGATAATAATTAAATCATAATCTTGCGCGTAAATATTTTCCTTATGAGGACTTCTTTTAGCCATATCCATGCTCATCACAACAATTTGACATTGGCTTAAATCATAATTTTTCCGATATTGGATGGCGGGAATATGAAATTTTTGGCTGAGCTCATCAATCCACTGATTCACCAAGGAAGCCGGTGCTAAAATTAGGGCTTTTTTCACGAGTCCTCTAATTAAGTATTCTTTTAAAATCAACCCTGCCTCAATGGTCTTACCAAGCCCAACTTCATCAGCAAGAATTGCCTTCCCATTCATTCTTTCAATGACCGTTTCCGCTACGTCCAGTTGATGGGCTAACGGTGTAAGATTCGGCAAATACTTTGGCGATTGAAGTCCATTGAAATCAGTAATTAAATTCGCTTTTGCAATATCGTAACTCATTTTATATAACTTCCAATTATCCCAAGGTGCTCGATTTTCCAACCGTTCAATAAATCCTTCTTTCCACTCATCCGATCTTTCAATTTTCAAAGCCATCACCTCACTTAACTTTAAGTTATCCAAAAAAAAGAATCCTATGTTAAATAAATGGCTAGGAAATTGTTGTATTGCACAATGCTACCTAAAATAATGCATCTTTAAAGATTTAAAACTCCCTAACCATGATGGCTAGAGAGTTTTATAAAAATTATTCGTGTCAATCTATTGCAATATCTGTTACGATTTTATATTTTTTATTCGAATTACCTTTCATAAAGAACATAATAACTAAAACAATCATTAAGGGAATCGCGGCAATGAATGATACTTTTAAGTCTAAATTGAAACCGATTTTTTCGGATAAAATATAAACAAGTACCATATAAGAAATAAATAATGCTGGGATAAGTGATATAAAATAATTTTTTCCTTTGACGAATAAATACATCGTCGCAATCCAAAGTGCAATTGCAGCCGTTGCTTGGTTCGCCCACGAGAAATATCTCCATAAAATATTGAAATCGATTTGTGTCAATAAAGCAGAAATCGCAAATAATGGAATCGCAATCGCTAAACGTTTCGCAACGCGTTTTTGATCAATCTTTAAATAGTCTGCAATAATCGAGCGTGCTGCACGGAATGCCGTATCCCCTGAAGTAATTGGAAGGACAATCGCACCAAGAACAGCAATTGTTCCACCAACAGCGCCTAGTAATGTCATCGACACTTCATTCACAACCGCTGAAGGTGTTCCAGTGTTAATGAATTCACTTAACGTTTGACCATCTAACAGACTCATTGCCGCCGCTGCCCAAATCATGGCAATTACAGCTTCTGCAATCATCATGCCGTAAAAAACATAACGTCCTTCTGATTCTTTTTTCACCGTTCTAGAAATAATCGGTGACTGTGTCGCGTGGAAGCCGGACAATGCGCCACATGTAATTGTGAAGAATAAAATTGGAAACACCGGTAAATTTGCAGGATGCATATTTTCCAATGTTAACTCTGGAATCTTGTAGTCGGAGAACAATAGACTAACCCCAACACCCAATGTTCCAATTAGAAGAACAGCACCGAAAATCGGATAAAAACGGCCAATAATTTTGTCGATCGGTAAAATTGTCGATAAAAAGTAATAAATAAAAATAATGGTAATTAAAATCCAAAGTGCTACTTGTCCATTCAATAAAATGGCTAATAAGGATGCTGGTGTCGTGACGAAAACGGTTCCAACTAACAGTAATAGCAACAAAGCGAAAAGATTCACAATGTGTTTACTGATTGCTCCCAAAAATCTTCCAGCTAGTTCAGGAATATGTGCCCCTCTATTTCGAATAGAAATCATACCGGTTAAATAATCATGTACAGCACCTGCAAAAATTGAACCTAGAACAATCCATATAAACGCTACCGGACCAAACAATGCCCCCATAATCGGACCAAAAATAGGCCCCGTTCCTGCAATATTCAATAATTGAATTAAAGCATTTTTATGCTTATTCATCGGTACATAATCGACACCATCACTATTTTCATATGCCGGTGTTTTGCGTGAATCAGTCGGTCCAAACGTTTTCTCTATGAATTTACCATATACTATATAGCCAAATATTAATAAAACAATGGCTACTATAAATGTAATCATGTTTTCCCCCCGGTCTCTCTCTAGATGTTTCTACTTGAATTCATTCAATTGTTCTTCATTTTTATACCTTTTCTAAAACTCTTTCTTCATCTGCTTCTGTCACTTCCGATTTCTCAATCAGTTCAAGCGCTTCCGCCGTTGAAGTAAGCAGTTCATGGAACAGTTCCGGGTTATCCACAAGTGATACGCCATAAGAAGGAATCATTTCTTTAATTTTCGGTTCCCACGCCTCTAGATGCTCTGGGAAACATTTTTGAATGACTTCAAGCATGACATGAACAGCCGTCGAAGCACCCGGTGATGCACCGAGCAATGCAGCAATTGAGCCGTCCTCTGC
Source organism: Sporosarcina ureilytica (assembly GCF_001753205.1). GTDB lineage: Bacteria > Bacillota > Bacilli > Bacillales_A > Planococcaceae > Sporosarcina > Sporosarcina ureilytica. Next base: position 755,241 of record NZ_CP017560.1, on the reverse strand, counting down.
GCTCACTACTTCCGTTCCAAATTGTAATGTCCCTTTTCCACCCTCAACCGTATCTTTAATCACTTGTACACGTTGCCCCGCGACAACTAAATCCCAATCCTCCGCTTTCGCATTTGGAATAAAGCCTCGCAACTCTTCCATTCGCTGTTCTTTTGACAATAATAGTTGTTGAATTAAATACTTCGTCAAGGACATCTCTTTTGCACCTGCCGCCAACATCGTCATAATATTATGCGGCTTTATTGAAGTTGGTAAGTCAAGAATTGAACCTTCCTTCAAAAACTTCGGCGTAAAACCTGCAAAAGGTCCAAATAATAAAGATTTTCGATTGTCGATATATCTCGTATCTAGATGCGGAACCGACATCGGCGGTGCACCAACTGAAGCTTTCCCATAAACTTTTGCGTGATGTTGTTCGACAATATCCGGATTATTACATACCATGAATAATCCACTTACCGGGAATCCGCCAATTCGTTTCCCCTCAGGTATTCCAGACTTTTGTAATAAGTGGATACTACCGCCGCCAGCACCGATAAAAACAAACTTAGCCGCATGCCGTTCGACCGCGCCCGTTTCAAGGTTTTTTACTTTCACTTCCCACAAACCATCGCTTGTCCGCTTAATATCTTTCACATCATGTTTATTATGTATATCTACATTATGATCTTTTAAATGATGAAACAACATACGTGTGAGTGCCCCAAAATTCACATCCGTTCCCGAATCAATCTTTGTTGCTGCAATCGGTTCATCTAGTGAACGATTTTTCAGCATAAGGGGTATCCATTCTGCGAGCTTTTTCGGATCCTCCGAATATTCCATTCCATCGAAAAGCGGACTTTTTGTAAGCGCTTCAAAACGATTTTTCAAAAAACGGACATTGTCTTCTCCACTAACATAACTCATATGAGGCAATGGCATAATAAAATCTTGCGGATTATGAATAAGCTTTTGATTGACTAGATAGGCCCAAAACTGCCTTGAAAGCTGAAACTGTTCATTTATACTTAACGCCTTCGTAATATCGACCGAACCATCGGGATTTTCAACCGTATAATTCAACTCACAAAGTGCAGCATGCCCCGTGCCTGCGTTATTCCACTCATTCGAACTTTCTTCACCCACATCTGACAACTTCTCAAACACTGTCAATCTCCAATCCGGAGCTAACTCTTTCAACAACGCCCCTAATGTCGCACTCATTACACCTGCGCCAATTAAAATAACGTCTGTTTGTTTGATACTCATTATCTCACCCATCCCTACACCCTATTATTTGCAGAAAATCCTAGCCATCCGCCAAAATGAGGCCACGTCTTTTCCGTAACAGTAATCACTACTACTATTATAGGATAGTCCTAACATATTTGAAATGATGATTTTAAAAACAGTGGCAGTCACCCGAAAATTCCAAACAGTTATACTCAATCGAATCACCATAATTGTTCGGATGACCGTCACTATTATTTTAGGTGGTCATATGGCAAACACTCTTTACCTTGCCGCACTGTCGAGTTACCTTCAATCGTCGTATAATAGGCATTCCCAGGAAAAATATGCATGATTAATATTCGGATAGTCCCATTTCCATACAATATTTCATCAAACGAAGGGAGTATCGGCGGCACTGTATGATTCTGTATTCTTTGTTGTAACACCTGAATATTTATCTTGAATGGAACACCTAATAAGACATTAGATAGGCCGGTTACTTTATCAGCAACGCCGAAAACAACACTTCCCCCACCACCATTTGCCATACAAACAGCATATCGAATCATTTTTTTTATGTTTTCTTCTACACTACTATCATTCCATTGCTTGAAGTCCAAATCTTGCGCTTCAAAGTCATCTGCAATACGGGTTTCCAACTGTTGAATGATTGCCTCAATCTCCAGTTTGCTTTTCATCCACACCTTCCTTTCATGATGTCTTGCATGCAATCTGCTATATACAAATTTGATATATTCCTATGCAAACAGGCAGTTTCCTAGCGATCGTACTGCCATGTCTTTCATCTTATTTATATGTTTCACATCCACTGAGGTGACTCATTAGATGAATGGCAACAATCATCCATTTACGTATTAAAAATTCACCTTCGACATTGCGCAATTTAGAATTTTATATTATTATTGTGTTAGGGAAAATTTTACAGAAGTGGAAGCGAAGAACAGCCGCTCTTAAATGGGCACTTGGGCGGCTGGGAGCGACTAGTGCAACCGACTCTTTTTAAGGGTCGGTTTTATTTTGTTTATCCCATATTTTTATCGTAACAAACGACCCGTAAAAAGTTTATAGGGGTGAAACCGATGAAAAAACTATTTTACAGTCAGTTTTGGAAGAATAATTACTTAGCCATGCTCATTCCATTCTCGCTGCTTCTTTATGCTTTATTTTTTAGCGAATCATTATTTGGGCTTTTTTCTGAGGACAACTATGTCATGCTTCACTTACTCATTGAGTTCTTTATCATTAGTGCATCTTTTACCATTGCACTTCAAGCATGGATGACTTTTCCACATACTTTATCAGTTCAAAAAATATGGTTGGGTGCCTTATTTTTCAGCATTGCGTTATTAGAGATTTTTCATGCAATTACTTATAAAGGCATGCCATATTTTCTTATGGAGAGCTCTCCTTACCAAGCGACTTGGTTTTATATTGCCGCAAGACTTGTATTGGCGGTAGGTTTGTTAATCGTTTTAATGGTCAAAGACAAACCTGTCTCAAACAATCAGCATTGGATTGCCTACGGAATCGCCCTGCTTCATGCCGGCATATGGATTGCAGTTATTTTCAATCCCGTGAAATTGCTTCCAGATTTAGTGATTGACGGAGTTGGTCCTACTTCACTCAAAAACAACTTACAATACGTAGCTGCAGCCATTCAAGTTTTGTGCATGGTCTATTTGATAAAACATTTCAATACCGATCGTACGCGAAATTTAATGATGCTCGTCGCTTCTTGTTATTTGCTTATCGGAGATTTTCTGTTTACATCTTATAAATATGTAGATGATATTCATAATTTTCTTGGACATTTATTTCAATTAACAGCAGTCTATTTCTTATTGCGCGCCATTTATTATACGTCGGTACAAGAACCTTTTCAGTTATTACAGAAAAAGAAAAACCAAATAAAGTATTCCGAGAAATTTTTAAAAACAATGACTTCTCAAATTGGGGAAGGAATCATTGTGATGAATCATAAACAAATTATTACGTTTATGAATCCAATGGCAGAGCGCTTATTAAATTGGCGGAAACATGAATTAATCGGGAAAAACTTGCGTAGCATTCTCAATAATTCGGATAAACATTGCCCATGCCAAACTGAAAGTGAAGCGATTATCGAAACTGAGTTTACAAAAAAAGATGGGTCCCATATCCCAGTATCTTATGTGACAACACCTTTTATTGAAAACAAGAAAAATGCCGGGTCGATTATCGTATTTAGAGATATTACGGAGCAGAAAAAACATGCAGAACATATCTCTTATTTAGCGTATTACGATGAGATAACGAAGCTTCCGAATTACCGCCATTTCCAAAAGCAAGTAAATGAGGCCATCGCAAATAAACCTACTACTAAGAAAGCAGTGATGATGCTTGACGTTGAACGTTTTGAAACAATTAGTGAATCGCTCGGTCACGATATCGGAGAAGTCGTTTTGGAAGCAATTGCGAATAGGCTGCGTATAGGTTTGCCGAAAAGCATACTTCTAGGGAGTATGCGGGGTAAAAAATTTATGCTCTTCGTAGACTCTCTTACAAGCGAAGTAGCTATCGAAATACTTTGTAAACAAATCGAAACCATTTTTTCTGAACCTATTCAAATGAAGCATTTTCAACTAAATATCATCACAAACATCGGCGTTGCCTGTTATCCAGAGCATGGTGAAAACGAGACTGAATTACTTAAAAATGCTCAAATCGCTATGTATGAAACACAAAATGCACCCGTGAATTTCAAACTTTTCGAACCGATGATGAACGAACAACGATTGGAACATCTCGTTTTAGAAAATGATTTGCATAGTGCAATTGAGAATAATGAATTGTATATCGAGTATCAGCCGCAAATCAACTTGAAAACAGGTGAAATTCATGCCGTAGAAGCGCTAGTACGTTGGCTACATCCAGAACGCGGATTTGTATCACCGGGGAAATTCATTCCTCTTGCGGAAGAAACGGGTTTAATCATACCGATCGGCGAATGGGTGCTCAAAACAGCTTGTCAGCAGGTAAAAAAATGGCACGCGCAAGGCTTGCCCAATATCAGTGTTGCGGTTAATATTTCTACTCGACAGTTTTTTCAGCCAAATTTAGTGCAAGTTATTGAGGGCATTTTAACAGAAACAGGGGTAGCACCGAAATTTTTGGAACTGGAAATTACTGAAAGCATGACGATGAATATTAATAATGCAAGAGAAGTTTTATTAGAATTGAAAGCACTTGGTGTATCGATTGCAATGGATGACTTTGGAACGGGCTATTCTTCCCTCCATTATTTAAACCAATTTCCAATCGATCGTTTAAAAATCGACCGATCTTTCATTCAAAATATACAGGAAAATAAACATAATGCAGCTTTGTGCACCATGATTATTACCGTAGCTGAACATTTGAATATCGACGTGACCGCCAAGGAATCGAAGCGTACGACCAATTGGATTTTTTATGGGTGCATAACTGCTTCCATATTCAAGGATTTTTGTTTAGTAAACCGCTTCATCCAGATGATTTTTTTGCAAACTTCGATACAATTCAGCAACAAGCCGCAACCTTTCGGGCCACCCAAAAAAACGTGAAAGTTTAAACTTTCACGTTTTTTCATGACTGGCATTGTGATTTTTATCACAACTTTTTGGCGAAGCTTCCTTTATGATAGATATACATTCAAAAGAGGAGGAGACTAGCATGACTCAAATTACATTAGATACACATGTTTCCGATATCGTTACACAATTACCACAAAGTACGGATTTATTTAGAAAATTACGTATCGACTTTTGTTGCGGCGGCAAAATTGCGCTAAAAGAAGCAGCGGAAGCCCGTAATCTTGGACCTGAAGAAGTGTTAAATCAGGTGAAAGCATTAGAAAGTAAACGCGAACGTCGTGAAAGTATGCATCCTGCTTCTTTCGGCGATCGAACGCTTGTGTCATATATTCAAGAAAAGTACCACGATGAATTGAGAGAAGAGCTCCCTGCTATTGCACCGTACGTAACGAGAGTTGCTCGCGTTCATGGCGATTCAAATCCGCATCTACTGCGTATTGAGGAGATTTATAGAGAATTACGGGATGAACTTTTAGCGCATACGGAGGATGAAGATAAGAATGTGTTCCCGATCATTCTTGATTTCTTGAAAAATCCAACGACTGAACTAAAAGAACAAATTAAACCTCATGTATTGGAATTAGAAGAGGAACATGAGAATGCAGGACGTTTGTTAAATGAATTACGGGAAATCACAAACGACTTCACACCGCCAGCGGATGCATGTGGTACGTACCGAACAGTATATGCACGTTTGGAACAACTTGAAAAAGATACTTTCGACCATGTTCACCTTGAAAATAATGTCTTATTTGATCGCGTACGTGAATATCTTTAATTAGTCCATCAACATAAAAAATCAGCCTTTCGGGTAGGAAAGGCTGATTTTTTTCGTAGTTTCTAAGCATTTTTATTTCAGCACACACTAATTTGGTCAAACATACTTTACTCATCTGCTTCAGCAATCTTTTTAACACGTTCTAAAAACTCAATAACCACTTTATCAGAAGCAAACAATAAAAATAGTTTCACAAACCATTTTAAAGGACGATTCGTTACAGTATAGGTAAATGAAGTTTTATCATCTGCAATTTTTGCGATGTCATATGAAGCTGTTATCTCAAACATACTTGCAAGGGTAAAACCAACCTTCAACTTTTTCTGTTTAGGCGTATTCAAATAGTCCAATGTTTCCACATCGTATTCTTCGATTCTTTTACCTTCTTTGTATTTTTGACGATAAACACTTCCAACTTTATCATCGGTTACTTTAATCGGTTTATGTTCAATGACATTAGGCATGATTTTTTGCATATTTTCTACAGAACCGTCAACAAGACACCATACTTTTTCGATAGGCGCATTTATTTCAATATTCCTTGTCCATTTTTTCATTCGTCGTTCCTACTTTCTAAATTGACTTGCCTAAGACTTAACCTCGAGGTTTTACTTGATACCTTAGCACTGTTTTCAGTTTAGACGGTTCGACCCTTCTAATATCCGAAAGGTAAATTTCTCGATGCGTTAACGAAACTCTTTCTAACTGCTGAGTTTCCAAAAACGCATCCATTTTTTCAAAAGTTTGCGGTTCTTCATCAAACGGACCGACATGAAGCATTTGCACTGACATCCCGTCTTCTACCGTTTCAAACTTAACCTCTTCCAGATATGGGTGTGGTTTCTTTTCTCTTACCCGTTCAAAAGCCCGTTCAACAACTTCAGCTGTGACAAAGTCTGGTTGTCTAATCATAATTGTATACACCAGTTCATCTTTATTGAGTTCGTCTAATTGCCTTCCTTCTTCCGTTAAATCCCAAATTCCTTCTAACGGATATACGGTATACTCAAAATAACCTTCAGGCGTGTAGCCATTTCTAGGCATCATCCGAATCGCATAGGCCAACGAATAAAGCACGCCGACCCTTTCAGCAAACTCTTCATGATTCGGATTACCTTTCCCCTGAATCATAAAAAACTTTTGTTTAGAGACCGCCACTAGTTCAGGTTTTTGCTTTGGTATATATAAATCTTTTTCCTTCTTTCTCCACTCGAATTTCATGAAGCTCCTCCCCCCCAACAAGAACAATAGTTCGTTTTCATTAGTTTGATTTTAACATAAACGTACTCGATAACATAATTATAAAAAGCCCGTTCTCAAAAAATGAAAACGGGCACTTTATTAATCCACACGAAACTCTTCACTATTCTCAATTAACCACTTAATCACTTCAACATCCAATGGAATCATGACTTTGTCTGTAATGACGCCTTCTGGATTCACAATATAGGTAGTTGGATATACAATCACTTTATATAAATCCATAACCTCGCCTTTTTCGTCCATTAATATTGGAAAAGTGAGTCCATGTTTATCGACAAATTCGGGTACTTTCTCTTGGCTACCTCTTTCAAGCGTTGTCATATTCACTGCGAGTATTTCAATGTTATCTTGATCTTTATATTCTTGGTAATACGTTTCCATATGGGGCATTTCAACGCGACATGGCGGACACCATGAAGCCCAGAAATTAAGCATGACAGTCTTCCCCCGATAATCAGACAGGTTGACCACTTCACCGGTTAAAGTTGTTAATTTAAAATCAGGTGCATGATGCCCCACATCAATCCCAGATTCTACATCTAAACTTTCATCCACAAGATTATCAGGCAAATCTTCAAGATTGCCACTTTCATATTCATCCAATCCCTTATCTTTCGTTTTCATATTTGTCGTAATCATAATTGTAATCATTGCTACGACTAAGATTGCCGCAAGAGTTATAAAAAGAATTCTAATTTTCTTCATTAAACTGCTCCTTAGTGTTGCTTAGTTGGGTTAACTGGTTACCCGTTAAAGTACTTCTTACCATAATGGTAGTATACTTTAGATAGCATTTGGAGGCCATTTATGACAATTATCGTAAGACAAATAGATTGGGGATTTTAATCTAGGTGACTGCCTCTTCACAGAAATCTCCTAATATAGTATGTTTAGTGTCATACATATCTAAATGGGGTGATTATTTTGACAAGTGTAGTAGATGAAATTGTTGGGACAATCATGAATTCTTACGAAACAAAACAGCCTATCGAATTTATCCGACATCGTTATACACTGGATGAGGAGACTTCTTATTTAGTACAGGAGAAATTAATTCACCAAAAATGCGCGTCAAAAAATACCGAAATTGCTGGTTATAAAATTAGTATGACAAGTGCTGAGACGCAAGCGATTGCGAACACGGATGAACCGGCTTACGGGACGTTACTCTCAACGCATATTATGCATAGTGGTGATTCTATTTCCCTTACCTCTTTGTTTGCACCTTTAATTGAACCTGAAATTATGTTCGCTCTAACGGATGATTTATCACTTGGGGCCAGTGAAGAAGAAATCATTAAGAAGAGTAACATTTGCGCGGGAATCGAAATTCCGGATGCGCGATACATCGATTGGTTTCCGAATTTTTCATTACCTGACTTACTATGTGACAACACTGCAACTGGCCTTGTCGTTTTAGCAAATCCAATTGAACCTTTTTCATTTAATGCATTCGAACAGATTAAAATGGAACTTTTCCATAACGGTGAAAAAATTAGTGAAGGAATTTCATCCGCGGTGTTAGGAAATCCCGTTTCTTCCGTTGCTTGGTTGGCTCGAAAATTGGCGAAGAAGAATAAAATCTTAAAGAAAAATATGATCATCTCTTCAGGTACATTTATTTCTCCGCTTGTTGCAAAGGAAGGTACATATAAAGTGTCGTATTCGGATATTGGTGAAGTTGAGGTGACTTTTGTGCCATAAAAAAATAGCCTGACTCTAGTTTTCTAGAGTCAGGCTATATTTGAAAATTCTAATTATATAAAACCGATGAATCAACTATTACAAAGCTTTTTAGGTTACCTAATCTCTTTGATTAGCTTTTTATTTCCCTTTTCTAATATAGCTTCGTAGTCGATATATGCGTAAATATCGTCTGTAATATTATGGCTGAACTTCGCTAATTCTTCAATTGTTAAATCTTCAATTGCTTTCTGCTGCTCTTCACAATAAATGATGATTTTACCAACAATTTCATGCGCATCTCTAAAGGCCGTTCCTTTGCTCACTAAATAATCAGCGACTTCTGTAGCGTTTAAAAAACCTGCTTTAATTGCCGCCTTCATATTTTCTTCCTGTACATGAAGTGTATCAATCATTTTCGCCATAATCTCCAGACAATCTAACACGGTATCGAGTGCATCGAAAAATTGTTCTTTATCCTCTTGCATATCTTTATTATACGTTAACGGCAAACCTTTTAACGTCGTTAGCAATGCAAAGAGAGAGCCATATACTCTACCCGTTTTCCCTCTAATTAATTCGGCAGCATCCGGATTTTTCTTTTGCGGCATGATACTGCTTCCCGTTGCATAAGCATCATCCATTTCAATAAACTTGAATTCTTGGCTACTCCAAAGAATGAGTTCTTCACTTAGTCTGCTCATATGCATCATCGTAATAGAAAAACCAGACATAAGTTCAAGTAAATAATCACGATCACTTACCCCATCTAAGAAATTATCAACTGGTTTAGAAAAGCCTAGTAAATCCGTTGTGATTTGACGGTCGATATTATGCGTTGTTCCTGCTAATGCGCCGCAACCAAGTGGATTTTCATCCAAAATATTTACCGCATTTTCGATTCTTTTTTTGTCTCGGCTAAACATTTGAACATACGCACCCAAATGGTGATTAAATGTCACGACTTGTGCACGTTGTAAATGCGTATAACCAGGCATAATGACATTATTTTCCGCAGCTTTCTTCATTAACGAATCAATTAATTGCTGCAGTGCAACCATTACTTCTTGTCCTTTATTTTTCGCATATTGTCTCATATCGACCGCAACTTGATCGTTTCGACTTCTTGCTGTATGAAGTTTCTTGCCTACTTCACCAATTCTCTCCGTTAAATTCATTTCTACGAAAGAGTGAATATCTTCAAAGTCACCTTCCACTTTTAAGATGCCAGACTCAATATCTTGTAAAATCGATTCAAGTCCATCCACTAATAAAGTTCCTTCATCTTCTGTCAATAATTCACACGCTACAAGCATCTTCACATGTGCAATACTGCCAGTAATATCTTCATAATATAGTCGTCGATCGACAGGTAAGGAGGTATTAAATTTTTTCATGATGTTATCTTCTCTACCTGTGAATCTTCCACCCCATAGTTTCACTTATACTCCAACCTCTTTTCTCATTTTCACGTTTTGAATTTTCGATAGTGTAAATACTGCCACTAAAAGCAAGACTAGTGTTAACACTAGCGTATAAGCATTTCCTGTAATACCAGCAACAATAAATCCGATAAAAGCAATACTCGCATTTAACAATGCATAAGGGATTTGAGTTTTTACATGATCGATATGATCCGCACCAGCACCTGTTGATGCTAAAATCGTCGTATCGGAAATCGGTGAACAGTGATCACCAAACACGCCTCCTGAAAGAACAGCACCAATACAAACTAGCATATGTGCATCTAATCCGACCGCCATCGGAATCGCAAGTGGAAGCATAATCGCGAATGTGCCCCATGAAGTACCGGATGCTAAAGAAATGACAACACCAACAACAAACAAAATTGCCGGGATGATAAACGGTGGTACATTGCCTCTCATCACTTCAATAATAAATTCAGCGGTTCCCATTTCTTTAATTACATTGCCAAGCGACCATGCCAAAACGAGCGTAAGTGCAACGTAAACCATTTTTTGCATGCCTTTCGTATAAATATCAAAAACCTCTCCGAATTTTCTCACATTATAAAACAGCATTAAACCAATTATTGTAATGGCTGCAAATAAATATGCCGCACTTAGTGATACTCGGAAATCACTACCTGGAACAGGTTCGAAAGGAAAACCGTATGAAATTAACAATCCAAATAACGTAACGAATAATACCAATAGTGGCAGCCAAATAAAAATCGCTCGTCCACCTTTTGTTTCTCCTTCAATATTTTCAGCTCTTCTAAGCGGCTTAGATTCTGTCCAATATAATTCGCCCGTTTGCTGAATTCTTCTTTCTGCCCTCGCCATAGGTCCGAAATCTAATTTTGTTAGTGCCACAAGAGGAACTAGAGAAACGGTTAATATTGCATAAAACTGAAAGGGAATCACTTGAACAAACGTACTAAACTCAGAAGTCGCAATGCCTAACGCATCGAATTCTGTTCTAATCAATCCCATAATATAAACACCCCATCCAATGAATGGGATTAATATAGCTACTGGAGATGACGTTGAATCGATAATCCACGCAAGCTTTTCGCGTGAAACCTTCGCTTTATCAAATATTTTTTCAAAGACAGGTCCCACGATGAGCGGAGTACCTAAGTCTGAGAAGAAGATGATAATACCGCCAAACCAAGCAGATATTTGTGTTTTAGCTCTCGTATTTATAAATCTCGTTACTTTAGCAGCAAGTGCGCTTCCACCGCCAGACTTCTCCATCAACGCTACAAAACCGCCAATGAAAAACAATAGTACTAAGACAGCGGCATTATATCCATCCGCGACGATTGGAAAATAATAATTACCAATTGTTTCCGTCGTTGCTTTAAGTGGATTCCCGCCTACAAGAATCAGCACCCCAATAAAAGCACCTGAGAAAAGTGAGACTAAAACGTTTTTAGTAACAATTGCAAGAATAACCGCAAGAATAGGCGGAATCAATGACACCCAACCTAGATGCTCCATAAGCAACTTCTCCCCTTCATGTATTGTATAGGGGTATTTATTCATTAAATACCCTAAATTGATTATATTTAATATAATCATGAAAAGCAACATCTTTTCTGAAAATAAAATCATCTGAATTTCACTATATTCTAGTTCAATCTAATCGGAAATTCGTTCATTAAAAAAGACTGTTGAGATAATCATTCCCAACAGTCTTTCATCACTATTTAATCGCATACATTAATTTGTAAATTCGCCTTGGTCGCCCTCTCGTTTGCAATGATTCATGTCCAATACATTCTGCTAATCCTGCCTCACAAAGACTTTCAATAAAACGCCTAGTGTTTCTTTCATCTCTAGCTAATTGAGTTGAAATGTCTTTCACAGTAAACTCGTTCACCCCTGATTTTTTCACTAAAGCAAACGTTTCTATGTAATGCTTCAAATTGATATTTTCTTTTTTAAGCGTATTGATAAAGTTTTTATCATTGAAATATGGAAATTCAACGGTATCTAGGTTCTCGCTTTCTGCTTCTATTACTTCCCCATTTTCTTGAACTAAAATAATTCCGCCATCTTCTTTTGATTTTCTTAATGCATGATTCGCATTTAACTCCGCTAAAAATACTGTTTCACCAAAACCAATGCCAATACCAACCTTCAATCCAGATTCCAAAATGAGATCATTTACGGTTTCTTCAATCTTTTGAATTTCCCTGTCAGTATCCCCACGAGAACTAAAAATTAAATATCGACCAAGCCCTTTTTCAACAAATGAACCATTTAATTGTTCACTTAATAGAATAAGGATTTTTTTCAATTTCAACTCCAAAAATTGGAGTTCATAAATTTGTTTAGAGCTTTTGAAATAACTTTCCAATTGAACCATTTCGAATAAGAGCACTGCAACTTGCGAGTCTTTAAAATAGATTGTCTTAATTCTCTCTGAAAGAAGAGTAAGCGTATGCTTAATCTCTATGTCACTTGTAGATATTCTAAACGCTGGAACGCCCATTTTTTTTAGTTGTAAATAGACTTCCTCATAGCAAGTAATGGCACCTTTTGTATGTCCATTTTGCCAATGATGATAGTGGAATTGAATTAATTCCTCCGTCGACGTCTTCTCAGAAAACGTTTTAAGAAAAATATGTTCACGTTTAATCGTAAGTTGGTTAAATGCATCTTCTAAATGACTTTTTGAAATCTCGTCAATACTAAAGTAATCAAAAGGGGATTGGGTTTGATTCGTAAATTCAATCAATCCCTTGAAAATACCAGCTTCCGTATGATGTATGTAAATCAGGCGCTCTTTATTTTTCATCTCTTGATAGGCTATATTGTAAGATATCCTTCCAGAAAAAATCCAAAAATCTACACTATTTCTATTTTCCTCTATTATTCTTTTGGTTTCTTTAACCTTTTCATATGGAAATGATTGAAATAAAATGTCCAAATGCATGCGTTGTGCAGTATGCAAGATTTTTTTTACTGTAGAATGTGGACCTATAATTCCTACACTTATCATAAAAACACCCCTTTCATTCAGTGCCAAGTCCGTGAATACTGGTTTCGCTCATTCTAGTACAATCAAAACATTCCATTCTCGTTAGGCGAACTTTATCTCCTAGACACTAATTTTTTATCACCTCATACACACTTCACATAGATTCAATGCTAGTTTTGTTGAATTTAAGTTCAGTCTATCTAATTATAGAAAATTTCGCTACATTAAACTAATTGATAAGCAAATAATATACAACTCTTTAGATGACTGTCCCCCCTACATTTTGACTATACTGTCATTCGAGGAGGGAAGGACATGTATAAATTGTTGACGCATAATGATTTGGACGGCGTTGGATGCGGTATTTTAGCGAAAATTGCTTTTGGAAAGCAGGTCAAAGTACGCTACAATTCCGTTTCTGGTCTCGATCGCGAAGTTGAATGGTTTTTGGAAAATGATGATAAAGAAACATTTTTGTTGATTACGGATTTGTCGGTAAATGAGGAAAACGAGAAGAGACTTGAGGCATTTTATCAAGATGGTGGAAAAATACAATTGCTTGATCACCATAAAACAGCTCTTCACTTTAATCATTATGAGTGGGGTCATGTCGTTATAGAAGATAACGAAGGAAAATTAACTTCAGCAACTTCACTGTTTTATCAATACCTTGTTACACATCAAATTCTGGAACCTTCAGAATCTATCGCTGAATTTGTCGAACTCGTTAGACAGTATGATACATGGGAATGGGAAAAGAATAATAACCATTTTGCACAACGCCTCAATGCCCTCTTCTTCCTCATAACAATTGAGGAATTTGAAGAAAAGATGATTAGTCGTCTGAATTCAAGTGAGCATTTTGTCTTCGATGAATTTGAAAAGAAAATACTCGATATGGAAGAAGATAAAATCGAACGCTATATTCGCCGGAAAAGACGAGAACTCGTCCAATTGAAAACCGGCGTTCATTTTGCTGGAGTAGTTTATGCGGAATCCTACCATTCAGAGCTTGGCAATGAACTTGGAAAAGAATACCCGCATCTTGATTACATTGCAATCCTAAATATTGGGGGGAAGCGAGTCGGCTTTCGAACCATACATGATCAGGTAGACGTATCTGAAATTGCAGGACAATTCGGTGGAGGCGGGCATGCCAAAGCTTCTGGATGCTCGTTAACCAAGGTGGCTTTCCAACAGTTTGCGGTGGACACATTCCACCTAGAGCCATTAAGGGAAGATGCTCGACGAAATCGCTATAATGTAAAACATTCTTCGTTTGGTTCTCTATATAAAAACCGAATGGAAGACATCTTTTTCCTTTATTCAGAAAATGAACAAAGATGGGCAATTAAACAAAATAACATAAAGTTGGAACAAACCTTTACAAGTTTCGAAGAAGGCGAACGTTTCCTTAAAAGAAACTACGAAGCCTGGCTTGTGCGGGACGATGCTTTCGTCAATTATTTAATAGATCAAATCAAGACTGATAAGTAAGGGATCCCTGTGTTAAAATATTTTAGTGTATGATAAGAATCATTTTTAACACAGGAACCCTAAACCTTATCAAGACAACTAAAAAAAGTATTAAGTACACAACCATTTTAAAATGGAAAGTGTACCTAATACTTTTCAGGTTTTAATAATTCATTTTACTCCAGTTCGCCTCGCCAATCATTCATTCCGCCTGTCATATTTATTGCGTTGAATCCAAGTGCTTCTAATATTCCACAAGCAGCTTTACTGCGATTTCCGGATTGGCAAACAACGACATAGTTTGTTTCTTTATCCAAATCATTTTTACGCAATGCTAGTTGAGTGAAAGAAATGTTTTGTGCGCCAGGAATTTTCCCGCTGAGTAACTCAGCCGATTCGCGAACATCAATAATAGAGATGGTATCACCGTTTTGTATACGCTGATTTACTTCATCCGGCGTGATTTGTTTGGTCACCCTACTCTCCTCCTTATCGCCAAGCACCCATACCGCCTGTCACATTATAAATCTTTTCAAAGCCTTGCTTTTTAAGAATCGATGCTGCCCTTGCACTTCTCATGCCACTTTGACAAATCACAACGACTTCTTTGTTTTTATCTAGTTGGTCAGCTTTTCTCGCTAAGTCCCCGAGAGGAATATTTTTAAACTGCGACTGGTGGTTCGCTTTATATTCACCAGGTGTACGTACATCAATAAATTGCACTTGTTTATCTTTCAATTTACCTTTCGTTTCTTGCACGGATAGATTCGTAACGCCTTTTGTTGGCAGGAAACGTCTCATAATAAATACAACTAACAGGATAATGATTAACCATTGAATGATGTCCATTTGAGTACTTTTCACTCCTTATATGTGTTAAAGCCGTTATCAAAAACGGCTTTAACCTCTCTCAATCAATTATTTAAAATTGTATTCCGTAACAATCTTCTCTCTTCCAGCAACTAAATCATTGTAGTATTCATGCAGGCTGATGCCTAAATAAGAACCCGAAATGTTGTACACATTTTTGTAGCCTAAGTTTTCTAACGCAATGACCATGTTATAACTGCGCTGTCCTGAACGGCAGTGGATATAAACAGGTTGATCTTTTGGAATTTCATCTAGACGGTCTCTAAATTCACTTAATGGAATATTGACTGCATTTTTTAGATGGCCCCGATTGTATTCGCCTTGTTCTCTTGCATCAATAATGAAAGCATTATTTTCCACTAACGCACGAACCTGTGACACTTTAACCTCTTTATATCTTCCGTATAATTGATTGAGCGCCACTAATGCCGCATGATTGACGACATCTTTTGCTGTTCCCATCATCGGGGAATAAGATAGTTCTAGATCTTTTAAATCCTCTAAAGTTCCATTCATTGTAATCATCGCCGCAATGACGTCAATTCGTTTATCAACATTTCCCTTACCAATCGCCTGGGCACCTAATAATTTCCCTGTTGGCACTTCATACACTAATTTAAAATGCATCGGACTACTATTTGGCATTAAACCAACTTTATCTGCCGGAATAATATAAACAGAATCATAGCGAATGCCAGCATTTTCAGCCATACGCTCATTTAATCCTGTTGACGCTGTATTGAGACTAAATAAATGCATAGAAGATGAGCCAATGACTCCTTTATTTTGGTTCGGGATTCCATACATATGGTCTGCCGCTGCTCTTGCTTGCTTTTGCGCTGGACCTGCTAATGCGAGTCGCGTAGGTGTATGTGTGAGTTTGTGATAAACTTCAATCGCATCTCCTACTGCATAAATATCTTTATCGTTCGTTAAATAATTATGGTCTACTTTAATCGCGCCTGTACTGCCAATTTCAAGGTCTGCTTTTTGTGCTAAAGTAACTTCAGGTCTTACACCAATTGCCATGACAACAGCATCTGCCTTTACTTCTTTCCCTGATTGAGTTTGAATATAGCCCTCGCCGATTTTATCCAAACCGTCATTTAAAATTAAATGAACACCATTGTCTACCATTTCTTTATGCAAGATTTGCACCATGTCATGATCTAATGGCATCATAATCTGATTCGCAAATTCAACTAAAGAAACATTGTATCCTGCCTTTTTTAAGTTCTCAGCGACTTCAACACCAATAAATCCACCGCCTATCACGGCAATATCTTTTAGACCACGATGTTGAATAAATGTATTTAAGTTTTGGATATCCACGACGTTACGTACTGTAAATACATTATCGTTATGAACGCCTTCTATGTTTGGACGAATTGGTGCTGCTCCAGTAGAAAGCACCAACTTATCATAGCTTTCTTCATACGTTTCATTAGTTAGTACATTTTTAACTATAATGGTCTTCGCATCTCGATTAATTGCCACAACTTCTTGGCTAACTCTAGCTTCGATATTGTATCTTTTTTTGAACGTTTCTGGTGACATTAATACAAGGTCATCACTATTTTCTACAACACCGCTCAAATGATAAGGAAGGGCGCAGTTTGAGAAAGATACATGTGGTCCCTTTTCAAACATAATCACTTCGGCTTGTTCATCTAACCTTCTTACTCGAGCCGCTGCGGAAGCTCCTCCTGCAACTCCACCAACAATCAATATCTTTTTACTCATTATCAACGCTTCCTTTCCTTTAACACTTTACCTGTAGGGGTATGTTTTATTCGAAATAAAAATTAGTTTTTTGAAGTATTTAATCTAGCATTATCATATACCCCTCACCGTATGTTGTCAAGTCTTTGAAATCCAAAAAACCGAATCTAATGAAAGCTAGATTCGGTTTGACCATAATGGGTATGCTATTTTGTTAAATACAACATTATTGTGGAGAAGATAACTGGGCTTTTACTTGTTGAATGACTTCTTGGGAAGCTGGGGCAGCTGGTGTATAGTAACCTTTTCCAAGTGCATATTGATAGATAACTCTTTGTCTTGATTCATCTTGGTTTCTCATGTTTATTAAAGTTTGACGTAGTTCTGAGTTATTCGCTTGAGATATCATATTTGCATATCCAGTGAGACTTGCATTTATTCCAGCTAAATAATCGCTAACCATTTCTTTATCTTGTAACATCTTAAACCCTCCTATCCTAAAAATGACATCAGTTGTTGTTCTGCTTGTTTCGCTGCTTGAGCATCTCTTTCAAATATTGTTTTCAGTTCCGGGTCTGAACAATTTTGGGCATACGTTTCTAATTTTTTCACGATTAAGCCATGGCCGCCGATAAGATGTCGTAAATTTTCAACTTCTAATTCGGTTAAATTATGCATAATTGTACCTCCCTTTATAAAGATTACATATTTATTTTGCCCATATTGTTTAAATTAATGCAGAAATAGCAAAAAAGATAAGTAAAGATAGTGGTGACCACTAACTTTTACTTATCTTTCTGTCTTTAACCGTGCCAGTCACTCAAACTTTCGTGACTTTCGTGAAAGTCACGTTTATTACAATTAACGTGAAAGTTTTAGTGACTGTCACCCTTTAACAATAGGCGACATTGTTTTAATGACCGTGCCCATACTCCGCTTCCGCTTCCATCGCATCATTTTTTGTAGTATGGACAGTGCCACGCGGGTGTTCTGGAGGTGCATAGATTGAGTAAAGCTTAAGTGGCGTATTTCCTGTGTTCGTTATATTATGCCAGGTTCCAGCAGGAATGAGAATCGCAGAGTCGTCTTCAATATACCTCACAAAATCTAAGTTATTTTGAGTACTTCCCATTCGTACGACACCGTTGCCTTCTTCAACACGTAAAAATTGATCTAAGTTTGAATGCATTTCTAATCCAATGTCTTCACCAGCACGAAGACTCATTAACGTCAATTGTAAATGTGATCCAGTCCACAATGCCGTGCGGAACGTATTGTTTTGTTTGGTTGCTTCATTAATATCCACTACAAACGGTCTTGGTCCATAATCTCTTAAGGATATTATTTCATCATAATCATCATCATAATCATTGAAGTCTCTTTGTCCTACATGACCTGGCGTATTCCAGTATCCATACTGTCCACCATAGTTATACATTTGGGCATGGGCGTGGGCATGCGCATTGACATAATAAGGATTTTGATATTGAACCCCATACGGATAATAGTAAATTGCTCTCAATCCTTTCACGTTTTATCAAAATATCCTATGCATATCTGATTGAGAGTGTACCTAATCACCTGCTAGATTTGTTCATGACATAGGTAACCAAATAAGCCCTGCCTTGCATATACTGACTCTGTAATAGAGGAGGTAGTAAGTTGTATAGATATTTATATCAAGCACCACATTATTATAATCTACCGCATCTATATGCGAATCATCCGTATATGTATGCAAATCAACAACAGGCATTTGCAAATCAACAACAGGCATTTGCAAATCCACAGCACATGGCAGTGAATCAACCACAATCAATTTCGAATCAACGCCCAAATGCGCAGGAAATTATGCAAATACTTCGTTCGCAGCACAGCAACTTATATGCAGAGCTAGATCAAGCCGGGATGCCTCGGGCGATAACTGATTATTTATTTCGTCTCGTAGTCAACTACACACTCAACCAGGCAAACACCAATCAAACTGCACCCCAAATCTACAATCAAATTCAGCGCCAATTCCCATGGTTAAATCTACTGTATAGGCAATTTAATATCCCGCAAAATGTAGTCGATCGAATCCTAGTGAGGGTCATCCAAATCACGTTGAATGAACTTGGAAACGGCGGCCAACAACCTGGTCGCGACTGGATAGGATGGGAAGACCTTGGGGGCGTATTAACATCAGCACCTACAGTCGCTTCTTGGCAACCCAATCGACTCGATGTATTTGCAAGAGGTACGGACCAAAGCCTGTATCACAAATGGTGGGATGGTCGAAGTTGGAGCAATTGGGAAACGCTTGGCGGCGTATTAACGTCAGCGCCTGCTGCAGTTTCCTGGGGACCGAATCGAATTGATGTTTTCGTAAGAGGAACCGACAATAGTTTATACCATAAATGGTGGGATGGAAGTCGTTGGAGTGATTGGGAAAGTCTTGGCGGTACCCTAACGAGTGGCCCTGCTGTTTCGTCACGCCGTCCGAATCAACTCGATGTATTTGTAAGGGGTACAAATCAAAGACTGTATAAAAAAACGTGGAATGGTTCTCGCTGGGAGGATTGGGAAGACCTAGGCGGCACACTAACTTCTGAACCAGCGGCTGTATCTTGGGGACCAAACCGCATCGATGTATTTGCAAGAGGACAAAACCAAGATTTAATTCACAAATGGTGGAATGGATCTAATTGGAGTAATTGGGAAAGCCTTGGCGGGGTATTGACAAGTGGTCCTGCTGTTTCTTCAAGCCGTCCAAATCAACTCGATGTATTTGTAAGAGGAACAGATCAAAGACTGTATAAAAGAACATGGAATGGTTCTCGTTGGGTAGACTGGGAGGACCTAGGAGGATCCATAACGTCAGCTCCTGCAGCCGTGTCTTGGGGACCAAACAGAGTTGATGTATTTGCTAGGGGAGAAAACCAAAACCTTATCCATTTGTACCGTGGGCGTTAAAGGAAATATCGCTGACTGATTGACATACAGACAATACGTTTCAAATAAAGAGTATCAGGCGCTCGTATTGATTGAGTACCTGATACTTTTCACCGTGTAAACCTCTATATTCACCCTTTACTAGTTTCAAAATAAGAGATGACTTCGGCTTGCGTAAATTCACTAAACCTTTCATACCTACCATGCACCTCTATCGTCTCTTCCTTGTACAACGGATAGATTTCTTTGTTATCCCAAGTTTCCACTTGCTTGGACACATAAAATAAGCATCCTTTTTTATAGCTAATCTGCCCTAATACATGAATAAGCATATCCTTTACACGTTTATTTTCCTCGTATTGGAGCAACTTCAAAATATCAATGATGTCTTCCGGATGCTCACGTCCGCGAAGTTCTAGACCATGACAGGCCAATCTACGTATTTCTACATTTGACGATACAATACTCACTTTGCAATATGGCAATATTTCATCTGGATTTTTCTCCCCAGCTTTTTTTAGTGAACCGACAACTGCATTTCTAACTGAGTGATGGTGATCTACCATTCCTTTATCAAAAAATGCTTGCACACATTCAAAATCATTCATTGCAATTTCCCCACAGGAATTTATAACGGTTTGACGAATTCGCTCACTCTTATTTTGAAATAATTGATTCAGACATTGTAAAATATCATCAAGTATTGTAGGCTTTTCACGATATATTCGCCCAACAGCTAAGTATGCAGCTCTTCGGAAGTATGTATCTTTATGGTCAAAAAGTAAGGTCATGTCGTTCAAATCTTTGCTAGTTATTTCATCGCGGATGCTATCTTGAATTTCTATAGTTCTTTGTTTTCTTTCTTCTTTTGTCAAATCATAAAATTTCATTGTCATCCTCCTCAAAATTTCGTGCCAGTCACCCAAACAACACTCAAACATTCATGATATTCATGTTTATTCTAATTTACACGATTGTTTTATTGACTGGCCATATTTAACTTTCCAATAGTTAACAAAAATGAGTAGAAACCAAGTATAATGAATAAATAAAAGTGCAATAAATGAAATAACATTCGGAAACAACTGCATTTCAAGAACATGCCTATAAGAGGTTAAAACTAAGGAAAGAAAGGGAATTTCCAGTGATCATAGAATTCTTAATGTACTTGTTTGGTATTGCCATTCTCTTTACGATTGGTTTACAACTAAAGAAGTTTTGGAAACGGTTAAAACAGCGAATAGATTATTTAAAAACAATCGAGCATTTAGTCGAAAATTCCAAAGACATCATTTACTATTGTGAAGTTAAACCAGAGTTTAAATATCGATATATTAGTCCGGCAATCGAGACGTTGTTGAGCCCCACCTTGATTGAGGATAGCATGAAAAATCCAAGAAGGGCCTTTGAAATTATTCATCCGGATGATTATCATATTTTGGTAAAAAAAGAGGCTGGCGAACTCGATTTTAGCAAGCCCATTATTCAAAGGTGGAGAAATGATGACGGAGAATATATTTGTTTTGAAGAATATGCGACGCCAATTTATAAAGACGGTAAAATGGTCGCACTCCAAGGCATCATTCGTAATATTAATGACAAAGTAATCCTGCAACAGCAATTGGAGTATAGAGCAACGCATGATAGTTTGACGGACCTGCATAACCGTGAACATTTTGAAACACAAGTCGGTATATTCGATAAAGCCGAAGACGTACCTATCGCCATTGTGATTTGTGATGTAGATGAACTGAAATATGTAAATGATACGTATGGACATAAAGTAGGGGATCAATTGATAAAAGAAACGGCAATACTCCTAAAAGAATTCGCTACTGATGATGTCATCGTAGCAAGAATTGGAGGGGACGAATTCGCTATAATTCTCGTACAGACGAATCCTCAATACGTTGAATGGATGTTGGATGAGATTCAATTAAAAATCGACGTTTTCAATCACAATGAAGGCGCATTGTTTGAAATAGAATTATCAAAAGGCTATGCGTTTAGTCATTCATCCATTGGCAAAATGGATGAGTTATTTGTGAAAGCAGACAATGAGATGTATAAGGATAAAAATAATAAACGAACTCACTTATTGATAGGGTGAGCGTGATAGTCACCCTATCATAGTGAATGTAACCACATCTAAATCTCCAACCAAGCTACACACTCGACATGGCTGCTTTGAGCAAACATTTCAACCGGTTGCACTTCCTGCGTACGATATCCTCCCTCTTCCAGGATTCGTAAATCCCTGGCGAGTGTCGCTGGATTACACGATACATAAACGATTCGTTTTGGTTTATATTCTAATATTGTTTCTAATAATTTTTCATCGCAACCTTTACGCGGTGGATCGACCATGAGTACGTCAAAGCGCTTCCCTTCTGCATACCAATTTGGAATGACGACTTCTGCGGGACCTGCTTCAAAATGGGCATTATCAATCGCATTCAATTCTGCATTTCGTTTCGCATCTTCAATCGCTTGTGGAACAATTTCGACACCGTATACTTCTTTTGCTTGTTTAGCTAAAAACAATGAAATTGTGCCGATACCACAGTATGCATCAATCACGGTTTCATTGCCTGTAAGCTGAGCGTATTCTAATGCTTGTCCGTATAATACTTCCGTTTGTTCAGGGTTTATTTGATAAAAAGAACGTGCGGAAATCTCAAATTGTATATCTCCGATTGTATCGACGATATATGGTTTTCCATATAATAAAATTGTTTCCTCGCCGAAGATGACATTCGTGTTTTGCGTATTGACGTTTTGCATAATCGACGTAACTTCTGGAACAACGTTTTTAATAACGTCAATGACCGCTTCCTTTTGCGGAAACTTTTTAGTGCGCGTAACGAGGACGACCATTAATTCACCAGTAGCCCGAGCTTTTCGAATAACAAGATGACGCAGCATTCCCCGGTGGTTAATTTCATCATAAGCTCGAATGCCTAATTCATGAAGCTTATGTTTCAGCGTAGACATCAGTTCGTCTGCTTCTTCACTCTGGATAATACAAACATCTGTATCGACAATATCATGCGTTCGTGTTTTATAAAATCCTGCAATCGTTTCTCCATTACTTTCGCTAAATGGAATTTGGGATTTATTGCGGTAACGCCAAGGATTGTCCATTCCTTTTACAGGATGCACTGGAACATGCGGTAGTTTTCCAATTCGGTCCATCACATCGCGAACGGTTTTCCGCTTTTGAACAAGTTGTGCTTCATAGGACAAATGTTGAAGCTGACAGCCTCCACAATCCCAAAACACATGACACGGCGGCTCTACTCGGTCAGGCGATGCTTTTTTCACTTCTATTAATTTTGCAAAACCGTATTTTTTCATCGGTTTCATCACTTGTACTTCTACTTCTTCTCCCGGCAATGCATTCGGAATGAATAGCGGATACCCATCTACTTTCGCAACACCTGAACCATCATGAGTTAAGTCTTCTACATAGACCGTAAGGCGGTCGTTTTTATTTACAATATATGCCATTATTTTTCCTCCAAAATTCTTCTGCCTTTAGTTTACCACGGTACGTATGAAAATACAGACGCCAGAACACGATGATGTCTGTTTTTTATTAAGAAGTATTAGGTTCTTTTTTAATTTTTTAGCACTTTGTACTAAAAAACGATTTCATAACGCACGTTTAATTTCTTAAATTCCACACAATATAAAAGCAGAAAAAACGTTTACCTATGTTGAATTAAGGTTATATAACGATTATGTTAATTCTTCTTTCAAAACAGCTAATAATCTATTTTATAAAACACTTGAGAATTGAGTGAATATTTGGTATTGTGGAATGTACACATAAAAAGAGGTGACAATTAATGAAAAGAAAAAGAAAGGTACTCGCCTATATTACGCGAGGAGAAGAACCAAATTGGGAACTTTTAGTATTTGAACATAAACATCATGGAGAGGCAGGATTACAAGTGCCTGGTGGAACAATTGAAAACGACGAACTTATTATTGATGCGCTTTACCGAGAAATTGAAGAAGAAACAGGAATTCCAAGGGACCATCTCGAATTGAAAGGCAAAGTGAATAAAACAAATTACTTCCCAAAAAACAAAAAAACAGTTTATGAAAGAAATATATTTCATTTAACTTATATTGGTAAATCATTAGACGCGTGGGAGCATCGGGTAGAAGGGAACGGAAAGGACAAAGATTTGATCTTTTGCCTACGTTTTGTACCGATTAAGCAACTCCCGGATCTTGCGGCAAACCAAGACCAAGCGATTCCACTCTTAATTTAACAAAGCTATATCAATGTGATTTCCCTTATGAATCACATCGATATAGCTTTTATTTGTAATAATGTATCCCCTATTCGCACCCTCATATAATTTATTCTTTTTCTATTGTAATTAAATCTTCAGGACGCAAAGAATCAATTGGGGCAAACATTTCAATATGACGATATAAATTTCGGAATGTCGCCGGCAGTACACCACCATACTCGCCGTCTAGGTTCAGTAGAACTTTTGCTGGAGAAGTAACCGTTATTTTCTCAGCTTTTGCGGAAATCACTAGCGGATCGTCCAAATGTTCACCGCGTAGCGCCAGAGAAGCCACACGAATAAATTCAGCGATATTACACTTCTTTAATATGAGTAATGTGAATTTACCGTCATTGAGACTTGAATCAGGCGCTAACTTTTCAAAACCGCCTACTGAATTTGTTAATCCTACGAGAAATAACATCGCCTCATCATCAAATACTTCACCGTCGTATTCAATCTTGACATGTGATGAATTAATCGACGGCAACATTTCAATTCCTTTTAGATAATAAGCCAATTGACCGAGCATGGTTTTTAACTTGCTTGGGACATCATACGTCAATTCTGTAACGCGTCCGCCACCAGCAATATTAATAAAATATCGCTCATTCATCATCCCAACATCGACTGGAATCGTATCGCCTTTTACAATGATATCGACCGCCTCGTCAATATCGCGAGGAATTCTTAATGCTCTTGCAAAATCATTTGTCGTTCCCATCGGAATGAGCCCAATCCGTGGTCGTTTTTCAAAGGGGCTTACACCTGCAATAACTTCGTTGAGTGTGCCATCTCCCCCTACTGCAATAATGAGATCAAATTCACGTTCTACAGCTTTTCTCGCCGCCACAGTGGCGTCACCTTCCGCTGTTGTCGCATGGCAAGATGTTTCATAGCCAGCTATTTCAAGCTTTTCTAACACTTCGCCGATATGCTTCCGAAAAATTTCTCGTCCAGCTGTCGGATTATAAATGATTCGTGCACGTTTCATTTGTCTAATCCCTTTCTATTTCATGTTTTTACTATTTTAAAATGATATAGATATCCACAGGCGTAATTTAATCAACTGAGACGCCTTTATATAAATGTTAACAAAACATTAATTCTTACAATTCGCGTTCACTTCATACTTCCTCTATTGTACGTTTTCCAATTGTTTCAAGCAACTCGTTCGTTCCTACTAAAGAAGCATATGAGTATATTGTACACAATTTCTCCATTTATTTAATCATATGTATTGTTATTAAAAATTACGATGAGAAAAAAACGCCCTATGTTAGCATTCTCTACTAACAATAGGACGTTTGAATTCATTTAATGTTTCTCAATTTCTTCTGCAAGTATTTTATTCACAAGTTGTGGGTTTGCTTGTCCTTTAGACGCCTTCATGACTTGTCCTACTAAGAAACCAAGTGCACGGCCTTTTCCTTCTTTGAAGTCCACGATTGATTGTGGGTTTGCTTCAAGTACTTCTGTGACCATCTTGCGAAGTGCGCCTTCGTCGGAAATTTGTACAAGCCCTTTCGCTTTGACGATTTCCTCTGCGTCCCCGCCTTTTTCAACGAGTTCTTTAAAGACTTTTTTCGCAATTTTAGATGAAATTGTCCCGTCTTGGATTAGTTTAATCATGCCTGTTAATCCTTCTGGCGTTAGCGCTAATTCGCTCAGTTCTTTTTGTTCAGCGTTCATGTACGCGGAAACGTCACCCATGAGCCAGTTAGAGGCAAGTTTTGGATCAGCACCTGCAGCAACTGTCGCCTCGAAGAAGTCAGACATTGCTTTCGTTAACGTGAGAACCATTGCATCATATTCAGGTAAATCAAGCTCATTAATATAACGTGCCTTACGCGCATCTGGCAACTCTGGAATTTCCGCACGAATGCGGGCTTTCCAGTCTTCATCAATATAAACTTCCGGTAAGTCCGGGTCATTGATGAAACGGTAGTCATCCACTCCGCTTTTCACACGCATAAGAATTGTTTTCCCTGTTGCTTCATCATAACGGCGCGTTTCTTGTAAAATTTCGCCGCCAGATAGTAACACTTCAGTTTGACGTGCGACTTCGTGAATGAGTCCTCTACGAACAAAGTTGAAAGAGTTCAAGTTTTTCAACTCTGTTTTTGTTCCAAATTCCTCTTGACCGTAAGGACGAAGGGAAACGTTCGCATCACAACGTAATGAACCTTCTTCCATACGAACATCGGATACGCCAGTATATTCAATAATTGCTTTTAATTTTTCCAAGAAAGCATACGCTTCTTCCGGTGAACGAATATCTGGTTCTGATACGATTTCAATGAGCGGCGTCCCTTGACGGTTTAAGTCGACAAGTGAATAGCCTTCATCTGTATGTGTCAGTTTTCCAGCGTCTTCTTCTAGGTGAATACGCGTAATCCCGATTTTTCTCTTCTTGCCATCTACTTCAATTTCTACCCAGCCGTGCTCACCAATTGGACGATCTTCTTGTGAGATTTGGTAAGCTTTCGGATTGTCCGGATAGTAATAATGTTTACGGTCAAAATGCATCACATCGGCAATTTCACAATTAAGTGCCATCGCAGCCTTCATACCAAAATCGACTACAGCTTTATTTAATACTGGCAGTACACCTGGATACGCAAGGTCTGTCGCGTGAATGTTCGCATTTGGTTCTGCTCCGAAATGGGATGGCGCAGATGAAAAGATTTTTGTGTTCGTTTTTAATTCGACGTGGACTTCAAGTCCGATGACTGTTTCGAAATTCATAATTATTTCTCCTCCCGTATGGCTGGAGTGCGAGTATGAAAATCAGTCGCTTGTTCATACGCATGTGCCACTTTGTAAATCAATGCCTCATCAAAATGATTCCCGATAATTTGCAGGCCAAGTGGAAGTTCATTTGAAAAACCACATGGAACTGAAATGGCTGGTACGCCTGCAAGGTTAATTGGCGTTGTTAAAATATCGCTCATAAATTTCGTCACGATATCTACAGAGTCTTCACCAATTTTCATTGCTGTCGTTGGTGCAGCAGGGCTAATTAAGACATCATATTTTGCAAAAGCATCTGCAAAGTCTTGTGCAACGAGCGCTCTTGCGCGTTGTGCTTTTTTATAAATATCGTCGTAGTGACCCGCACCTAATGTGTACGTTCCGAGTAGAATACGACGTTTTACGTCATGACCAAATGCTTCAGCACGTGATTTTCTATAAATCTCGTCCAGGTTTTTAGCGTTTTCTGAACGGTACCCATAATGAACACCATCATAACGCGCTAATCCTGAAGAGGCTTCAGCAGAGGTAATGAAATAGTAAGCAGGCAATGCATACGTTGAGTGTGGAAGAGATACTTCTTCAACAATTGCGCCAAGTGATTCTAATACTTTCAACGCCTCAAGTGTCGCTGCCCTTGCTTCTTCACTTACACCTTCACCTAAATATTCAGTCGGCACACCAATTTTTAATCCTTTGATGTCGCCCGTTAAAGCTTCTTTGTAATTAGGCACTTCGATTGGTGAAGACGATGAATCTTTCGCATCTAACCCAGCAATTGCTTGTAATAAAAGCGCATTATCTTCAACTGTACGTGTCATTGGACCAATTTGGTCAAATGATGAAGCTAGTGCAATGAGACCAGAACGGGATACGCGTCCATAAGTTGGTTTCATGCCAACAATGCCGCAAAATGCAGCAGGTTGACGGATGGAACCGCCTGTATCCGTCCCAAGTGCAAATGGAATTTCTCCTGCCGCTACTGCTGCTGCAGAACCGCCTGAAGAACCTCCTGGTACATGGTCAAGATTCCAAGGGTTGCGTGTTATTTTATATGCCGATGTTTCTGTTGTCGAGCCCATCGCAAACTCGTCTAAGTTTAATTTACCAACTGAAACCATTCCTGCTTTGTTCAATCTTTCAACAACCGTTGCATCGTAAACAGGTACGAAATCTTCTAGCATGCGACTTGCAGCCGTTGTCGTAATCCCTTTTGTTACGATATTATCCTTCACCCCAAGTGGTAGCCCAAAAAGAGGTCCGCGGTTTTCAACAGGTTCGTTGTCTAATTGTGCTGCTTGTTCGAGCGCTTGCTCTTTATTTAACGAAATAAAGGCTTGCACATCTTCGTCTGTTTTCGCAACACGTTCATAGGTTGCTTCAGTTAATTCTTTAACCGAAACTTCTTTATTATGTAGCAGTTCTTGAAGTTCCGCTGTTGTTTTATTTAATAATGTCATCTTTTTTCCTCCTTGTGCATCATTATGAAAGGATTGTTGGAACTTTAATTTCTCCGTCTTTATGTTCCTTAACGCCCGCTAACATCTCTTCACGCGCTAACACATCTTGTACAACATCCTCACGCATTACGTTCTTTTGTTGAAGCGCATGTGTCATCGGTTCAACGTGATCTGTATTCAGTTCATTCAACTTATCTGCATAGCTAATAAATGTAGATAATTCCTCTGCATACATATCCGCTTCTTCATCCGTTAGTTCAAGCATTGCACGATCGGCAACTGCTAACACTTCTTCTCTTGTTAATGTCGACATGGTGACTCCTCCTTATCAATTACTCGCATCCTTAATCATAGCACTCAAGAAAAGTGATGGAAAGAATTAATAGCCGTAAATGTGGACGTAAGGCTCTTCTTTGCCACTTTCCATCACAATAAGCGCTTCAGGTCCATTAATCGACGTGACACTTACTTCAATATGCACATCTGGTAAATACTTCGGAATTTGGCTTGTTAAGTATTGAACAAAGCCGATGATTTCACTCGTTCCAAAAAATTGGATCGGAATTTCGACTTCCAATGAACGCAATGTCCCATTTGCATAATGCCCACGACCAATAACATTAACAAAGCTCGGGAAGTAATCGTCAATCGCCTGTTTGAAATTTTGAAATGCTGTGTTTACATCCCTGTACTTCTCGTCATTAGATGACGATGGAAATATGACATATCGTTCATCGACTTTTTTCCATCCTGAAGGCCCTTTTCCACCTTCAGCCACGGCAGTTGCGAAATAGTGTCCAGGCACAATTGAGTTATTGCTTTCTTGTCTAAATAAACCGACGACAATTGGAATATTTTCTAACCCTTCAATCGAACGAAGACGTTTAACAATCTCCTCGCCCATCAACGTACCTTGTTCTTCAAGCACACTATCTGAAATAGCCGTCTCACTTCCGCCTCGTGCATAATAAATCGAGTTCATTGCCAGCCCGATTGAAATACCATCTAAGCGGACTTTGTTTTCTTTCGTCATGACAAGATAGTTTTGCTCTACAATATGCGCTAAATAAATAGGCGCTTTGTCAGCAATTTCATCATCTGTCATGTTGGCTGTAACCGCGGGATTAAGTCCTTCGGGATTATCTTCAGAATTTCTCCGAATCCAAGACATGGCCATGTCTTCCGTTATATATTGCCCTTCTTGAAAGAAATGATCGTCTGGCGAAAATCGTTGTGTAGAGAGACGTAACAGTCCTTCTTCTACTTCCCGCATATCATATTTTGTATGAATGTTGTTAACGATAAGCCCACGACTCGCACTTTTCTTGAAGGGTAGAAGCGTTCGGTAATATTCACCTTTTAGTTGTACGTCAGGAATGATGACTGTTTCTTCAGCCGCTTCCTCATTGTCCTGTACCACTTCATCGTCACTTTTATCGATGCCAGGGATACAACCGGAAATCATTAACACTGCAACGAGTCCTAGTAACATTAATAGTCTTTTCATCTTTAAATTTCCCCTAACGCTTCTATGAGTTGCGCCTCATCCCAAACGGTAATTTCTAGTTCTTGTGCACGGACAAGCTTAGACCCCGCCGCTTCCCCAGCGACAACAATGTCTGTATTTTTACTAACACTTCCTGTTACTTTCCCGCCAAGTGCTTCAATTTGCTTTTTCGCTTCTCCGCGTGTCATTTCATAGAGTTTACCTGTTAAAACGATTGTTTTGCCAACAAATGGCCCTTCGCTTGGGACATCTTCTTGCGTCAACCCTTTATACCTTAAGTTTAAGCCTGCGCTTTCTAGTTTTTGTATGACCGAAAGTACATCTTCGTTATTAAAATAAGTCGTCACTGATTCCGCGACTTTGTCGCCGATTTCATGAATTGTAACAAGTTTTTCTTCATCGGCTTGCATTAGCGCCTCGAGTGTACCAAACTCTTCTGCTAAAATCGTTGCAGCATTTACCCCAACATGACGAATGCCTAGACCAAACAATAATTTTTCTAATGAATTTTCTTTCGATTGTTCAATGGCCGTTAATAAATTGGAGACAGATTTTTCACCCATACGCTCAAGTTCAATTAATTGGTCTTTCGTTAATGTATATAAATCCGCAACATCATGAACAAGTTCTGCGCGGTACAATTGCTCAACAATGCGCTCGCCAATCCCTTCAATATTCATCGCATTTCGAGAAACAAAGTGGATAATTGCTTCTTTCATTTGTGCCGGACATTGAGGGTTTACACAACGTAAAGCGACTTCTTCATCCAACCGTACAAGTTCTGAATCGCATTCCGGACAATTTTCAGGCATCGCAAATGGCACTTCATCCCCAGTTCGACTTTCAATAATTGGTGCAACGACTTCTGGAATAATGTCTCCAGCTTTTCTGATGATGACCGTATCACCAATCCGAATATCTTTTTCTTTAATCAAATCTTCATTATGCAATGAAGCTCGTCCAACTGTTGTCCCGTCTACGAGGACTGGTTCAAGAATTGCGGTCGGTGTGACGACACCTGTTCTCCCCACACTTAATTCGACATCTGTTAACTTTGTCATCACTTCTTCAGCCGGGAACTTATAAGCGATTGCCCATCTCGGATTACGCGCCGTAAAACCGAGTTGTTCTTGGTCTTCAAATGAATCTACTTTAACAACGATGCCGTCAATTTCATAATCTAAAGATGTCCTTTTTTCCGTCCATTCTTCGATATAGGTGATGACTTCATCGATACTGGCACAACGACGTCTTTCTTTATTCGTTTGAAAGCCCAATGTATGTGTGTAATCTAGTGCATCAGAATGGCTATCGACGCCATATTCGCTACCATCTCCGCCTATTCCGTAAACAAAAATGGCTAAGTTTCTACTCGCCGCAATCTTCGGATCTAATTGACGAAGTGATCCTGCCGCCGCATTTCGTGGATTGGCAAATGGTTCTTCACCTGCTTCGTCACGTGCTTCGTTTAGTTTGACGAAAGACCCTTTAGGCATATAAGCTTCCCCGCGTACTTCAAGGGAAACGGGTTCTTGAAGGCGCAGCGGAACGGTACGAATTGTTTTCAAGTTTTCCGTAATATCTTCGCCGACCGTCCCATCCCCGCGTGTTGCGCCTTGTACAAATCGCCCATCTACATATCTAAGCGAAATGGCTAAGCCATCGATTTTTAATTCGCAAATATAGGAAACGTTTGGCGATGTTGCTTCTTGGACGCGTCTGTCGAAATCACGTAAGTCTTGCTCATTAAAGGCATTCGCTAAACTTAGCATCGGATTTTCGTGCGTGACTTTACCGAAACCTGAAAGTATCTCGCCACCAACGCGTGCTGTTGGTGAATCTGGAAACCGTAAATCTTGATGCTCTGTTTCGATTGCCAGTAGTTCTTGAAACAACTCATCATAAGCTGCATCGGAAACGAGTGGTTTATCGAGCGTATAATAAGCATGAGCGTACTTATGGAGGAGATGATTTAACTCTTCCACTCGCTTTTCAAGTTCAATTCTATCCATTCATCTTTCCTCCTAAATCTTTCGCACCTTTTCAATGGGAGCAAATTTTGCTAGTAACCGTTTAATACCGATTGGGTTTGGAAATGCGATATCGAGTTCTATCTCTTCTCCCGCCCCTGTAATACTTACAACCATTCCCGTACCCCATTTTTTATGGTTCGCTTTATCGCCAACGCGCCAGCCCATCTTCTCGCCACCACTTGCTTGATAGGCGGGTCTTTTTACAGCTGAACGTCTAGCAGGCGCTTTTGAACGGCTTTGTATTCCGCCGCCGAATGAAATAGCATGATCGTCAGATAGGTTTTCAATAACCTCTTCAGAAATCTCCCCGATAAATCTAGATGGTTGATTATAGCTTGAACGCCCGTAAAGCATTCTATAACGCGCCGACGTTAAATAAAGCTTTTGTTCGGCACGTGTAATGCCGACATATGCAAGTCGTCTTTCTTCTTCCATTTCCTCATGGTCATCCATCGAACGTGAATGCGGGAAGACGTTTTCTTCCATACCAATAATGAAAACGACTGGGTATTCAAGTCCTTTAGCACCGTGCATCGTCATTAAGACAACTTTTTCAGCTTCTTTATTCTCCTCATTATCAAGTGAATCGATGTCCGCAATTAAGGCTAAGTCAGTTAAAAAGGCTACGAGTGATTTATCTTCATCTTCAGAACGCTTCTCAAATGCTTGCGTAACAGAAAGGAATTCTTCAATATTTTCTAATCTGCTTTCTGCTTCAATCGTTTTCTCCTTCTTTAACATCGCACGGTAGCCCGTTTTATCAATTACTTCTTCGACAAGCTCAGATACCGGTAAATACTCCTGCATTTTCGTGAATCCTTCAATCATCTCACGGAACTTCGCCACTTCATTCGCGGCACGTCCTGTTAGCCCCATAAAATCGGACTCTTGTAATGCATCAAAAATCGAACGGTCATGCTCAATTGCAAATCTGGCCATTCGTTCAAAGGAAGTTGCACCAATGCCCCGTTTTGGCTCATTAATAATTCGACTAAGTGCTAAGTCATCTTCGTTGTTGGCAATTAAACGTAAATAAGCGAGTAAATCTTTAATTTCTTTTCGATCATAGAATTTCGTTCCGCCAACGATTGTATAATCAATATTCGATTTAACAAGATATTCTTCAATAACACGTGATTGGGCATTCGTTCGATATAACACCGCAAATTGGTCGAGTGATAAGCCTTCTTCTTTTTGAAGTTCAAGAATTTTTCCTACGACAAACTGTGCCTCGGCTTTTTCGTCGCTCGCTTTATAGACGTAAATCGGGTCACCTTCTGCGTTATCAGTTCGTAGTTGTTTATCGTAACGTGAACGGTTATTGAGAATTACGTCGTTCGCCGCTTGCAAGACGCGTTTCGTGGAACGGTAGTTTTGCTCAAGTAGGATTACTTCTGCATCTTTATAATCTTTTTCAAATGACAAGATATTCCCAATATCGGCACCGCGCCATCTATAAATGGATTGGTCGGAGTCACCAACGACACATAAATTCCCGAATTTTGCCGCTAGTTGATTCACCAATTGATACTGGGCGTTATTCGTATCCTGATACTCATCCACATGAATATATTGAAATTTATTTTGATAAAAGCTAAGTACTTCTGGTACTTTGTCAAAAAGTTCAAGTGTTTTCATGATAAGATCATCGAAATCGAGTGATTGGTTTTGACGTAATTTTTTCGCATAACCTTCATATACGTCGGCAATCTTCGTTTCATATGGGTTAAATTTATTAATTTGCGCCCGGTACGAATTTTCATCAATACACTCATTTTTTGCATCACTAATCGCGTTTAACATCGTGCGCGGTTCGTATTGCTTTGGATCTAAGTTCAGTTCTTTTAAAACGTTTTTAATCGCGGTAAGTTGGTCCGCTGTATCGAGGATTGAAAAGGATTTCGAATATCCGATTTGGTCGATATTTCTACGTAATATACGCACACACATCGAGTGAAACGTCGACACCCACATGCGTTCTCCCGTACCTGGACCGAGCAATCCGTCAATTCTTTCACGCATTTCACGTGCTGCTTTATTCGTAAAAGTAATGGCTAAAATATTAGATGGATACACATTTTTTTCAACGATTAAATAAGCAATTCTATGTGTTAATACGCGGGTCTTCCCTGAACCAGCACCCGCCATAATAAGAAGCGGACCTTCTGTTGCTTTTACAGCACGTGCTTGTTCAGGGTTCATCCCGTTCAATAAATTCTTTGCTATTGATTTCATTTATAACCGCCCTTTCGGAACATTTGTTCTTTATTATACATCTAAGTGCTCTGAACGGACAACTGATTTTACAGCTTTCACGGTTGATAAAGCGACTTTTAAATCTTCATAAATAATATTGCCAACGATGACTGTATCTGCAATTTCTGCCATCTCTTTCGCATCTTGGGCATTTTGAATGCCGCCACCATAAAATAGTTTCGTTTGGTCTAGCATATCGGCCGCGGCACGGACCATGTCCACATCCCCATACGTACCGCTATACTCCATATAAAAGACGGGCAGCTTAAAAAGATGTTCCGCCATTTGGGCATAAGCAATTAAATCATCTTCGTCCGTAATCGGCTTCGCTTTCGTCACTTTGGCCGCCTTACAATCCTGATTTAAAATGCAGTAGCCTTCCACTATAATTTCTTCCCAGTTCATCATATGGCCATATTCTTTCAGCGCTGCATGATGAAGACCGTTTATCCACTTTGTTTCTGTAGCGTTTAATACTGTTGGGATAAAGTAATAATCAAATCCCGGTGTCACGGATTCAACCGTAGATACTTCTAACGCCAACGGTACGGAAAAACGCCGAATCCGAACGAGTAAATCAAGTACCCCTTCCAATGTCACATCGTCCGTTCCCCCTACAATAATGCCATCCGTTCCCGATTCAGCGACTTGTTCCAAGTCTTCGTCGGAAATTTCTTTGGCAGGGTCTAATTTAAAGGCATGACGCCATTTTGTATAATCCATTGTCAACCACCTAACCATTTAAGTTCGTCAAACCATTATACCAAAAAAGCCGGTCAGATTCTTTCCCTGACCGGTTGCATTTATATTTTCTTTGTATGAGTCGATTTTACATCCACGGAATGCATCTGCTTGTAGTGAAATGCAATGTTGTTAATTAATAGTTGTATATATATACACTCCCCATAATTGGAGACAGCTAAAATTGCTACTCTCTCTTATAACAATCTTTACAAGTGATTTCGCTGTTGTTTATTAAATATGCCTTAATTTCAACCATACCTGCTTTAGGTGCCTGCATCTTCGTATAGATTTCTTCGTAATCTTCTACTTCTCTCCCACAAATAGAACAATTTAAAGTACGCTTAAACATTTATCCCTCTCCTAAATTCCCCATTTTTTATAAAACTTTCAATAAAGGAGCACGATCTAAAATTAGTAAACAAAAACATCTTTAAACAATTATCCTAGGATATTGACTGATTAAAGATGTTTCCATTTAGTTTCTCATGTTTACTTTATTTTTCCTCTTCATTCGCATTTAGACGCTCTATAATTTTATTATAACCACCCGACCCATAGTCCACGCAACGTCGTATACGTGAAATCGTGGCGGTGCTTGCGCCAGTTTCGAGTTGTATTGTGTCATATGTTTTCTTTAAATGAAGCATTTTCGCGACTTCTAAACGCTGAGCGAGTGATTGAATCTCACTAATTGTACAAAGGTCATCGAAAAATTCATAGCACTCTTCCACATTTTCCAATTGTAAAATTGCTTCAAAAAGTTGGTCCGTTTGAGGTCCACGAATTTTATCTAATTGCATATTTCATCCCCACTCTCTTATAAGATTTATGGTGTATATGAAACATTTGCTTCAATTCCAGGATCTGTTTTAATGATATGAATCCATGTTTTCCCGGGGACAAGTTTAACAGTTACACCATTTTCAACTGGAACTAACATCCCATCGACATTCGTCCATTCTATATCTTTCACTCCGCCAGCCTGAAAAAGGCGTGCTTTACCACCAGATTCAAGATCAATCGCTTGTCTACCTTCCGCGTCAATCGTTTGATGCGCAGCTTCAAAAACAAGAATATTCGTAAGTTCAATTGGCTTTCCGTTTGCCTTATCAATCGTTTGAACGTCGTTTACCGATTGTACATAGCTCCCCGTTTGTTCATCATACGTATACGTACTTGTAAATACTGGATGTGAGCCATTTTGAACGGTAACCGTTGACGCATTCTTTTCTATTTTAGCACTTTCAATAGATTCATGGAAAGAAAGTGATGGCATTTTTTCAATCATCATCGGTGCGTTTTCTTGCTCAGCGGCAACGCGAATATTTTCACCAGAAATATACGAATTGTGGGGCGCCTTACGATCCGTCGAACGTTTAAAAAGTGTTCCATCATACTGCATACCGTTCACATGGTCAACATAACCCGATTTTAAAAGCGCTAACGCATCGGGACTGTAGCCATGCGCTATGTAAAAAGCATCGAGCCCTTTCGCCATATGAATAAACATATCTCTTGCACTACGAATCGGTCCAATTTCATCAGGTAATTCACTTTGGAATAACGCTAAATACCTCGTTGAATTCCCTTCAGTAATCAACTCATAAATCATATCCGCATCACTCAAACCAGATTGCGGTCTCGCATCTGGATGGTTATTAATCGTTGCAAGTACTGGGCGCATCTTTTTCTCTTCTTCGAACATTAACCCAGTAAATGGCGCCTTATACAATTCAACTTCTATCTCTCCTGGATGATCTTCCTTTGTTTCATTGGGTTGCT
Organism: Sporosarcina ureilytica; assembly: GCF_001753205.1. Lineage (GTDB taxonomy): Bacteria > Bacillota > Bacilli > Bacillales_A > Planococcaceae > Sporosarcina > Sporosarcina ureilytica. The sequence goes on along the minus strand of NZ_CP017560.1, from coordinate 718,373 downwards.
CTGATTCCTTTTGCTTTGAACAAGCGGCAAGAAGAAGCAACATAATCGCCAATAAACTAAACGCTTTTACAGATATTTTCATCATTTTCTCCTATCTTTCCGTTATGGGAACAAGTACTTTATTTTTCATTACATCATAAATGCCAACTGGCGTCATTCGCACATACGGTAAATGTGTTGATTGTAAAAATAAAAATGTATAAACCGCGTCCGTATGATGATATCCGCGTTCTTTTAAAGCGTCTTTTAGAACAGTTTCCTGTTCAATTAAAACTTCGACTCGTTCATTCGATAAACCACCGGCAATCGGAAGCGGCAACGTAACAATCGGTGCTTCATTTTCAATGAGGACCATTCCGCCACCAATCCGTTTGACTTCCTCAAAAGCTTGCTGCATGGCTCGTTTATCTTTTCCAATTAATATCATATCTCCAGTGTTGGAATAAGAAGACGCAAATCCTTCTACATGCGAAGCGAATCCTTTAATGAGTGTGTTCAAACGCCACTTCCCATCACGATCAAGTAGCATAATAAAACTTTCATCATGGTCATCGGAAAGTACTTCTTCGGACGTATCTATTGTAATTTCATACGGCTTCGTTATGACATCATTCACCATCTCAATGCCAACCGCATGGTCAAACGTAAAGTCTTCGTGATACAAGTCAAATTTCGGGGCAAATGGACTGAGTACTGACCAATCAATTGGATGGAATGCATCTTGCACTTGTCCATCTTTTTTCAACCAAACACCTTTAGATAAAACATCTGTCGGTACAGGGTTTGCCACGTCTTCTAAAAAATTAAGCGTTGCGTAGCGGCCCGTCGCGATAAGTCCATGATAATCTGTCATATCATAGTAACGTGCCACATTGTAGGATGCCATTAAATAAGCATCTATGACAGGTACTCCAGCATCTAATGCTACTTGAATACATTTATCCATCACGCCGTCTTGATGAAATAACGGCGTGGAACCATCTGTTGTCATCATGATATGATCGAAAACATCTAGTTTATTCGCCACAATCTCTTTTAATAGATGGGGTAAGTCCGGACGAATCGATGAATGGCGTAATGTCACCGCATATCCATGCAGTAATCGCGATTTAACGTCTTCAATTGTCATCGCTTCGTGGTCTCCATCAACACCGAGCAGTTTCATACGGGCCAATGTTTTTTCAGAAGCGCCTGGAAGATGTCCTTCGACTTTCTTGCCCGTTTGCTTCGCGGCTTGCACCATTGCAAATAAATTGGGATCTCCCCCCAATAAACGCGGCCATCCTGTTAATTCGCCAGCCATTAGGACATCATCGCGTAAAAGCCACGGCAAAATCTCCTGCTGATTAAACATTTCTTTCTCGTCTTTCAAAACGGTTTGTGAATCCATTCTTGCCCACCAATAAAAGGAAAATGGTTGTTTCTTTAATTGATCCAAGACTGAAAAAGCCGTATTACGGTCATGACCTATAAAGAACGGGAGATTGTCCGATATAAATGTTGTTGTTCCGAGCGCACCTGCGAACGCTGCAAATGTTTGTGCATTGTATAATTGAAAAGGGTGCACATGCGGCTCGATATAACCTGGTACAATTTTCTTACCGGTTGCATCGATCACTTCTGTCTGCTTTATAACTTCCGGCATTTCTTTACCAACATATACAATTCTATCTTTATGTACCCAAATATTTCCAGTAAGCCATTCTTTATAGACTGAATGTAAATACGTCGCATTTTTAATAACAAGACTCGGAGATTCTTTACCGTTTATCATTTGGATTTGTTCATGTATTTCTTCCTGCGTCCACATATCATTCGCCCCTTCGAATTCTTTTTCTTTTATTTATCGTAGCACAGCGTTATTAATTTAAATAGACTTTTCAAATACTCATACAAAGGATTTCTATCATTTATCTCGAAGGATACTAATATCTCAAATTAGATAGGACTTGATAGCATGACAAATCAAATGAACTTTGATTCAGGAATGGCGACTGAATATGATAAAGGCGTTCGTCGCACACTGCCGACGTATGACGCGTTATTCCGTCTCGTTCAAGCATATTTTCGAAAACATATTCAGCAAGAAAGTGAAGTCCTCATTGTGGGGGCTGGAGGTGGAACGGAACTGGCGATTTTTGGCCCGCAAAATCTAGACTGGCAGTTTACCGCAGTGGACCCTGCTCCGGCCATGCTAGATTTGGCACGGGATAAAGCAAAGCAATTACAATTACTGGATTGCGTTCATTTTATCGAAGGAACAATTGAAGATGTTGAAGCGACTCACTTATATGATGCGGCCACATTTATGCTCGTCTTACATTTTATCGAAGAGGATGCGGAAAAGCTCCGCCAATTAAAGGGTATCCGCAAACGGTTGAAAAGTGGTGCGCCGTTCGTTTTGGCTTCGATGTACGGAAATCCTGACAGCACTGAATTTGATGAACTCTTCTCATTGTGGAAAGCGTACTGGCTTGATTCGACTCATTTAACAGAACAAGAAGTAGACGAAATGGAACAAACGGTGAGGGGACTCTCTTTTATTGCCGAAGAAAAAATCCTTGAAATGTTGACGGAAGCTGGTTTTGGCAACATTGCAAAGTTCTTTACGACGAATATGTTTGGTGGGTGGGTTTGTAAGGCTGTTTAATTCAACTCGATTAAAACAACGCCCCTTTTATCAACTTTGGGGCGTATATCATTGTCAACGCTCCAGCTGATGTTCCCGCCCGCTAAGCTTTCCCATTCTACGTTTTGCTCTTCCATTGCTTGAATAGCTGCAATAAAAGCAATTCCTCTAGCCCCACCACCTTCAAAAACAGCATCCGCCTTCAATTTTTCACCTCCAAAAGATGCCATAACCAATCAAACGTTGAGAACCTTCAATAATGATTATTCTAAATAGGGGGAGTATTTTCAATCCTCCTTTTGGCCTTTGTTAAATTTTAAAGATATTGGAGGATTGTTTATCGAATTAAGTAGTACTGTAAATATATGACTTTTGAATTTAGAAAAACGTGGGAAATCATTAAATCCCATAGTTAGCAATTCTTTATTACTAGACAGCATTAGCCTAAGGTCTTATTGCATAAATGTCTTACCTAGATGCTAAGCACTGTTTTCTGAATATTTGGTTTCCTGGTCATCCAAGTGGGTAAACAAAAACTAACCTCAAGATTAACCTCAAACAGGCTCCCAATAAGAGCAGATTGTTAACAATTTAATTGGCCAAGCCTACACCCAGACAAATCGTACAGATATTTTATTTTGTTTCCTTATCATACAGTAAAATCTTTGTCTTCATGATTCATTATCCTATTTCCTTTCCCTAATGGAACACAAGTGGACTGAGCATTTTCAAAAGGGGGTGGGAACATTCTTTAATCTACAGCTTCCTTTCTAATATGTTGCCTGGCATCGGTTTTACGACGATAAACGACTCATTAAGTCACTTACTAGAAAGGAGGTAAGCAAGATGAAGAAATTCAAAAAATGGGCCAATTCGAATAGCTGGTGGTTGCCATGGGTCGGGGTTATTGCCACCATTTCTAGTCTTATGTTTCCTGCTGCATATTTGAAAATGGGTGAGTTCATCGCGTTGGTTTTACAGCTTTCAAAAAAATACTGGATACTTTCGATAATCGTTTGTTGGGGAATATATACGCATTTACAAGTCCTTAAACTGAAAAACAGTAAATGTACAATTGAAAAAGATTCCAAAGAAAACATTTATTGATTCTCTATGTCTTGGATTGGCTCCATTTTTAGTCCATTCTTATTTTTTAAACCATTTATTAAAAATCCTGAGGGGGAGAAAAAATGAAACCATTAGTTCGCGCAATCCCATTCCTTGTAAATGAACAGCTAAATGAAGTAAGTCAAGTTCCAGAGGGAATTGAATTAATTCAAGCACCGAAAATTTGGCAAGAAACGAAAGGAGAAGGTGTGACGATTGCGGTTTTGGATACTGGGTGTGATATACACCATCCCGATTTAAAAGACCGCATTATTGGTGGGAAAAACTTCACAGATGATGATGGAGGTAATCCTGAACAATACAATGACTATAACGGCCATGGTACGCATGTCGCAGGAACTATTGCAGCAAGTGAAAATAACGTTGGCGTAGTTGGAGTCGCTCCCGCAGCAAGTTTATTAATAGTAAAAGTTCTCAATAAACGCGGGTCTGGCCAATATGATTGGATCATCGGTGGGATTCATTATGCGATTGAACAAAAAGTGGATATTATTTCAATGTCGCTAGGAGGTCCTGTTGACAATCCTAAACTATATGAAGCGATAAAACTTGCAATTGCTCATAATATCCTCGTCGTTTGCGCTGCCGGGAATGAGGGAGATGGCAATGATAGTACGGATGAATTCGCATATCCCGGACGTTATAATGAAGTTATTTGTGTAGGAGCGATTAATTTCGAACGGCTTTCTAGCGATTTCACAAACTCTCATGATGAAATTGATTTAGTTGCACCGGGCGAAGAAATCTTATCCACCTATTTAAATGGGAAATATGCTAGACTAACCGGAACTTCTATGGCCGCCCCCCATATTTCCGGTGCACTGGCGCTCATTAAGGTTTGGGCAAATAATCATTTCGGAAGAGCGCTTTCTGAGCCTGAGTTATACGCTCAACTGATCAAAAGAACTGTTCCTCTTGGTTTTTCGCCAAAGCTTGAGGGGAACGGGGTTATCTATTTAACAGTCCTAGAACATCTTGAAAAGATATTTGATCAAGAGTTTGTAGATCATGTTTTACTAGAATGTTTAGTAGCTAAATGATCTGTAGTTTAATACTCTCTATTTACCAAATAACACCATGCAATGGGACACACCTTAAAGGGAGATAGTCTTCCCTTTAAGTCTTGACTTCAAAGTATATCTTCCCCTTTTGGTATACTTTGAAACATGCTTTTCCGTCTTTTTTTAAGGAACAGGAATAGCATCAACTTTACTGCTATTCTACTAAGGAGGAATAAAGATGTCTCAAACTGAAGGCAAATTAACACCTTATGTCAATCATTCAGCGATAGCAAATAGTAAAGCGTCCAATTTGGACCAGGAATTTGCCATCGGTGGTGAGAGTAGTCAAGCTGAAGGTATTCACAACGTAGATTTAAATGCTGCATTGGCTGAACTAAAGCTTAATAAGAAGCAAGTGGAAAACGAAGCGTATTACGATGGGGAAGCTGATACGAAGGCAATTCAAGATTATTATCATCAAATTGATTTTTATGCCGACAAAAAAGAATTGTACGAGAAATTAAATCAGTTAATTTGTAGAACGCATGAAAACCAACTGCCTTATAACACCAAAACTAGAACTTATCTTTATTCAAGGGTTGACCTGCAGATGGATGGAAACTTGAAAAGCATCTATTCTGGAAAAGATAAGGAGCCTGAACTAGTCATAAAAGAAGATTATGAAACAGAAAGAATAAGAATAGAAGCTTATGGAAAGTTATTAAAAAGCGCCTCCAAAACTGATTCTGAAATACAGAAGGCAATGGCATCCATTGAAAGTGAAAACATGTATAATACCGAACACGTTGTTCCCCAGTCATGGTTTGATAAGAATAACCCAATGCGAGGAGATTTACATCATCTTTTTACATGCGAAAAAGCTTGCAACTCATTAAGATCTAATCATCCTTATTTTGATTTCGTAGATTATCCTCCTAAAATGACAACAGAAACAATTAAAATGCAATGTGGAAAATACGAAGACAATAAGTTTGAGCCGGAAAATGGAAAAGGTGAGGTTGCTAGGGCCACATTGTACTTTTTGTTAAGGTATCCAGGAGAAATTAGCCGTTATAGCGATAAGGACATTGAAATGCTAATCGATTGGCATCGTGAATATAAGGTTTCCATTTATGAAAAACGTCGTAATAAAGAGATATTCAAAATTCAAAAGAACAGGAATCCCCTAATCGATTTTCCTCAACACGTTGACAAAATCGATTTTACGCTTGGGTTATCATTGTAAGAATTTAGGTATCTCTTTCTCATAATAAGAATGAAAGACCTTTCACCAACTCGGTGAATTGGTGAAAGGTCATCCTTGCCTGTTTGCTTGATGGTGCAACAAACGTAATCTATCTTAATTTAATCCAAAGACTTCGCGTTCATTTAAAGGCTGAACAGGACGTTGGTTATCCGGGAAGATTTCTTGATAAGCTTGAATTTGTTCTTTTGACATTTCAATCGGCTCTTCAAAAACAATCCATTTAACTGCTTCTGCACAAGGTGGTGTCGTTAATGAACCGTTGTAATGGAAAGATGTTTGATTTGAAGGGAGTAAAGCTTGTAAATCAATCGCTTCTTCTACATCAATATCTTCTTCCGTTTCATTCTCTGGTAATACGCCCCAAATGGATGCCAGCGCTTCATTTTCTTCTCCTTCTTGAATCATTAGGCCAAGGACAGCGAGATCACCGTTTGCATCTTGGTGTACAAGATGGAGTTCCATATCAAAGTATTGACTATTCAATTGGTGTTCGCTTGGCGTATGAAAATGGAACTGAGCCAGTGTATACTCTTTACCTTCGACAAGGATGCTGTTGCTAGTTGTCGTAGGATTAGCCTGTACGGTATGACCAGTATTCATGATTGAAAACTGTGTCGGCTCATATTGAACTTCAACGTTTTCTAGCTCTTCACTTGCTTTCACTTGAGAAGATTCGATATTGATTGGGGATTGTTCAGTTCCATTCATACAGGCTCCGTATGAGTTGTCCAGTTCTCCCCAATATTCAGGGCCTATGTCTGCATCGTATGCCCATTGAGTAGTAGAGGTAACGTCATCTGCTTCCTCGTTTTCTATTATATGAGCAACCTCTTCTTTTTGTGGTTCAGTTGCTTCCGTAGTCTGGTCTGAGCAAGCTCCCAGTAATAACGATACTGCTAAAAATGGATACACAATGTTCTTTTTCATTTTTGATAAATCTCCTGCTTTCTTTTTTTCTTATGTGTTGTGGACATAAAACACAATACTAAAAAGAAAATAAAATGCAATCGAATTTTAACTGAAAACACCATAATTCCCAAATACAGGTATTAATTACCATATATTTTACAAATGAAAACGGATGAATATGTGACTTATCCCTCGGTGCTTAAAGACTACCCTTCATTTTGTCTGTTTGATCGGTGTTACGCAATGAAGAATGGCGAGGTAGAAAAAACTCCGTTAAAGTAACCAAAAAAAATCCACTCACTCAATGAAGAGAGAGTGGATTTCAATATTACTCAAATGTCCGCCAACCAATATCCGTACGGTAAAAGAATCCGTCCCATTTTAAATCTGACAAACTGTGATATACATCTGCCTGGGCTTCTTTTAACGTTTTCGCCTTAGCCGCGACTAAAATAACGCGACCGCCATTCCCGACAAAATCTTCTCCGTCGGATTTTGTGCCTGCATGAAACACGTCTAGCCCTTGTTCCGTAATCATATTTAAATTAGGTAAGCGCGCGCCCTTTTTCGGCGTTTCTGGATAGCCGTCAGATGCAATGACAACACCTAGAACCTCATCGTCATTCCATTTTAATTCATACGGTTTATTCGCCATGAGTGCAGCCATAAATTCCCCGAAGTCCGATTCCATTCGTGGTAAAACAACTTGCGCTTCTGGATCGCCGAAACGCGCGTTAAATTCAATCACTTTCGGTCCGTCTTCTGTCAAAATTAACCCCGCATATAAAATACCGGTAAACGGCGTTCCTTCCGCAGCCATCGCCTCGACAGTCGGTACAACGACTTTCTCATACGCTTCTTGTACAACTGCATCGGAAATTTGTGGCACAGGAGAATAAGCCCCCATACCGCCCGTATTCGGACCACGGTCACCATCATAGGCACGCTTATGATCTTGTGCGATAACCATTGGATAAATTTGTCCGTTATGCACAAATGACATATACGAAAATTCTTCGCCATCCAAAAACTCTTCAATCACGACTTTTGAGGATGAATCTCCGAATTTTTGATTGCCAATCATATCATCCACTGCATGCAAGGCGTCTTCTAGCTTCATCGCAACGATAACACCTTTTCCTGCAGCTAATCCATCCGCTTTGACAACGATTGGTGCACCTTGTTCACGAATGAACGCTTTCGCCTCTTCCGCATCTGTGAATGTTCCATACGCGGCTGTTGGAATATCGTATTTCTTCATGATTTCTTTTGCAAATGACTTACTACCTTCAATTTGCGCCGCCGCTTTTGTTGGACCAAATGCTTGTAAACCGTGCTCAGCAAAATAATCAACAATCCCTTCAGCAAGTGGCTGTTCAGGACCTACGAAAGTTAAATCAACTTCATTTTCTTTTGCAAATGCAACGAGCGCTTCAAAATCAGTTGCATCAATTGCTACAACTTCGGCATCCTCTTTCATGCCATCATTGCCTGGTGCTACAAATACTTTTTTAACTGAAGGGGAGACATTGAATTGCTTAGCAATTGCATGCTCACGTCCCCCGCCTCCTATAACGAGTACTTTCAACAGATTTCCTCCTAACTTAATAACTTAGTGTTTAAAATGACGAACACCTGTAAAGACCATTGTAATGCCATATTCATTTGCTTTTTTAATAGAATCTTCGTCTTTTACGGATCCGCCTGGTTGGATAATTGCTGTAATGCCAGCTTTTGCAGCTGCTTCGACGGTATCATCCATTGGGAAGAATGCATCGGAAGCAAGTGCTGCGCCTTTTGCACGTTCTCCAGCTTGTGTAAGTGCGATCCCTGCTGCACCAACACGATTCATTTGACCAGCGCCAACGCCGAGTGTTCTTTCATTATCAGACACGACAATCGCATTCGATTTTACATGTTTTACAACAGCCCAACCAAGTTTCATCGCTTCCCACTCAGCTTCTGTCGGCTCACGATCTGTTGCGACGCGAATATCTGCATCTTTAAACCCAAATGCATCCGGCTCTTGCATGAGGAGTCCGCCCTCAACAGAAACTGTATTCCATTTGTCTTGCTTGTTTTGTTCGAATGAAATCGTTAATAAACGAATATTTTTCTTCTTTGTTAATACGTCAATTGCTTCTTCTGTGAATGAAGGCGCAATGACAATTTCTAAGAAGATTCCGCTTAATTTTTCTGCAGTAGTTACGTCCACTTCACGGTTCAAGGCAATGATACCGCCGAAAATTGACACTGGGTCTGCTTCGTATGCTTTATTAAACGCATCCGCAATCGTTTCACCTGTCCCAACGCCACATGGATTCATATGCTTCACAGCAACTGCTGCTGGCGCATCAAATTCCTTCACGATTTGAATCGCTGCGTTCGCATCTTGAATATTGTTATAAGATAACTCTTTTCCATGCAGTTGTTCTGCATAAGCGATTGAGAAATCCGAACCTAGTGGTTTACTGTAAAATGCCGCTTTTTGGTGCGGGTTTTCTCCGTAACGAAGTGGCTGTTTTAATTCGTACGTGTATGTCACTTGCTCTGGAAATTCCTCGCCAGCCAAGTCTGTTAAATAGCCTGCAATGAGTGCATCGTAAGCAGCGGTATGACGGAAAACCTTTGCTGCAAGACGTCTGCGTGTTTCATGAGTCGTTTGTCCGTCCGCTTTTAATTCTGCTAAAACTTGCTCATAATCCGTGGCATCGACGATAACCGTTACGTATGCATGGTTTTTCGCTGAAGCACGTAGCATTGCTGGACCGCCGATATCAATGTTTTCAATTGCGTCTTCAGTTGTGACATCTGCTTTTGAAATGGTTTCTTTGAATGGATACAAATTGACACAAACGATATCGATTGGGTGAATTTGATGTTCTTCCATTTGAGCTTGATGCACTGGATTGTCACGTTTTGCGAGTAATCCACCGTGGATAAATGGATTTAATGTTTTTACACGGCCTTCCATAATTTCAGGAAATCCAGTAACTTCATCGACCGCAGTTACAGCCACGCCATTGTCTGCAAGGTGTTTCATCGTACCACCTGTTGATAAAATTTCATAGTCTAGACTTTCCAATGCTTTTGCAAATTCTAAGATACCGCTTTTGTCAGATACGCTTAGCAGTGCACGTTTTTTCACGAGTAAACCCTCCAATTGTTTTGAATCGAATCTTTTTAAACGAGGTTGGTAATCAACGAAATTATTATCAGTTCATATTTCAACTTACTGTTCCGTAAACAACCTATGTAGTGTCTCTTTATAAAGCACATGCTCAACGGCATGTATTGCTTCGGCTGTTTTTTCAACATCTCCGTCAACAACCCGAACGGCTTCTTGTGCGAGAATCGGTCCTGTGTCCATCCCTTCGTCGACAAGATGCACGGTAACGCCCGTCACTTTCACGCCATGCTCGATTGCTTGTTCAATGGCCGCTTTTCCTGGAAACGATGGAAGTAGCGACGGATGAATGTTTACGATACGTGATGGGAATGCATCTAACAGCGTGTGTCCGATAAGACGCATATACCCAGCGAGGATGAGCCATTCAACATGATCTTCTTGTAACTTTTGTAAAATGGCTTCCTCATATTTCTCTCTTGAACCATACGCTTTTGGCGAGAAGACGGATATTGGAATGTTCAGCTCTCGTGCACGTTCAGCAACGTAAGCTTCAGGTTTATCTGTAATTAACACAGCAATTTCTGCATGTAATTCTCCGTTACGACATGCCTCTTCAATTGCAACAAAATTACTGCCGCTTCCGGAAGCGAAAACGGCAATTTTCGTTTTCCCACTCATTATTCTAAACTCCCGTCATGGTCACCTATAAATGTTACTCCTTCGCCTGCAACAACACGACCAATTTGGTACGCTTTTTCGCCATGTTTTTCAGCAATTTCAATAGCACGAGCAGCTTGTGCTTCAGGTAGTGCAACGACAAATCCAACACCCATATTAAACACGCTATATAAATCTTTATCTGTTAGCTTTCCTTTTTCTTTTAGCATCTTAAAAACAGGTAGCTCTTCCCATGAGCCTAGCTTTACTTCAGCGGTTAATCCATCCGGTAACATACGTGGTAAGTTTTCAAAAAATCCGCCGCCTGTTATATGCCCCATTGAATGAACGTCGAGTTCACGGTGCATTTCCAATACTGGTTTCGCATAAATCTTTGTCGGTTCTAAAAGTGCTTCACCTACTGTGCCTAGCTCTTCATACCCTGCAATTTGATCGTGGATGTCATAACCTTTGTCTTCTAGTACAATCTTACGCACGAGTGAAAATCCATTTGAATGAATGCCGCTTGATGCAAGGCCCACAAGGACATCCCCTTCAACAACATTTTCACCCGTGACAATATCGCTTTTCTCGCAAGCCCCAACCGCAAATCCAGCAAGGTCGTATTCTTCTTCTTCATACAAACCAGGCATTTCAGCTGTTTCTCCACCAATTAACGCCGCACCTGATTGCACACAACCGTCTGCAATCCCTTTGACAATTGCTTCAACTTTTTCAGGAACTGCTTTTCCAAGCGCAATATAGTCGAGGAAATAAAGTGGCTCGGCACCTTGCGCAACGATATCGTTGACACACATTGCTACACAGTCCACACCAATTGTGTCATGTTTGTCCGCCATAAATGCCAACTTTAATTTCGTGCCGACACCATCCGTTCCAGAAATTAACACAGGTTCTTTATAATTTAAAGCAGATAAGTCAAACATACCGCCGAAACCGCCAAATGCCCCTAAAACGCCTTTTCGTGCAGTTCTTTCTACATGTGATTTCATTCGTTTCACAGATTCATATCCCGCTTCAATATTTACTCCCGCTTTTTCATATGCATTCGACATTTGAAAAGCCTCCTATTTCCCAATTTCTTTTTCATGTGGCAATACCGTGTCTGAATAAATTTCCGTAGGATATTCTCCAGTAAAACAAGCCAAACATTGTCCACAATTTTTCATCGTATCCGGTCGACCAATTGCTTCTAGCATGCCTTCCGGTGATAAAAATGTTAAAGAATCTGCACCGATTAATTCGCGTACTTCTTCAACAGTCCGACCCGTTGCGATTAACTCAGAATCCGTACTAATGTCTACTCCGTAAAAACATGGACTCACAAGTGGCGGAGAAGCGATCACGACATGCACTTCCGTTGCACCTGCTTCTTTTAACATCTTTACAATTCGTTTAGACGTTGTCCCACGCACAATTGAATCGTCTACCATCACAACCCTTTTTCCATTCACTACTTGATGCACGGGTGATAACTTCATCTTCACCCCTTGCTCTCGCAATGATTGAGATGGTTGAATAAATGTCCGACCAACATAACGACTTTTAATTAACCCAAGCTCATATGGAATTCCACTTTCCTCGGAAAAACCAATGGCGGCTGAAATACTGGAATCTGGAACGCCTGTCACGACGTCTGCTTCAATGTCACCAATTTCTCGTGCCAACTGCTTTCCGCATCGCTTTCTTGCCATATGAATATTAATCCCATCGATGTCTGAGTCAGGACGGGCAAAATATACATACTCCATCGAACACATCGCCGAATCTACAGCTGGTGCAAATCGTTCAGCGTATAAACCATCTCGATTTACAATTAACAACTCACCTGGCTCAACGGACCGAACACATTCCGCACCAATAATATCAAATGCACATGTTTCAGATGCAACAACCCAAGCATCTCCGACTTTTCCTAAAGAGAGTGGACGAATCCCATTCGGATCTTGCGCAATCATTAAGCTATCTTCCGTTAAAATAACAAATGCAAAAGCCCCTTTTAACATCGACAATGCCTTTTTCACACGATCTCGCTGCGTTAATGAACCACTACTTCTTTTAATTAAATGCGCAAGTACTTCTGTATCGGAAGTTGTTTGAAAAATACTTCCTTGACGCTCTAGATGTTCACGTAATTCAGCAGCATTGACGATGTTCCCATTCATCGCAACGGCTAAACTACCCGTTGTGGAACGGAAAACGAGCGGCTGAACATTCTCAATGCCACGCCCGCTTTCCGTCGTATAACGAACTTGCCCAATCGCTGCATGTCCCCGTAAGTCATCCAATTTCAAATTCGAAAACACATCATTTACGAGACCTTCACCTTTAATGACTTGAAGACCATTTCCGTTTGTTGACACAATGCCCGCGCCTTCTTGCCCGCGATGTTGTAACGCATGAAGACCGTAATACGTGAATTGAGAAGCTTCTTCGCTTCCCCAAATCCCGAATACGCCACACTCTTCATTTATCCCTCTGAGTTCAGCAAGCATTGGAGAGCCCCTTCCCAAATCGATTGAAATTCTTCAACAGTTCCTTCGATGAACACTTCGTTGTCATCTCCGTGAATTGTTAACTTTTCATCGTTCGTAACAACACCAATCTCCACCGCATCTTTGACGACTTCTTCAAATGCATTAACGTTCTCTTCTTTCACAGACACTAGGAAACGCGATTGTGTCTCACTGAATAAAGCAGTGATTGCCGAGCCTGAAATCGTTACTTCAGCACCAAGCTTTGTTGGCCCGAACGCCTTCTCACAAAGTGCCACAGCGAAACCGCCTTCTGCTAAGTCTGTCGCAGACGCAACAAGCCCTTCTTGAATCGCTGTTAATAAAGCTTTTTGACGAGCGGCTTCAACTTCTAAATCCATTGCCGGTGCTTGTCCAGAAATTTCACCATCCGTCATTTGCTGTAACTCACTACCGCCAAAGTCTAGGCCTGCTTCACCAATCAAGTAAATGCGATCACCTGCTTGTTTAAATGGCGTCGTTGTCACATGTGATAAGTCGTGAACAAGCCCAACCATACCGATTGTCGGTGTTGGATAAATCGCAACGCCGTTCACTTCATTCGACATTGAAACGTTCCCACTGATAACTGGCGAATTAAGTGCTAAGCAAGCTGCAGAAATCCCATCCGCCGCCTTTTCAAATTGCCAAAACACTTCCGGCTTATCCGGATTTCCAAAGTTCAAGCAATCCGTAAGTGCGATTGGTTCTGCACCTGAACAAACAAGGTTACGTGCCGCCTCAGCGACCGCGATTTGTCCACCTGTTTCAGGGTCAAGATACACGTAACGCGCATTACAATCCGATGTCATGGCAAGGCCTTTATTCGTACCTTCTACACGAATGATCCCCGCAGAAGAACCTGGCGCCACAACTGTATTACGACGCGCATGCGAATCAAATTGCTCATACACCCATTTTTTCGATGCGATGGTTGGTCTAGCAAGTAATGCTTTTAATGTTTCTTTATAATTTGATACAACCGGTTCTGTCTTTTCCATCGCTTGATATTCTTTAAAATACGCCGGTTCTTCTGATTCTTTATAATAAACTGGCGCATCCTCAGCCAACGCATCTGCTGGAACTTCAGCAACAATTTCGCCTTTATGAAGCAAACGAAGCATCTTATCATCTGTTACTCGTCCGATTGCCACACATTCAACGCCATACTTCTCGAAAAGATCAATCACTTCTTGTTCGCGTCCTTTTTTCACAACAAACAGCATACGCTCTTGAGATTCCGACAGCATCATTTCATAAGCCGTCATTCCCTCTTCACGTTGCGGAACAAGGTTTAAGTTTAATTCAACGCCGTATCCTGCACTTGATGCCATTTCAGCGGATGCGGAAGAAAGTCCAGCCGCGCCCATATCTTGCATACCGATCAGTGCATCTGATTTCGCTAGTTCAAGACATGCGTCCATCACCAGTTTCTCTAAAAACGGGTCACCTGCTTGCATAACCGGAAACTCAGCATCTTCTTCGACTGTTAATTCCGCAGAAGACATCGTCGCTCCGTGAATGCCGTCTCTTCCTGTTTTAGCGCCTGCATACATGACTGTATTGCCAACACCAGCGGCAATCCCTTTTTGAATGTCTTCATGGTTCAATAACCCAACTGCCATTGCATTGACTAGTGGACGTGTCGAATAACAGTTATCAAACTGCGCTTCTCCAGCAATTGTTGGAATGCCGATTCCGTTTCCGTAACTTGCAATTCCAGCGACTGCCTCCTCGAATAAAAAGCGATCCCGTGCTTTCGTTAAATCACCAAAGCGCAATGAATTCACTAGGGCTACCGGACGTGCCCCCATCGAAAACACATCTCGTAAAACGCCACCCGCACCTGTTGCTGCACCAATAAACGGTTCAATGGCAGAAGGTGAGTTATGCGATTCCATTTTAAATACAGCTGCTTGGTTATCACCAATGTCAACGATTCCCGCACCTTCACCAGGTCCTTGCAATACGCGTTCCCCTGTTGTCGGGAATTTCTTAAGGACGGGCTTTGAACTTTTATATGAACAGTGCTCTGACCATAGAGCAGAAAACAAACCGGTTTCAGTATAGTTTGGCAGTCGTCCCAAACTTTTCTCAGCACGTTCAAATTCTTCATCCGTCATGCCCATTTGACGATATAGTTTTTCATCTTTAACTTGTTGTGCGTTCGGCTCCATTGTTTTCATTCCACCCTTTTCAAAATAGATTTAAATAATCGTAATCCATCCACATGGCCTAGTACTTCTTCTACTGCCCGTTCAGGAAGTGGCATCATGCCCAGCACATTTCCTTCTTTATTTAATACGCCTGCGATTTTATCCGTGCTTCCTTGATCTTGATGATCTGCATAAGTAAAAGCAATTTGGTTGTTTGCTTTCATATCCGCAAGTGTTTCTTCATCTACATAATAATTCCCATACTGATGTGCAAATGGAACCGTAATTGCTTCCCCTGTTTCATACTCAGATGTGAATAAGGAATCCGCATTTTGTACGCTTAACATTGTCGTTCCAGATTTAAATTTCAATCCTTTATTTTGCAATAAAGCACCTGGTAACAAATGAGCTTCCGTTAAAATTTGAAAGCCGTTCCCGACACCTAGTACTGGCTTTCCGGATGCAGCGAATGCACGTAAACTTTCCATTGCCTTAGAACCTTTTGCCAGTGCCCCAGGACGTAAGTAATCACCGTATGACGCGCCTCCAGGTACAAGCACTGCATCAAAGTTTGATAAATCCTCTGCCTCTCTATCTGTATGCCACACATATGAAGCCTCTTCACCTAGTACATCATGAACTGCGCGATGCATATCAACATCGCAACTCGAGCCTGGAAATACTAAAATTGCAAACTTCATCTGCTTCAGGCCTCCTCAATTTCAAATCGGTAGTCTTCGATGACTCGATTCACAAGAAGTTCTTTACACATCTCGTCAACACGTGCTTCGATTTCGGATTCTGCTCCATCAATTGCTAGTTCAATCAACTTCCCAACACGCACGCTTTTCACTTCTTCATATCCCATATTGTGTAGTGCTTGCTCAGCAGCAGTCCCTTGTGGATCTACAACACTTTCGCGTAAAGTGACATATACGTTAACTTTTTTCATGTTTTGTTCCTCCTAAATGGCTTTTGATGATTTTTATTTATTAAACCAGACATTTGATGTTTCAATTTCTTTTAAAGTAGCCTCGACGTCATCCGTCATAATCGTGACATGCCCCATTTTTCGCTTTTCTTTCGCTTCCGCTTTCCCATACAAGTGAACAGACCAATCTGGATAATGAACCATCTTCTCTTGTAACGGTTCTACATGTTCACCAAGTACATTCACCATAATAGAGGATGCCCATAATCTTGGCTTACGAAGCGGCCATCCGCAAATTGCACGAATATGTTGATGGAATTGCGAAATATTACACGCCTCGATTGAATAATGGCCTGAATTATGAGGACGCGGTGCAAGTTCGTTGATTAGAATACTACCGTCCTCCAAAACAAACATTTCTACAGCTAACGTACCAACAAGCTCAAGGTGATTGGCAATTTTCTCCGCAGCCTCTTCAGCTTTCTTTATAATCGCTTCAGCAATACGTGCTGGAACGATGGACTCATGTAAAATATGGTCTTTATGAATATTTTCAGCAACCGGTAAGCAGTACGATTGCCCTTTTGCATTACGCTGAACAATGACAGAAATCTCCTTCACAAAAGGAACAAACGCCTCCGCAATACATGTAGAATGTTCAAACAAGGCACGTGCTTCTTCAAGTTGCGCTAAGGAATCTAATTTCACTTGGCCTTTCCCGTCATATCCGCCAAAGCTAGTCTTCACGATACATGGGAAACCAACTTGTCCAATGTTCTCTTCTAACTCCTCAAAGGTATGAGCCGTCACATAATTTGCTACAGGAGCTCCAGATGCGTTAATCTCGGCTTTTTCATTCATCCGATTTTGTGTAATACGAACGAGTTCTGCTCCTTGTGGCACATGTGCGGTTTCAGCTAACTTCTTTAATCCTTCATAATCAATATTCTCAAATTCATACGTAATGACATCACTCACTTGTGCCAGTTCTTGTAAGGCATCCTCATCATCATAGCCTGCTACAATTTTAATATCCGCAATTTGTCCACAAGGCGATTCTTCTGTCGGGTCAAGTACTGCAATTCGAAAACCTGCTTCTTTCGCCGCAAGTCCCATCATGCGTCCAAGTTGACCACCGCCAATAATGCCAATCGTTTGTCCCGGTAAAATTGTTGTCATCGTAACTCACTACTACTTTCTAATGCGCTTTGACGCATGTGATTTCTATGTTGTTCAATGCGTTTCGATAACGACGTATCTGTTATCCCTAGTAGTTGTGCTGCAAAAATCCCTGCATTTGTTGCGCCCGCTTTACCAATGGCCATTGTCGCAACTGGTACTCCGCCAGGCATTTGCACAATCGATAAAAGGGAATCCTTTCCGCTTAAAGCCCGTGATTGTATCGGAACACCAATCACCGGAAGTAAAGTTTTCGATGCAACCATTCCTGGAAGGTGCGCTGCTCCTCCAGCACCTGCGATAATGACTTTTATACCCCGGGCCTCTGCCTGCTCTGCGTACTCAAACATAAAGTCTGGCGTTCGATGCGCCGACACAACTTTCTTTTCATACGGTACTTCAAGTTCTTCTAACATGTCACAAGCATGTTTCATCGTTTCCCAATCACTTTTACTGCCCATAATGACGCCAACTTTTGGTTCCACTACTACTCCACTCCTTAGACTTAAATCTGACAGAAATACTTGACCATTCGCTCGGTATATAAACATTACAGTATTTTACAGGAATAAAAAATCCTCGAATAACCTGCTCATTACGCATGAAAAGCAGGGCATTCGAGGACTTTGAAATATGTGTGTTTGTTTATTAGCAGCACCATTCATCAGTACACACACCTTTCACAATCATTCCTGGAAAGTTCGCTTTCCCGCATAGCCCAGACATTCCGGTGTCTTGGTAGAAACGCTGAAGCCTATCCTTCAGCATATATGGGGATTATTTAACAACACATTCATTTTAACAAGTATTAAACAATTCGTCAATAAAAAAACGAACGTTAAAGATTGCACAATCTTTAACGTTCGCCTTTTGATTCATTTAAGACTCTGTAAGTATTCCTTTAAACTTAATGATTTGACGAATCGGGATTACTTCACCGTCTACTTCTTGAAATAAAGGTTCTTCTCTTTTTCCGGCAACCGTGTATCCTGCCGTAGCCATTCGTTTCAGACAATCTTCCACTTTTTCGCCTTCTTTAACTTCAAACCACATTGTTTTCTTTCGGTTCATCTAAATAGATTTCCTCTCCTTACAGATTTAACCCAAAAACCACCATGAATTGCTTTCGGTTCATATGAAATAATAAAAGCTTTCGGATCTACCTCTTTGATCTTTGCGTAAAGTTTCAGTTCATATCTTCTAGGTGTTAATATTTGAATTGCCGAGCGGTTTCCCTCAAGGCCATTTGCTGACCAATCCGTAACACCGTAACCTTCATCTCTTAAAATACGAGGAAGCCTTCTATCCACATCCGCCGTAATCACATTCACCGTTATGTATCCCAATGCCATCTTCTCTTCAATTTTAGTACCAATAATAACCCCACAACCGTAACCGACTGCATAAGCAATTAAGTTTTGAATCTCGTTCAAGTTATCTAACACTAAACCAAGACCTAAAACATAAACAATAATTTCGATTACACTCACACCAGCAGCAATATATCGGTACCCTTTTAACGTTAGAATCATACGAACAGTAAAAAAGGTAACGTATATAATATTAATGATAAAAATAATGAGCACCATTTGCAAGGCAATCTCCCCTTTCTCAGTTCCCCCAGTTTAACGGGATTCAATAATTATGGCAAGAGAATATAGAAATATTACATTCCCTTGCATCATTATGTATTAAAATAAACAAAAAAAGCCACTACCATCAGGTAATGACTCTTTTAGTGCTTGGCAACGTCCTACTCTTGCAGGGGCTAACCCCAACTACCATCGGCGCTGAAGAGCTTAACTTCCGTGTTCGGTATGGGAACGGGTGTGACCTCTTCGCTATCGCCACCAAACTATTGAGCAAAATTGTTCACTCAAAACTGGATAAACAAAACATTGAAAGACACAAACTGTCATGTATTTAAGGATAAGTCCTCAATCGATTAGTATCCGTCAGCTGCACATGTCGCCATGCTTCCACCTCGGACCTATCAACCTCATCATCTTTGAGGGATTTTACTTACTTACGTAATGGGAAATCTCATCTTGAGGGGGGCTTCATGCTTAGATGCTTTCAGCATTTATCCCGTCCATACGTAGCTACCCAGCTATGCCTTTGGCAAGACAACTGGTACACCAGCGGTATGTCCATCCCGGTCCTCTCGTACTAAGGACAGCTCCTCTCAAATTTCCTGCGCCCGCGACGGATAGGGACCGAACTGTCTCACGACGTTCTGAACCCAGCTCGCGTACCGCTTTAATGGGCGAACAGCCCAACCCTTGGGACCGACTACAGCCCCAGGATGCGATGAGCCGACATCGAGGTGCCAAACCTCCCCGTCGATGTGAACTCTTGGGAGAGATAAGCCTGTTATCCCCGGGGTAGCTTTTATCCGTTGAGCGATGGCCCTTCCATGCGGAACCACCGGATCACTAAGCCCGTCTTTCGACCCTGCTCGACTTGTAGGTCTCGCAGTCAAGCTCCCTTATGCCTTTGCACTCTACGAATGATGTCCAACCATTCTGAGGGAACCTTTGGGCGCCTCCGTTACTCTTTAGGAGGCGACCGCCCCAGTCAAACTGCCCGCCTGACACTGTCTCCTACCCCGCTAAGGGGCATGGGTTAGAATTCCAATACAGTCAGGGTAGTATCCCACCAATGCCTCCACCGAAGCTGGCGCTCCGGTTTCAAAGGCTCCTACCTATCCTGTACAGACTGCATCAGAATTCAATATCAGGTTGCAGTAAAGCTCCACGGGGTCTTTCCGTCCTGTCGCGGGTAACCTGCATCTTCACAGGTACTATAATTTCACCGAGTCTCTCGTTGAGACAGTGCCCAGATCGTTACGCCTTTCGTGCGGGTCGGAACTTACCCGACAAGGAATTTCGCTACCTTAGGACCGTTATAGTTACGGCCGCCGTTTACTGGGGCTTCGGTTCAAAGCTTCGCTTGCGCTAACCTCTCCCCTTAACCTTCCAGCACCGGGCAGGCGTCAGCCCCTATACGTCACCTTACGGTTTTGCAGAGACCTGTGTTTTTGCTAAACAGTCGCCTGGGCCTATTCACTGCGGCTCTCTCGGGCTTTAACACCCTATCAGAGCACCCCTTCTCCCGAAGTTACGGGGTCATTTTGCCGAGTTCCTTAACGAGAGTTCTCTCGATCACCTTAGGATTCTCTCCTCGCCTACCTGTGTCGGTTTGCGGTACGGGCACCTCCCGCCTCGTTAGAGGCTTTTCTTGGCAGCGTGAAATCAGGGACTCCGGGGAAAATTCCCCTTGCTATCACAGCTCAATGTTATAGAAACGGGATTTGCCTCGTTTCACACCTCACTGCTTAGACGCACATTACCAACCGTGCGCTCACCCTATCCTACTGCGTCCCCCCATTACTCAAACGGCGGGGAGGTGGTACAGGAATATCAACCTGTTATCCATCGTCTACGCCTTTCGGCCTCGACTTAGGTCCCGACTAACCCTGAGCGGACGAGCCTTCCTCAGGAAACCTTAGGCATTCGGTGGAAGGGATTCTCACCCTTCTTTCGCTACTCATACCGGCATTCTCACTTCTAGGCGCTCCACTAGTCCTTACAGTCTAGCTTCGACGCCCCTAGAACGCTCTCCTACCACTGACACCAAAGGTGTCAATCCACAGTTTCGGTGATTCGTTTAGCCCCGGTACATTTTCGGCGCAGCGCCACTCGACCAGTGAGCTATTACGCACTCTTTAAATGGTGGCTGCTTCTAAGCCAACATCCTGGTTGTCTGGGCAACGCCACATCCTTTTCCACTTAACGAATACTTGGGGACCTTAACTGGTGGTCTGGGTTGTTTCCCTCTCGACTACGAATCTTATCACCCGCAGTCTGACTCCCAAACAAAAATCATCGGCATTCGGAGTTTGTCTGAATTCGGTAACCCGGGATGGGCCCCTAGTCCAAACAGTGCTCTACCTCCGAGATTCTAACGTTTGAGGCTAGCCCTAAAGCTATTTCGGAGAGAACCAGCTATCTCCAGGTTCGATTGGAATTTCACCGCTACCCACACCTCATCCCCGCATTTTTCAACATACGTGGGTTCGGGCCTCCAGTAAGTGTTACCTTACCTTCACCCTGGACATGGGTAGATCACCTGGTTTCGGGTCTACGACTACATACTAAAACGCCCTATTCAGACTCGCTTTCGCTGCGGCTCCGCATTCTCTGCTTAACCTTGCATGTAATCAGTAACTCGCCGGTTCATTCTACAAAAGGCACGCCATCACTCAGCTTATTTCCGAAGAAACAGCATCGAGCTCTGACTACTTGTAGGCACACGGTTTCAGGATCTATTTCACTCCCCTTCCGGGGTGCTTTTCACCTTTCCCTCACGGTACTGGTTCACTATCGGTCACTAGGAAGTATTTAGCCTTGGGAGATGGTCCTCCCGGATTCCGACGGAATTTCACGTGTTCCGTCGTACTCAGGATGCACTCTAGAGAGAATACACTTTTGATTACGGGGCTATTACCCACTATGGCAGACCTTTCCAGGTCGCTTCATCTAATGCATTCCTTTGTAACTCCGTATAGAGTGTCCTACAACCCCAGGAAGCAAGCTTCCTGGTTTGGGCTGTTCCCGTTTCGCTCGCCGCTACTCAGGGAATCGATTTTCTTTCTCTTCCTCCGGGTACTTAGATGTTTCAGTTCTCCGGGTGTGCCTCATATACGCTATGTATTCACGTATATGTACTGCTCCATTACGAACAGTGGGTTTCCCCATTCGGAAATCTCTGGATCAAAGCTTACTTACAGCTCCCCAGAGCATATCGGTGTTAGTGCCGTCCTTCATAGGCTCCTAGTGCCAAGGCATCCGCCGTGCGCCCTTTCTAACTTAACCTTAAAACCAATGCTGTATAGCGATATACAACAATTGATTCATACATTACTACATTTGTGTTTATTTCAATGTCGTTTTATCCAGTTTTCAAAGAACAAGTAATGAAAGTTCATGTTAATGAACCCTCAAAACTGAACGCAAAACGTCAAGTTGAAGAGAACTTTCTCTTCATTCCGTTAAATATCCTTAGAAAGGAGGTGATCCAGCCGCACCTTCCGATACGGCTACCTTGTTACGACTTCACCCCAATCATCTGTCCCACCTTCGGCGGCTGGCTCCCAAAAGGGTTACCCCACCGACTTCGGGTGTTACAAACTCTCGTGGTGTGACGGGCGGTGTGTACAAGACCCGGGAACGTATTCACCGTGGCATGCTGATCCACGATTACTAGCGATTCCTGCTTCATGCAGGCGAGTTGCAGCCTGCAATCCGAACTGGGAACGGTTTTATGGGATTAGCTCCCCCTCGCGGGTTGGCAACCCTCTGTACCGTCCATTGTAGCACGTGTGTAGCCCAGGTCATAAGGGGCATGATGATTTGACGTCATCCCCACCTTCCTCCGGTTTGTCACCGGCAGTCACCTTAGAGTGCCCAACTGAATGCTGGCAACTAAGGTCAAGGGTTGCGCTCGTTACGGGACTTAACCCAACATCTCACGACACGAGCTGACGACAACCATGCACCACCTGTCACCGCTGTCCCCGAAGGGAAAGGTATATCTCTATACCGGTCAGCGGGATGTCAAGACCTGGTAAGGTTCTTCGCGTAGCTTCGAATTAAACCACATGCTCCACCGCTTGTGCGGGTCCCCGTCAATTCCTTTGAGTTTCAGCCTTGCGGCCGTACTCCCCAGGCGGAGTGCTTAATGCGTTTGCTCCAGCACTAAGGGGCGGAAACCCCCTAACACTTAGCACTCATCGTTTACGGCATGGACTACCAGGGTATCTAATCCTGTTTGCTCCCCATGCTTTCGCGCCTCAGCGTCAGTTACAGACCAGAAAGCCGCCTTCGCCACTGGTGTTCCTCCACATCTCTACGCATTTCACCGCTACACGTGGAATTCCGCTTTCCTCTTCTGTACTCAAGCCTTCCAGTTTCCAATGACCTTCCACGGTTAAGCCGTGGGCTTTCACATCAGACTTAAAAGGCCGCCTGCGCGCGCTTTACGCCCAATAATTCCGGACAACGCTTGCCACCTACGTATTACCGCGGCTGCTGGCACGTAGTTAGCCGTGGCTTTCTAATGAGGTACCGTCAAGGTACAGGCAGTTACTCCTATACTTATTCTTCCCTCACAACAGAGCTTTACGATCCGAAAACCTTCTTCGCTCACGCGGCGTTGCTCCATCAGACTTTCGTCCATTGTGGAAGATTCCCTACTGCTGCCTCCCGTAGGAGTCTGGGCCGTGTCTCAGTCCCAGTGTGGCCGATCACCCTCTCAGGTCGGCTACGCATCGTCGCCTTGGTAAGCCGTTACCTCACCAACTAGCTAATGCGCCGCGGGCCCATCCCGTAGTGACAGCATAGCCGTCTTTCAGAGTTCCTTCATGCGAAGGAACTAATTATTCGGTATTAGCCCCGGTTTCCCGGAGTTATCCCCAACTACAGGGCAGGTTGCCCACGTGTTACTCACCCATCCGCCGCTAACAAAGGAAGAAACAAGTTTCTTCCTCGTTCGCTCGACTTGCATGTATTAGGCACGCCGCCAGCGTTCGTCCTGAGCCAGGATCAAACTCTCCATAATAGAGAAATTCGATTAGCTCGATTTCTTTGCTGGCATCTATAAGATGTCCAATTGAATCCGAAGATTCGTTTCCTACAAACCAACAAGTTGATTTGAGGCTGTTATATCTTGACGTTTTGCTGTTCAGTTTTCAAGGTTCATATTATAGAAGAAACTTTCGCAAGCCCTTCTGGTGACTTCGGTAACTCCCGAAGCAACTTTTACATCATATCATATCTCGAAGTAACATGTCAACGACTTTTTTCAGAACTTCTTTTTCGTCGTTTCAGTTATTCGAATTGGCGATATTGATAATTGCACCTTTCTTTGGCGCATTTCTTATTATAGCAGACGCCCCGTTAGTCGTCAACAACTTTTTATAACTTTTTTAACTCAAGTTGTTTGATTACGTCGGTTTCGTTTGCCGGATATTTAATATACCGCACATAAAAGATAATGTCAACACTTTTGTTGAACTTTGTCGAAAGCTTTATTAAATAGCAGAAAGGATTGGATGAACTCTTCTATAAATACCGCATCATGTACATTCATAATGTTCGATCCATCTAAATGAGAACCATTTATTATATGGACTATTTTACGTTCCTTCATTATATAGTAATTAGAATACCATTATTGTCATTCTAAGAAACCATTCTTATATACATCCAAATTCTTTTAATAGAAAATTTAAAGCCACTCGATCTAATCGAGTGGCTTTAGTGATTCCTAATGACGTTATTTAATGAATATAAAGTAGAGAATAAAAATAACCCATAATCCATACATAATCGGATGAACTTCATTTCTTCTTCCACTTAGAATCATTGTGATTGGATAGAAGATAAATCCAATGGCAATACCCGTCGCGATACTATAGCTAAGCGGCATACTAATAATCGTGAAAAATGCCGGAACTGCAATTTCAAAACTTTTCCATTCAATATTTCCTAATGAAGAAACCATTAGCACACCGACAATAATTAATGCTGGAGCGGTTACTTCGCTTGTCACGACCATTAACAATGGCGAGAAAAAGAGTGCAAGTAAAAAGAGACAGCCCGTTACTACCGATGCGAAACCAGTGCGCGCTCCCGCGGCTACACCTGAAGATGATTCAATATAGGAAGTCGTTGTCGATGTTCCGAAAACAGCGCCTGTCACAGTAGCAAGTGAATCTGAAAGCAATGCTTTTCCTGCACGTGGCAATTTATCATCTTTCATAAGGCCTGCTTGATTTGCAACTGCTACAAGTGTACCTGCAGTATCAAAGAAGTCTACAAATAGAAAGGTAATAACAATGACTAAGAATTGAGCTGTAAATAATGAAGATGGGTCCTGGAATATTGCTTCAAACGCAGCACCAAATGTTGGCGCAACACTCGGAATTCCAGAGACAACCTTTTCTGGTAGCCCGATAAGCCCTACAATCATTCCTAATACCGTCGTTGCAATCATTCCATAGAAAATTGCACCATTAATTTTTCGAACCATCATAATTACTGTAATCACAAGTCCAAAAATAGCTAATAAAGTTGTTCCCTGAGTTAAGTCACCAAGTGCAACAAGTGTATTCGGATCCCCTACAATAATGTTTGCATTTTGAAACCCTAAAAATGTAATAAACAAACCAATCCCTGCACCAACCGCATATTTAAGTTGTGCTGGAATCGCATTAATAATCGTTTCGCGTAAACCTGTTAAAGACAATACAATAAAAATAAGTCCTGAAAAAAGAACACCTGTTAAAGCTGTTGGCCATGGCACGCCATACCCTAACACGACTGTGAATGCAAAAAAGGCGTTTAATCCCATACCTGGTGCCAATGCAATTGGGTATCTTGCAATAAAGCCCATAAACAATGAACCTACTGCCGCGGCAAGAGCTGTCGCAACAAATACTGCCCCTTTATCCATCCGCATTGCGTCCGGAATACCTTCCACGCCATCTAATGACAACATGAGTGGGTTAACAACTAAAATATAGGCCATCGCCAAAAAGGTTGTGAGTCCACCGATGATTTCCTTGCGATAATTTGTACCTAACTCTTCAAATTGAAAATACTTTCTCATAATCTTACTTCCTTCTATTATTTATTTCACAAAGATTGAAAACGTTGGACATGAGATTATTCTTCAAAGCTTACCCGTCTTTCAGTCCAACAAAACAAAAAAAGAGCATATAGCTTTGTCGCCATATGCTCCCACTTCAAAATAGAAAGGGAGGCCCCCCTTCTATGATGATTACAGTTAAGTATTGAAATCAAATCTTGGTTGATTTTTATCCGACTATATCAAATAGACGGGAAACACTTACCTTGCGTAGTCGGAACATTTAAGGTGTTCCGGTAGAAACTTCCAGGCCATATTCCTGGTTTTATACGACTCCATATTCACTTTTATTCCCACTCAATTGTGGATGGTGGCTTGCTCGTCACATCAAAGAGTACACGGTTAATGTTCTGTACCTCAGAAGTAATTCGAGCACTAATTTTCTCAAGCACATCCCATGGGATTTTTGCCCAGTCGGATGTTGTGCCGTCAACAGATGTTACCGCACGAATGCCAATTGCATAATCGTAAGTTCTTTGGTCGTTTTTCACACCAACACTTTGAATGTTCGGTAACACGGTGAAATATTGCCAAATATCACGTTCTAGACCTGCTTTTTGAATCTCCTCACGTAAAATCGCGTCGGATTCTCGAACCATTTCTAGCTTTTCTCTCGTCACTTCTCCAAGTACACGAATACCGAGTCCTGGTCCTGGGAAAGGTTGACGCCAAACGATTTCGTCAGGTAAACCTAATTCCGTTCCTAGCGCACGAACTTCGTCTTTGAATAGAGCGCCGAGTGGTTCAATTAATTGGAACTCCATATCTTCTGGAAGCCCGCCAACGTTGTGATGCGATTTAATCGTTTGAGAAGTTAATGTTCCACTTTCAAGAATATCTGTATAAAGGGTACCTTGCGCTAAAAAGTCAATACCTTCTAGCTTTGTAGCTTCATCATCAAACACGTAAATGAACTCATTCCCGATAATTTTGCGTTTCTCTTCTGGATCGGAAACACCTTCCAGCTTATTTAAGAAACGATCTTGTGCATCGATTTTAATAAAGTTCATATTAAACTTGTCAGCAAATGTTTCAACAACACTTTCCGCTTCACCTTTTCGAAGGAGTCCATGGTCAACAAACATACATGTTAACTGGTCACCAATCGCACGGTGGATGAGTGCAGCAACTACTGAAGAGTCAACGCCACCGCTTAGCGCACATAGAACTTTCTTATCGCCAACTGTAGCACGGATTTTTTCAATCTCGATTTCAGCAAAACTAGCCATCGTCCATTCGCTTTCCACTCCGCACACTTCAAAAATAAAGTGTTTCAAGAAGTCTTGGCCATTTACAGATTGCTCAACTTCCGGATGGAACATAATGCCATACACTTGACGGGCATCATCACCGAATGCAATGACTTCATTTTCCTCTGTTGTCGCGAGTGAATCGAATCCTTCAGGTATTTCAGTAATTGTATCACCAACACTTTGCCACACTGTTTGCTTTTCAGCTTGTCCCTGAAACAGTTTACGCGAAGTGTCGATTGTGACTACCGACTCCTTATATGAACGGTCCGGGGAGAATTCTATCGTCCCACCAAAATGATTCACAATTAATTGTGTACCATAGCAAATGCCCAGTAACGGGATTCCTGTCGAGAAAATATTCGGGTCAATGCCGTAAGCATCTTCTCCATTGACTGACAGAGGCCCTCCTGACAAAATAATGCCAGTCGCGTTCATCTGCTTTAGTTCTTCGGCCGTGATCGTATGTGGATGAAGTTCACTATACACACCAAGTTCACGAATCGTTCTTGTAAGAAGTTGGTTGTACGTACTTCCATAATCAATAATGACAATCTTTTCTTGTTCAATTAATAAAGGAGCGGTTGACACAAATCCCACCTCATTCTATTTTTGCTTAAATCATTAACAGTTAATGCTGTTTCCACATCATTGTCCAGCTTCAGCATTTCTTATGTTGAATAAGATTGTAATTCAAGCAATTCTTATTTTTTAATTTTACTGCTAACGTTTGAGAAAATCAATCAGAAGTCTTTAAGACTAAATCTTCCCACATTTCCTGTAAACGTTGCCAATCTTGACTTTCCTTTATTTCTCCATAAATTCTTTTTTCGTATACAGTTGTCAATTTTTGCATTCGATTGCCACCAAAGTACCGATCGACTTTTTCAGCATATGCCGCCAACGTCTCGCCATGTGCCCGTTTTAATCCAAACCGATCGAGTTGCTTTAATAAACTGCGATATTGCTTGGAAAATGAATGCCAGTTCCCGTCTTTAGCTCGATAGAGTGGAATGATGATTTTTGGCATCCAACGTCTTCTACTGACATATAACCACCATCCAATTATGAATAGAATGGCTGTGCCGAACATCATCCACCGAATATTGTCTTTGACCCATTCATTCATTGCGATTGGGAGAGTACGGTCAGTTGTAGTACGCTTTTCCTTTGCTTCTTTCTCTTTGATTTCACGTTCAAGTTCTTCGCGTTTTTGTTCAGGCATTTCACGAACTTCAGGATCATCTAAGTTCAGCTCGATGTCATAATCGATATCCGCCACACCGCTAAAACCAATCGTTGGCTCAAAAGGGACCCACCCAATACCCGGCATATACGCTTCAACCCATGAATGTGCCTCATTATTGGAAACCCGATAAACACGTTCACCTTCATCATTTTGAGAAGGGTCACCCGGCGCAAATCCCTTTACCCATCTAGCGGGAATATCCAAAGTTCTGAGCAGGACAACCATAGACGATGAAAAATTATCACAATACCCTCTTTTTGTATCAAATAAAAATTGGTCTACGTAATCCTCCTCTTCATTCGGCACCGCGACGTTCTTCTGGTCGTAAACGAAGCCATTTCTTCCAAAATAACGTTCGACCGCTTTCGCTTTATCATAAACGCTTTCACTCGATTCTGTAATCGATGTCGCAAGTTCCCGTACTCGGTCAGGCAATTCATCCGGAAGTTGCAAATACGCCGAAAACTCATTCATGCTTGGTAATTCACTCATTTTTGTGTCACGCAATTGCTTCAAACTATAAGCCTGTTCTACAAACTCAACGTCATATAAATCGAGTGAACGGCTCTCTCCTTCAATATCAGTTAGGTATTTACCTGCTGCTCCATGGTGAATAATTGTCACTGCTTGCTCTGTATGGACAGTCGTCATGCCATATGGATAAACAATAAATGGAAACTTCTCAACCATCGTCATCCCTGCATATTTCGGGGTGGATTCCTCTATCTGTTGCTGAGTCATTCCATCTGTCATCTTAGCGCCTGGGAAATATTTATTAGAAGATGTTTCAACGTTAGATTGTTCCCATCCTTTTGATGTATACGTGTCTTTTGTTTCTACTTTCCAATATTGTTTATTCGCGACAGCCGCTTCAAATACAAGAGAATCATCTGGCAAAAAAGGGCCGCCGAGTTGCGCATCATTCGGGTCATATCCACTTTTAGACACGGTCGCATTTCCGTCGCCCCCACCTTCAGCCATGGATTTGATAAAGGGAACAGGATCTGCCCATATCGGTGCCAACTTCGGAGAAAAGGTCATTAATACACCACTCAAAATCAGCACAAATACGAGTGGAATTGAAACTTGTGTAATTTGCCGAAAGGAAATAAACGCTTTGTATCTAGCAGATATTTTGGAAATTGAAAGAATCCCTAGTAACAATAAACCTACAACCATAATCATAAAAATAGAACTCTCCGCGGAATACGTGCTAAATGTATCTACCGCCGCAATAAAAACGACCGTACTAAAGTAAAATAGTAAGATACTTCTTTTCACTTCAAGCCAATAGCTAACCAAATACGTGATCATCCAAAGCAAAAGGAAAAACAAGATTGTTCTTAATGTGTTGGATAGTTTACCCCATTCTCCATTGAAGATAAGCGGCACATTTGAAACAATATCCCCAAAAACGAGTGGAATCGCCTTAATCGGTATTGTAATTGTGCCTACATACATATATTGAACAGCCCAAAAAATATACACCGCTTTAATCGGAATGGATAGCCACCATTTCGCCTTCATAAGCGCTAAGATAAAGGCGATGCCTATGAAAAATAAAAAAAGTGACAAGTAGCTAGTGTCAGTGAGTGCTATCACCGGCAACAACCATTCTCTTAATAAAATAAAAACCAAAAAATAAAGAAAAGCGAGCAGCCATTTATTCATCTGAATCTCTTTCATGGTCTTGCCACCTCTCTAAACGCCTTGGAAAACTGTTGCTTTACAATGGGATGAACGATAATTCCTTTCGAGCGAGCATATTTAATTTCTTCTACTAAATTACCTTTTAACGAAGCCTTATTTTTCATAACAACAAAACAAATGATTGTACTTTTCCCTGTCACATTCGAAATCATTGCTTCAAGAAAATCCCAAGTCGGCCGTGCAGTAATGATGACGATATTGCCGCCCATATCAATTTCTTTTTTAAATTCCGTAGAAGGTACGATGCTCTCTATTTTTACGGGTTGAATTTTTGCCAAATAAGTAAGCACCAGTCTAAATTGCTCTTCCGAATGCATTGCAGAAAACGGTTCAGACAGTCCTACCGGTAAAAAACGAATCGTCGACCGGTCTTTTATTGCTTCTTGCATAATCGATGCAGTAAATTCAACTTGTTCTTCGAATGTATTGGACGCGCGATTGTCAAAAACGAGTAATACATCCTGAGAACTACGATCATCAAATTCTTTTGTCATTAACGTTTGGGTTCTTGCAAAGGATTTCCAATGAATCCATGAGACACGGTCGCCGAATTGATAATCTCGAACACCTGTCACCATCGTTGTATCTTTTACGATATTAAACGGGGAAGTTGCAAGTCCCCCGTTATATTTCGATTCAATTGGCATGTAAGCGACGTCCATCATTCGTGGATAAACCAACACTGTATTTTTTGTTGCAATCAATCTATTTTTCCGAACCCACCCAAAGAAATCAGTCACTTCAACTTGAATATGACGTGCGACATGTTCTCCTCGCGGCATCTCGTCAATCTTATATTCCCATTCCAGTTCCCTTTTCCAACCGAATACGAGGACTTTATTCAATTGTTCAATCGTTTTCTTCTTACCTTCGTCAATCCATTCATCCCCCAAAACTGTATAAAGAAGTGGAAAAGGAAAACTTCTCTTGATTCGTATTTTCACCCTTAATTTTTCTCCGTTTTGAAGATGCGTTACTTCCAATTGCCGTTTTGCTTTGAAATTTGAAAGTGGATAGAGGAAGAGAAGGATTGAATAAATTATAAACGGGAGGATTGCGTAAAAGATTGTCCAACTGACAAGGCCCCCTTGAAACATCGCAAATACAAAAGCGCTAACTAAAATAAGCAGCACAAACAATAATCGCCCTAAACTTGCGACAGATTTACGTAGCTTCATTACAAAGTAACCTTATCAATCGGTACTGGTACTTTCGTTAAAATACGTTCAATGATTTCTTCTGTTGTAATACCTTCATATTTCGCTTCTGGGCGCAGAATCATGCGATGACCAAAAACAAAAGGCACTAAATATTGGACATCATCTGGAACGACATAATTTCTTCCACGCAAAACAGCATACGCTTGACAAGCTTTCATGAGTGCAACAGAACCTCTTGGACTCACCCCTAAATGAACGAATGGATTTTCTCTTGTTTCTGCTGCACAAGAAACAATGTAATCTTTTATCGCATCGCTGACGACAACTTTTTTCACCGACTTTTGTACTTCTTGTAATTCCTCCAATGAAATAACAGATGAAATCGTTTCAATCGGGACTTCTTTTTCGACACGTCTAAGCACTTCAATCTCTTCACGTTTTTCGGGATAGCCCATTTCTAATTTAAATAAAAATCGATCCAGTTGGGCTTCAGGTAATGGATACGTTCCTTCATATTCAATCGGGTTTTGTGTAGCCATGACAAAAAAGGGTTGCTTTAGTTGGATTGTTTTCCCATCTATCGTGACAGAAGCCTCTTCCAACCCTTCCAATAATGCGGACTGTGTTTTTGGCGACGTCCGGTTAATTTCATCCGCTAAAATAATATTCCCCATAATTGGCCCCGGTCTAAATTCGAATTCCATTGCTTTCGGATTGTATATAGAAACACCCAATACGTCCGACGGTAATAAATCCGGCGTAAATTGAATTCGCTTAAAATCCGCACCAATCGACTTGGCTAACGCCCTCACCATCATCGTTTTCCCAACGCCTGGCACATCTTCAAGGAGAACATGTCCACCCGCAAGAAGCGCAGTGATACTCAACTCCGCAATATTTCTTTTACCAATCATCACGTGATCTATGTTATTTAAGATTTTGGCAATCATCTCTTCATGTTTCATAGTGTCCCCCTATCCCGTTCGCTTAAGTTTATTCCGAATATTAACAAAATCACCTTTATCATACAGGATAACCGATTGAGCGACAACCTAGACAAAAGGAAGGAATATGATGATGAAACTTCGATGTGTAGATTCTATGAATCAAGCGAAGCCCCGGAAGAAATCTCAAGAACATTATCGTTTTCGAATTTAAAAAAACCTATCCTTTGAATAAACAACATTCAAAGGATAGGTGGATGTGGGTTCATTTCCAAAAATCATCAAAAACTGTAATGGGCATATGCCTTTTATGCATAGAACGCAGGTAATGTTCTTCGAGTCGCGCTTTTGCTTCTTGTGGAATTTCTTTTCCTTCTAAATAATCGTCGATCTCATCGTAGCTGACGCCTAGTGCATCTTCGTCGGCATATGCTGGCTTGTCTTCTTCCAAATCAGCTGTCGGGATTTTCGTATAGAGATGCGGTGGACAGCCTAACGCTTTTAAGAGCGCGGTGCCCTGTCTTTTATTTAAACGATAAATTGGCATTAGATCTGCGCCGCCATCCCCGAACTTCGTGTAAAATCCGGTAATCGCTTCGGCTGCATGGTCACTGCCGAGAACGACACAATGATGCATCGCTGCAACGGAATATTGCGCCTTCATCCGTTCGCGTGCCTTTTCGTTTCCTTTTGCATAATCGGAGAGTGTGACGCCCGCTTCGGCAAGTGTTCGGGCACTTGCGTCAACGGCATCTTTAATATTAATCGTATAAATCTTTGATGGCCGAATAAAATCTAGCGCGTCTTGACAGTCTTGTTCGTCAAATTGCGTGCCGTATGGAAGTCGCAGGGCAATAAATTGATAACGATTCCCGACGTCTTCTTCATTCAATTCATCGACTGCCATCTGTGTAAGTTTCCCAACAAGCGTCGAGTCTTGGCCACCAGAAATGCCAAGGACAAATCCATTTAAGAAAGAATTTTTTCTCGCATATGCTTTCATAAAATCAACGGACTTTCGAATCTCTTCTTGCACGTCAATTTCTGGCTTTACTTTTAATTCTGCGATAATTCTCCCTTGCAATGTCATATATTACCTCTCCTTATTAATATATTCCTCGACCATTTCTTGTACGTCTTGAATATGACGCATCTTATTATCCCAACACTTTTGGCTTAAATCGACTGGGTACTCTTCTGGGTTTAATGATCGTTTATATTCATCCCATAATAAACCTAAGCTTTCAGTAGCATACTTCTGAATCTCTTGGATTGTTGGGTTTTCATAAATGATTTCGCCACTTTTCACAACTTGTACGTGTAAATTTTTCGCCTCAAAGTTCGTGACAAATTTTGATATAAAAGTATGGACGGGGTGGAACATTTTAATACGCTCTTCCGACGCCGGATCCTCATCATGCATCGTAATATAGTCTCCTTCTGCCATCCCGTTTTCGCGATTAATAATTCGATAGACATTTTTTTGACCAGGAGTCGTTACTTTTTCCGTTGAAGAAGAGATTTTAATCGTATCTTCCATTACACCTTCTTCATTTTCAATTGAAACAATTTTATAGACAGCGCCAAGTGCAGGTTGATCGTAGGCCGTAATGAGTTTCGTCCCGATTCCCCATACATCCACTTTTGCGCCTTGTGCCTTCAAGTTTAAAATTGTGTATTCATCTAAATCATTCGAAACAACAATTTGTACGTTATGAAAACCAGCTTCATCTAACATACGACGTGCTTCCTTCGATAAAAATGCAATATCTCCACTATCTAAACGAATCCCGATGAAATTGATCTTATCGCCTAATTCTTTCGCGACACGGATTGCAGTTGGTACACCAATTTTCAGCGTATTGTATGTATCTACTAGAAATACGCAGTCTTTATGACGTTTTGCGTAAGCGTGAAATGCCTCATATTCACTTTTATACGCTTGTACGAGGGAATGCGCATGCGTGCCTGCTACCGGAATTCCGAATTGTTTCCCCGCACGCACATTACTGGTTGCCTCGACGCCGCCAATAAATGTAGCACGCGCGCCCCATAAGGCCGCGTCCATTTCTTGTGCTCTTCTCGTCCCAAATTCCATGACTACTTCATCTTTTGCGACTTGTTTAATTCGACTCGCCTTTGTTGCAATAAGCGTTTGATAATTAACGATGTTTAAAAGTGCGGTTTCAATGAGTTGCGCCTCCGCTAACGGTGCCTCAACCCGGATAATTGGTTCATTTGCAAAAACAAGTTCGCCTTCTACCATTGAATAGACATCTCCAGTAAAACGAAGGTCTCTTAAGTACGCTAAAAAATCATCGCTGTAGTTTAGTTCTTCTTTTAAATAGGCAATGTCACTTTCACTAAACTGGAAATTTCGGAGATAATCTAATACCCTTTCCAGCCCCGCGAAAATAGCATAGCCATTACCAAATGGTAAGCTTCTAAAAAATAATTCAAACACCGATTTTTTTTTGTGAGTACCATCCGCCCAGTAGGATTCTGCCATATTTATTTGATATAAATCGGTATGTAAAACCTTGCTGTCATCTACATAATTCGAACTCATCACAATTACCTTCTTCCACATTCATAGATACTCTTAGTATACATCATTTAACCTTTCGCGACGCACTTCTATCTTTTTCTTGTGTTTTCGACATGATTTCAGCCCAATTGCGCTGGATGTCCACTCTTTCGGCTGGAATGTCCTCGCAACTTTTCTTAAACTAATCACCGCATACAAGGTTGCCTAAGCCAAGTTTCGTACTCCCCTCTAATTTTCCTATACTTCTAGCCTACCAAATATTCGCGAAACTGTAAGGTTATGTGCCCCCTATTATGCGTTCCCCGCTATTTCTTTTCGCCCGAGAGCGATGTATACTTATTTCAATATTCACATTAAAAGGGGGATGATCGTTTTGAATTTAATTGTATCCATGCAAGATGTTTCACTGCTTCGCAATCACAACCAGATTTTGTCAAACATCCAATGGGAAATTAAAGAAGGCGAGCATTGGGGGATTCTCGGCTTAAATGGTTCCGGTAAAACATCATTGCTCAATATCATTAACGGTTACCATTTTCCAACTACTGGAGAAGTTTCTGTACTTGGCAATCACTTCGGAAAAACCAACTTACCCGAACTTCGAAAAGAAATCGGTTTTGTCAGTAGTTCACTAGACCGTTTTTCAGATATTGTAAACCAAGAGACTGTGTTGCGTGTCGTCATTAGCGGGAAATTTGCTTCGTTTGGAATCTACGAAAATATAGAAGCGGAAGATTGGGAGAAGGCAGATGCATTATTAGAATCATTAAGATTAAGTTATCTGCGGAATCAACCGTTCCACCTTTTATCTCAAGGTGAACAACGAAGGGTCTTAATTGCTAGAGCGCTGATGAGTGATCCTAAAATGCTTATTTTAGATGAACCGTGCTCAGGCTTGGATATTTTGTCACGCGAAGAATTATTGACGATGCTTCATCAAATCGCAGACCGCGGTTGCCATATATTGTATGTCACCCATCATATCGAGGAACTCGTTGAAGAAATTACGCATGCACTGCTCATAAAAGATGGCAAAATTTTCGCGGCTGGACCGAAAAAAGAAGTGATTACAGACGAACTTTTATCCAATATCTTTAAAGTTCCTGTTGAAGTTCATTGGAAATCCGACAGGCCTTCGCTTTCTATTACCAACTTAAAAATTAAGCAATCGTGTATACCGTAGCAATTTATAAATAAATTGCTTCCGGCAAAATAAAAAAAGATGCAATAGGAAACTGAACGCTTCCTAATGCATCTTTATGACTACTTATATTGCATTCGACCTCTTAGCGCTCATAATGCGTCGCTACACGGCGAATATTTAATAAATGTTCAACACTAATATTATCTGTCGTACTACTTCCACCCGCAGTTCCACAACCTAGTGTTAAGGAAGGTGCTAGAAGTGTTGTCATGCCAATTCCGCCGAATGTCCCGCCTGTATTCACCATAATACGAGATGCGTTAATGGCTAATCCAAATGCTTCAATCTTCTGTTGATCTGTTGTATGCAACATTGCGGAATGTCCGAGCCCTTGGTTATTTAACAACTGGGTCACTCTTTCGATGCCTTCTTCCCAATTATTCACTGTGTACAGTGTAAGAATTGACGATAACTTTTCACCAGAATAAGGATTCTCTTTTGAAACGGTTGTTTGTTCTGCAACGAGCAATTTCGTATTTTCCGGTACATCGATTTCTGCTAACTGTGCAACAACGGATGCAGGTTTTCCGACAATTGCAGGATTCAATATGCCGTTTTCGCGTAAAATCACATTGCTCAATTGTTCTTGTTGCGCTTCATTTAAGAAATAAGCTCCTTTTTCTTTCAGCGTTTTGATCACTTCTTCTTTTACTGGCGCTTCCGCGATGATGGATTCCTCAGAAGTACAAATCATGCCGTAGTCAAATAGCTTACTTTCCATAATACGATCGATGGCTTGTGCAACGTCCGCTGTTTTTTCAATGAATGCTGGGCCATTTCCTGCTCCAACACCAATTGCAGGATTCCCTGAAGAATACGCAGCCTTTACCATTGCGCTACCGCCCGTCGCTAAAATTAACGCCGTATCTTCATGATGCATCATCCGCTCTGTTTCTTTTAAAGACGGTTGCTCAATCACTTGAATTAATCCTTCCGGCGCTCCTGCCTCCACTGCAGCCTTTTCAACACGACGAGCTGTTTCAACAATACTTTTCACTGCCGAAGGGTGAGGTGAAAAGACAATTGCATTTCTTGTTTTCAGTGCAATTAATGCCTTAAAAATAACAGTAGACGTTGGATTCG
Organism: Sporosarcina ureilytica; assembly: GCF_001753205.1. Taxonomy (GTDB): domain Bacteria; phylum Bacillota; class Bacilli; order Bacillales_A; family Planococcaceae; genus Sporosarcina; species Sporosarcina ureilytica. The sequence continues at coordinate 680,992 of NZ_CP017560.1, read as the reverse complement.
TCATCGGAATTAACGCTGCGATAACCCCCATCGGCATCCCGACTTCCATCACACCTTCTTCTTTGTCTTGTCGAAGGATCCCAACCGTACGCTTGTCTTTAATCGAATCATAAACTACTTGACTCGCAAATAAGTTTTTGGTCGTCTTGTCTGCTACATTTCCAAATCCTGTTTCTTCGTGTGCCATTTGTGCCAGTACTGATGCCGCTTCTGTTAATTCTGCTGCAATTGCACCGACAATCTGATCCACTTGTTCTTGATTATAGGTTTGATACTTTTCTTGCGCTATTTTCGCTTCGCTAATTAACACTTCTACTTCTGTACACTTAATTTGTGGCATGTCCATTCCTCCTCAGTATGCTGTCCCTCTATAGTAAAGCGCTTTAATCAGTGGACGTTAGGACTTTTTTAACTTGAATTAGTCTTTTCTTGCACTGCAAAGGCAAAAGTTTGTACAATTGTTCACAAACTTTCTTTTCACCAACTACATTTCCACTAACTATTTAAGTATAATGATAGGCATGCAGAAGAATTTGTTAACTTTATATCGTTCAGTATGTAATTAGAAATGAGGGATCAGTATGTGTAATGTTCTATTAGCAGTATCTAGCATAGAAGAACGACAGTTTTTAAAGAACATGATCACGACCCATTTTTTTAACCTTACTTTTTTACCTGATGTGATAGATAGCGAAGCAGCATATCGATTAGCGAAAGAAGTACAAATCGATATTTTGATTTTAGATTTAAGCGATTTTGCAAATTTTACGTTCGACTATAAAACAAAAATCATAAAAAAACAGCCCAATGTAAAAGTTATTTTATTGGATGACGAGAAAAATGCAGACCATTTACAAACCGCTTTGCGTTGTGGTGTGATTGATTACTTAGTAAAACCTTTGAAACTGGAAGAATGTCAAACGGCGATTCACCGTGCCATCGTCTCATTGAACCAAGTTTCATTGTTACATGTTGATCATTCTACCGCGGAAAATGAAAAAGGGAAAAACGTCCATAAAATGATTCAATATATTCATCAACATTACAATGAAAAATTATCTTTGGAACAACTCGCTACACTTATGCATCTTCATCCATGTTATGTCAGCCGCTCCTTTACGGAAATCGTCGGCATGTCATTTGTACAGTATTTACAATACTATCGAGTTGAGCAAGCGAAAAAGAAATTACAATTCACCCACTTACCAATTTCCGAGATTGCTGAACTAGTCGGCTACTCAAATTCAACCTATTTTAGTAGAGTGTTTAAAAGAACAACGACCTACACACCCAATCAATATAGACAGACATTCGAAGGCCATCATGTGCCGACGGACTTTCAACATGTCCAGGAGTTTATTGATTAAATAGTAGAAAATAAAAACAATCGCCCTCCATGGAGACGATTGTTTTTATCTCATTCCTCATAATACTTTTCTAATAATATTCTCCACCCAAGCTCGATCTTCATCCAGTCCAACTTTGGCGCATAAAGATTGATGCACCTTTTTAAAAGCTTCAACTACTTTTGGCACGACTATAATCATGTGATCGGGATTGCGGCTGCTATCCCAACTTGCCAACGCATCCAACTGCCAACTTTGCAATGGACTACGACGACCTTCGATTTTTGCCCAATCTCCTAATGCGTTCGGCTGGATCCCTGCGTCCATATACCAACCCATCGCCATGAATAAACGCAGAGAATCTAAGCAGTTCAGCGCATAATAGTATTCCGAGCGCATTATTCCCCGATACCATTCATGCAGATAGGCAAAAAACTTCGTGCGCCATAAATCGATCTCTTTAACGGACGGTTTATAGGTTAATTGACGAGATTTCGCAATAATATCGACCAACATCCCGCTTGAATCATAAAAAACTTCAATATTCCGCAGCCAAAAAGAAGGTAGAATGTCTTTTAGCCGATAATAAAATATATCAACTTTGACGAATTGTTCATAATGGGCCGTACTATAATTTGCATGAGGAACTTCTTCGAAAAAAAGAACATTCCCCCATCGACCGGCACGGTTTTGTTTATTTGCCCAGAACTGGTCAAACGCTTCATCGGCTACAACGATTCGAAGATCTATAGTTGAGTACTGATCAGCATCCCCATTGCCAATCGAGCCGCCGTAAAAGACCGCCAAGATGCCTGGATCACCAGCTAAATCTTGCTCGATTGCTTCTTTAATTTCCTGGCGACATAATGAAATCCTTGCATCTCTTTGTACATGTTTAGATGGGTCCATCATTCTTATCCCCCTCCTTTTCTATCGAAATATGAAGGTTTTTATATTTTAGTATACCCGCGTTAACTAAATATTGTTACACTATTAATAAGAATGAGTCTTTTACAGGGAGTTTTAAAGAGAAAGGAGGATATTATGTTCATCTTTATTATTAATTCGTCTTCTGGTAATGGAAAAGCGACTACTTTTTGGCGAAGTTTGGAGAAGAAACTGCATACGGAAAATGTACCATTTAAGAAGCTCGTGAGTACATCAACAAATGAAACAAGACATTTTGTTAGTCATGCATTAAAAACTAATCAAGTGCGGGCTGTCGGCGTAATTGGCGGGGACGGGACAATTAGTTCAGTCATACAGGAACTTGCGAATACATCGATTCCACTCGCTATATTTCCGGCAGGTTCGGGAAATGACACCGCAAGAATGTTCAATCTGACGAATTGTCCAGAACAATTTATTCAAGGAATCCTTCATGGAAAAACAACTTGTATCGATTTACTGCAGTTGAATGATCGTTTCGGCATCACCGTTGCGGGAGTTGGCATTGATACGACGATAGAAGAAAAAGTTAAACATGCATCTTACCTGCCATTTTTTAATAAGCTCGGATTGGTTTCACTCGCCTACCTAATTGCTTCAATCGGAACTGCACTTACCTTTAAACCCTTTAACGCCAAAATAACAATTGACCATCAAAAACAATTCGTCCATCACGCTTGGTTAATCGTTTGTGGCAATACCACTTCGTATGGCGGCGGATTAAAGATTTGTCCAGATGCAAATCCGACAGACGGGCAATTCAATCTCACCATGTTTCACGGGATTAACCGCTTTAAAGCAATGACTCGCATCTTTCCTGCTTTATTAACCGGAAAACCTATTCGGAAAAACGGAATTACATACTCGGTTGGAAAAGAGCTCACAATTTCAACAGATAGACTAATTCCAGTTATTTTTGATGGAGAAATCATTCAAGCGATGCCGCTACATATTAAAATCCAGCCACATGCACTGCAATTACTTCTAACAACATAAGGCTTTCTACACTTGGAACTAACATGTAGAAAGCCTTTAAAATAATAAAGAACCTAAATTGCGTCAAGTCTTGGAATTAACTCCGCTCCATAAACATAGCTATGTGCAGAGATTTCCTCAATTAATACGCGCAACACAAAAAGCGCCCATTATTGATCAAGAAAATTCAACAATGGACGCTATGCATTATAATTTTTTCACAAACTCTGTTTTCAACTGCATTGCACCAATGCCATCGATTTTACAGTCGATGTCATGGTCTCCTTCGATGAGGCGAATCCCTTTTACTTTTGTTCCTTTTTTAACGACGAGGGAACTTCCCTTTACTTTCAGGTCTTTAATGACTGTGACCGTATCGCCGTCTACTAAGATATTCCCATGCGCATCTTTAAAGACTCTTTCCTCTTCAGCTGGTTCATTTTCTTCCCCCAATGTCCATTCATGCGCACATTCTGGACAAACAATGAGGTTGCCGTCTTCATACGTATACTCCGACTGACACTTCGGGCAATTTGGTAATTCGTTCATAATAGTATTCCTCCAATTTCTTCATTCATCATCTTTAATTTATCACTTTCGCGCGTCTCCAACGACCAAAACGATAATATAAAAATGCAAAAAGACTACTGATGACAAAGCTTATGCCAATCCCTAAAGCAATCCCCTTTTCACCGTAAATCGATGACATCGTATACGTGAGCGGGAAACGCAAAATCCAAAACGAAATGATATTCAAAATGAGCACTTGGAACATGGCGCCCGCTGCACGAACCGCTCCATTTAAAATAAAGTTGATACCTAAAAACGGATAGAAGAAAGCAACCATTTTCAAATACTTCGTGCCAAATTCAACTGCGTCTGGTGCTTGGATAAATAAACGAATGCCATAAGTCGCAAATAAAAACATAATAGAAGCTAAAACAATCATAACACCTAAATTATAAATGAATCCATAAAACGTAATTTTATGCACACGTTCCCATTTATTCGCGCCAATATTTTGCCCAGCCATACTATTCACGGCTACGCCAAGCGCCTGTGCCGGCAGCATAATTAAATTATCCAACCGTTGGGACGCCCCGTACCCTGCAACAACCGGCGCACCAAACGAGGCGACGACACTCATAATGGCCATGGAACCTGCTGAGATGACACTCATTTGAAGCCCTGCTGGAATGCCAAGCTTCAAAATACTCCCCACTTCTTGTTTTGATGGCAACGAAGGCTTTGAAAAAGGAACGAGTTTTTTCGTGATTGTGAAATAAACACCAAGACCAAATGCCACACCTTGAGAAAGAATTGTTGCATAGGCCGCGCCTTCAATTCCCCAGCCGAACACGCTAATAAACACGGGATCTAAAATTGTATTTAAAATGACGGCTGTTAATACAAAATACAGAGGTGTTTTTGAATCACCTACTGAGCGATAGACCGTTCCAATGAAATTATAGCCAAATAAAAACAACATCCCGATGAAATTAATTTTCAAATAAGCAGACGCCATCGGAACCATTGTTTCCGGCGTACCGAGCCATCGTAAAACATGTTCTGACAAGACATATCCGGCGATACCTAATGAAATCGACATCAATGTAAGCATGACGACAAAGGCATTTAAGTATCGTTTGAGTCCTTCTTCGCTCCCTTTCCCTTTTTGTTGGGATAAAATCGTCAAAGCGGCGTTGTTTAAACCGATGACAAAGGATAGGACCGTAAAAACGATAGTACCTGAAATCGCCACAGCCCCAAGTGCATCCGCACCGATTAAATTTCCAATCCACAAACTATCAATAAACTGATAAGAGATTTGCAGTAGATTCGTCAAAATAATTGGTGCTGAAAAAATGAACAGCTGTTTAACAATATTCCCTTCCGTAAAGTCATGTTGTTTTGCCATGTCCTACTCCCCTCTTGTACCTCCCGACCGCTCTAATTTAAGCAATTGTTCTTTCATCGTCAAACCTGCACGAAAACCACCTAGTTTACCATCTTTCGTCATCACCCGGTGACACGGAACGACAATTAAGACTGGATTCGCACCAATGGCTCCCCCAACCGCACGAACCGCCTTTGGTTTCTGAAGGCGTTCAGCAACGTCCGTATAAGAAATCGTGTCTCCATAAGGAATCGTTTGCAAGACTTCCCAAACACTTTGCTGAAAAGGTGTCCCATACAAATCAAGTTGGCCTGTAAAAGTTTTACCTTTTCCATCTATCGTAGCACGTAGTTCATTTGCATAAGGCGCAATGATCTCCTGATTTTCTTCCAAAAGTGCATTGCGAATACGCTTCGCCGCCCAATTGGAGAGCTCTTCAAAAGGTGCATCCGGCGTTCCGATGTAACATAATCCTTTTTCTGTGGCAGCCATATACATGGACCATTCCGCAAGCTGCACCTTCGACCAATAAACCGTTTGTTTCATATGTACGCCCCCCATTCCTATCTTTAATTTATAATCATTTTACATGTTTAATAGAATCTCTGCTTGTTTAATTAATCAAGTCGTGATAGCATAAATATAAATCTATATTTTCCAATAATTTAATATTTTCATTTCTTATCAAGAGAGACAGAGGGATTGGCCCGATGAAGTCTCAGCAACCAGCCATACGGCATTGGTGCTAATTCCAAAAGGTGTGTCGCCTTGAAGATAAGAAGATTGACTTCGTGATGATTGGGAGCACTCTTCTTATAGAGCGCTCTTTTTATTTTAGCAAAGGAAGGGATATTAATGAAAAACAATCAGTTAGCCACTCAACTTGTCCAATTAGGAAATCGCAGTGATGCCAAAACAGGTGCGGTCAGTGCCCCAATTTATTTATCGACAGCTTTTGAACATACCGGCATTGGAGAATCCACGGGTTATGATTATTCGCGAACCAAAAATCCTACGCGTGCCCTTTTAGAAGAAGGCATCGCCAATTTAGAAAGTGGTGATGCAGGGTTTGCCTGTAGCTCCGGTATGGCCGCCATTCAGCTCGTACTGTCATTGTTTCGTTCGGGCGATGAACTCATTGTACCTGAAGATATTTACGGCGGCACATACCGTTTACTCGATGATTACGCAGATTTGTATTCAATTCAAACGACCTATACTGATTTTGCTAGTGTTGCCGAGGTAGAAGCATGTATTACGCCAAAAACAAAAGCGCTATTTATTGAAACCCCAACAAATCCACTTATGGAAACGATTGACATTCAAGCGTACGCGGCACTTGCTGAAAAGTATCAGTTACTCCTTATCGTAGACAATACGTTTCTCACGCCGTATTTCCAAAGACCGATTGAACTTGGTGCACATATTGTTTTACACAGTGCAACCAAATATATTGGCGGTCATAATGATGTACTCGCAGGACTCGTTGTTGCCAAAGGGGATGCACTTTGCCAGCAATTAGGCGCGAATCATAATACGATTGGTGCAGTTCTTTCCCCTACGGATGCCTGGCTAACGATTCGGGGGCTGAAAACGCTCCATTTAAGAATGAAACAACATGATAAAAATGCAAAAGAAATTGTGGCTTATTTAAAAACAGAGCCACTTGTGAAAGATGTGTTATATGCGGGGCAAGGCGGGATGGTATCGTTTCGTCTTCAAAAAAGCGAGTGGGTCAATCCCTTTCTGCAAAATCTAAAACTCATTACTTTCGCCGAAAGTCTTGGTGGCGTTGAAAGTTTCATCACGTATCCAACTACACAAACCCATATGAGCATGCCGGAAGAAGACCGATTACGTCGCGGGGTTTGTAATAAACTACTGCGTTTTTCTGTCGGCATAGAAGATTGCGATGATCTAATCGCGGATTTGAAACAAGTCTTTGCGAAATTAAAACGCAATGCCTATCAACAAACGGCTCGTTAATTCGCAAGCTTCGTTTTGCTTGAAAAATAAAAAGCCGTCCAACCAGTCAAATAGACACGCGTTGGACGGCTTTGAAAATTAAGATTGTGGATAAAACGTTTCAGGAATTTGGCCAAAAGTACGTTTATGATAGAGAAGAGGATTTTTGTCATTGTTTTGGATATCTACTACTTCACCGATCATAATTGTATGGTCGCCAGCTTCCACTTTCTGATGAACTTTACATTGTAAAGTAGCTAATGAATCTTTCAGAACTGGTAAGCTTAATTCTGACTTTTCCCACTCACATTGTGCAAATCGATCTGCAACACGACTTGCGAATAACTGACAGATATCTCCTTGATCAGCGGCTAAAATATTCACTGAGAAACGCTCGACTTTTAAAAAGTCATCATAGGAACCTGCATTTTTATCAATTGACCATAAAATAAGCAAAGGATCTAGCGATACAGAAGCAAATGAGTTTACCGTTAATCCCATCGGCTCATTTTGTTCGTTGAATGCTGTTACGACAGTGACGCCCGTTGGATAATTCCCCATAACGGATTTGAAACTTTCTATCTTGTTGTCCATGATTCAAACCTCCATCATTATCTATCATCTATTATAGCGTACATGAAAATCGGCCCGTTGTGTCAATAAAATGCTTATTTTCGAATAAACCGACAACACCTTGTCAACTGAACGCACATCTTGTCATTATTCTACTATACGGAGTTTATCCAAGAGACGTTCCGATTTGTGAAAAACAAACGTGCAAGGTTGCGGTTTACACATTAGCCTTCATACGTCTGTACACAGAAAAAGGTTATTCCATATATCGCTTTAGAACAACCTTTTCCTGAATAGTACGGCTACTTCCTTTATTTTTCTCTGCCTTTATACATATAGATTTGGCGTCGTTTGAGTGCTGATTCTAGTAGTTGAATAAAATTAGGATCAAGCCCTAATTTCTTAGCCTGAAAATATGCCTTAATAAGTTCTTCATCTGTTAGACTTCTCATGATGATGTACCGGAGTTCCCCTTTCTGGACGATTGTCAATGTCAGACAACGAGATAGTCCCGACATTGATAAACCTGTTATACCCAGCCCCATGAGGCTTGAAACAGGAAATATTTGGTATATACTAGAAATCAAAATAAAGGCGAGTAGTTAAACAATATTAAAAAAAGCACACCAGTGATGTGCTTTTTTGCTTGTTATTTAACCTGAATCTATAGTCGATACGATTAAGGTAATCTGATTAAATTATGCAATTACTGTTGCTTTTGTTTCATTATAAAAAGCTACAAAGTTTTCGACGACTTGGTCCAGGAAAGCAATTGTTGCCTCGTCTGTTAATTCGCCTGCTTCGTTTATTTTCTCATGGATTGAACCGATATACACTTCGTTTCCTGGTAAAATCTTCGGTGCTAAAGCTGGGTTTGATAAGATTTCACGCAAGTGTAGTTGTGCGCGAACACTTCCTAAAACACCCATTGATGAACCAACAATGAATGCAGGTTTTCCACTTAACAAGAAGTCACCGCCGCGTGATAACCAATCAATTGCATTTTTCAAAGGTGCCGGAATGGAGAAGTTATATTCTGGAACTGCAAATAGGACTGCATCGGAATCTTTAATTTCCGCTTTAAAATCTACTACATCATCTGATGGACTGTTTTCATTGTCGACTCCGTACATTTCCAAATTGTTTAAGAAAACAGGTGTGATTTCTAATTTATCCGCATAACGTTGTCTCATATATTCAACTAGCTTTAAGTTAAATGAAGTGGAACTAGTACTCCCGATAATTGCCTTTACTTTAATTGCCATGTTATAAAACTCCCTTTTCTATTTTTATATGATTTCTCGAAAAACTATCTTGAATTCATACTAATTAATAGTATGCAATATTTTTTTGGAAAAGGGAATTATATTGCTTGGAAGATATAAAACGACTTGCCCACCGTCTGTTTGGCGGGCAAATCGTTTTATTTATTCATAACGTAACGCGTCAATTGGACTCAGTTTGGATGCTTTATTTGCGGGCAATACACCAAAGATAACGCCGATAAAAGCTGAGAATAGAAATCCAATTAAAACAACGACTGGACTAATGATTGCATCGAAAGGTAATAATTGAGAAGCTATGAAAGTCGCCGCCGCTGCAAAACCAATGCCAATGAGGCCGCCTAAGGATGTTAACGTAACCGATTCGATTAAAAACTGAAGTAAGATTCTCCCTCTTGTCGCCCCTAACGCTTTTCTCAAACCAATTTCGCGGGTTCGTTCAGTAACTGAGACGAGCATAATGTTCATAACCCCAATCCCACCGACTAATAATGAAATTCCGGCGATGCTGCCGATAAACAATGTGATCGTTGTGTAAAATCCTTCGAGCTCTGCCTCATATTCGGAGAAGTCATTGATCATATACATGCCGTCTTCTATTTGTTTATTTTCCGTTAAAGTGTCGGCAACTAATTGACCTGTCTCTGTCACGTTGTCCGGTGAATCTGCAATGACAGAAACCTGTTCCACTTCCCGACTGCCATACATCATCGACACGAGCATTCTCGGCATTAAGACTTCACCACTCATAAAATCATCATACTGAAGCCATTCTTCTGGTATGGTCGACTTGTAAACACCGACAACTTTATACGGATTATCTTGTATGTCAATAATTTCACCGATAACTTCTTCATCGTCTGCAAAAAAGTATTCTCGCGTCACTGAATCAATAAGGACAACACGATTCACCCCTTCGCTATCCCGTACGTTAAACGGTCTGCCTTCCAGCATTTGAAGGTCTTTTGCAACCATGTAATTTTCGTCAATCCCTGTAATCGTCACTTCAGCCTGTTGTTCATTATGCGCAAGCATCCCCCAGCCTTGGTTTGTGCCAATAATTGACTTCACGCCGGGTAAGTCCTCAAGTAAGGTTAAATCTTCTCCGGATAAAGGAGGTTCATTCCAAAAAAAATCTTGTTCATCTTCTGAATATATTGGTGCGTAGTGCAATTCGATCGCATTTTTGTCTGTGCTGAATACGTCTTCCGCAATTTGTTTCTTTGCACCTTCTCCAATCGCAACGATGATAATGACCGCGCCGACACCGATAATAATCCCTAACATCGTCAAAATCGAACGGATTTTATGATTCCAAATCGAGGAGAGCGCTATTTTAAAACTTTCCCAAATACTCACGCTGTCTGCCCCCGATCGTCGATGATCAACCCATCTTTTAATGTAATGACTCGATTCGCATAGGCCGCAATTTCTTCTTCATGCGTGACGATAATGACCGTTTTTCCTTCCTCGTTTAATTCAACTAGAAGGTCCATAATTTGTGCACTCGTCTTCGAATCTAATGCGCCTGTTGGTTCATCAGCTAAGATAATTGTCGGGTTATTCACAAGTGCACGCGCGATCGCAACCCGTTGCTTTTGACCGCCTGATAACTCATTTGGTAAATGAGTCATTCGATCAGCCAACCCCACTTTTTCTAACATTTCCTTCGCCCGTTCTGTACGCTCCCGTTTTGGAACGTTGGCATAACTAAGTGGAGACTCTACGTTTTTAAGTGCATTGAGACGCGGCAATAAGAAAAACTGTTGAAAGACAAAGCCGACATGCTCGTTTCGTAATTTCGCCAATTGATTCTCTTTCACCGCCCCGATTTCTTCTCCGTTCAACTCGTACGTCCCGGCCGTTGAATGGTCTAAAAATCCGATAATATTCATTAACGTCGATTTTCCAGACCCCGACGGCCCCATAATCGCGACAAACTCTCCGTCCTCAATTTCCAAATCAATGCCATGCAGGACCGGCACTTGTAAGGAGCCACTTCCATAGACTTTCTTTATATCACTCAACTTCATCATAGAAAGTCACTTCCATTCCGTCATGCATACTTTCATCTGGCATGATGACGATCAATTCCCCATCCGCAACCCCTTCAACGATGCCAATGAATTCATCATTCATTTCACCCAATTGCACGTTCCGTTTTTCCAAGAACCCATCGACGAGCACGTAGACGCACTCTAGCCCTTCTTCATCGATTGTCAAAGCCATATGTGGAATCGCAAGCGCTTTTTCATCCCCAGACACATTCACTTCTAATGACACATGAAAACCTTGACGAAGTTCGGATGTATCATCGGTAATGGCTACTTTAAAAGGATACATCGTCACATTCCCCCCACCGCCGAAGTCATCCATACCGCCTTCTTCATCCGGAAAATGAGAAACCGATTCAACAACACCGTTCCACTCACGGTCTTTAAACACTTTTGGACGAATCGTGACAGCTTGTCCGGGTTGAATTTTCACCGTATCAAATTCACTCATCGTGCCAATGACTTTGTAAGGTTCACTGGAAATGATGTGAATGACCGGGACATTTGTGCCTGCCTCCGTTTTTTCAACGTTTTTATTAACTTTCACAATAATGCCATCAATTTTACTCACAACAGTCATACTTTGTTTCGTCGCCGCCAACTCGTTAATGAGTTCTTGCGCAGACGCTAATTCGTCTTTTGTATCTTCAACATTCATTTCGCTTTGGATTTTTTCTTTAGAAAGTAAATTGATGTCTTCTTCTGTATATTCTTCATCTCCATTTTTTACTTTCTTCCTTACTTCTCCGATTCGCTTTTCAATTGTGGCGATTTCATTTTGCTCTATTTTTAATCTGTTTTGGATTAAATCCCTTGAACGTACAGCTTTATTATACTCAGCATCCACTTTGGACGCGTCATATGTAAATAACGGTTCCCCAGCAACCACTTGTTGATTTTCCTCGACTAAATATTCATGAACCTCACCGTTTTCTGGGTCTAAAAATACTTTTTGCTCCTCTTCAGGAATCACTTTCCCCGTGACAAGGATGGACTCCCCTAACTTTTGTTCACTTACTTTTTGGACGAGGATCCCTGCGTCTTCAAAGTCAGCGCCAAGTTCATTTGTAGTTTTCATGAAAATTAAAAATAACCCCGCTGTTGATATCACGATTAGGCCTACAATGCTTAAAACCCAAATCCACACCTTCTTTTTCATTTGACTTCCCCCTAAGTTATCTCTTTCTTTAAACAGTACATTTTCCCACAATATCCTTTCATTTTTTTCATTTTTCATCCTTATATATAACGTTTTTCCTATCCATTTAGTTTCATTAATTTACCAATTTTTCAAATAAATAAAATTCACCTTCAATCACCCAATTTTAATTCCCAAATTGTACACAAAAATGACCTTTCATCAGTTTTATTGATGAAAGGTCTTGATAGATTGCACACCATTATTCCTCTTTTTCATACCACGGATTTAAATGAATGAGCACTTCATCCACATCTTCATACTCTTCCATAATCGTTTGCTTGATTTTACGGATAATATCGTGCCCTTCTTGGATGGTTAACGTCCCGTCCACACCTATCCGCAGATCGACCAAAACATAATGGCCGTGTTCTCTAGCGCGGAGTCGGTCAATTCTTTTCACTTCTGGAACCGATTGTATTAGCTCTGTAAAACTGTCCAATCGTTCTTGTTCTACACTTTTTTCCATCAATGTATCGAGCGCTTCTTTCCCCATGCCATAAGCAAGTTTGAAGACTAAAATCGTGACAATGATGCCGGCAATTGGATCCCCGTAAGATAAGATTGTAATCCCATAATGATCACCGACAAGTGCGAGTCCAATTCCTGCAACTGCGGCTAGTGATGCATACACATCCGCCAAATGGTCATAAGCCGTCGCGATTAACCCTTTACTATTGACCCTTTTACCAATTCGAATCGTATACACGTATAACACTTGTTTTGCGACAAGTGACACAATTGCTGTAATAAACGCAATAATACTCGCCTTTTCCGGTTCCGCAAAGAAAGCTGAAATCGACTCATAGGCAATATAAACTGCAGCCAACCCTAAAATAATCGCCACAATCGCAGCACTAATCACTTCCGCTTTTCCGTGTCCATATGGGTGGTCCTCATCCGCCGGGCGCTGAGAAATCCGCATCGACGTCAATGCAGCGCCACTCGCCACAACGTCCCCCGCATTATGATAACCATCTGCAAGCAATACCGGACTATGGAATAGCGTTCCAACAACAATCTTTACGATCGTCAGTACAATATTGCTAATTAAACTAATCCAACCCGCGAGAATCGGTGCCCGATCATGGAATTCTTGCATCATTTATTAGCCCCCTTTAAAAAATTCTTTCCCTTAGGCAACAAAAACCCCTGACCGTCACCAGTCAAGGGTTTTATGGTAATTGTATGTGTTGTCAATCAATAAAGAACGATTCATCTCGTCACCTACTATAGCATTCGCTTCTTTTTATTGTACCATTAAATCATGCGTATCGTGAGAAATACGAACATTGAATTGTCAAATGAAGCCGAGCATATTTAAAAACACAATCGCAATCGTAAATGGGACAATCCACTTCATTAGGAGCCGCCAAGTCATATAAAGCGAAGGCGAGCCATTCGTATTCAAATAAAATTCTTCTTTCACAAGCTTCTCATCCATTTTATGAACAATAAACAGCGCAATTAGAAAACTGCCAAATGGAAGAAGAAGATTACTCACGAGGTAGTCTGTCCCATCGAAGATACTTTTATTAAAAATAGTAAATGAAGAAAGACTGCTCGATGATAAAGCCGATGGAATCGCAGCGATAAAGATGACAACGCCCGCCATCCAAGTCACCCATTTACGTGAACGTTTACCGCTCTCAGTTGCAGCGGCCACGACAATTTCATATAAGCTAAATGAGGACGTCAACGTCGCGAATAAAAATAACAATAAAAATAACGCCAAAAATACTTCCCCTAAAGGAATTTGAGAAAATATGGATGGTAACACGATAAATAACAAACCAGGTCCTTCTGCCGGTTCATAACCAAATGCGAATACCACTGGAAAAATCGCAAGCCCCGCAAGCAAGGATACGAATATATTTAAACCAACGACTGTGCCCGCGGAAGATGGCAAGCTGACATCTTTCTTCAAATAAGAGCTGTATGTCACCATACAAGAAAATCCAACAGCTAACGAGAAAAACGATTGACCTAATGCGTACAATAACGATTCACCCGTGATGCTCGAAAAGTCAGGCGCCAAGAAAAATTTCACGCCTTCCCACGCACCGTCAAACGTTAAGGCGCGGATGACCAGAATGACAAAGAAGATAAATAATAAGGGCATCATATATTTATTCGCTTTTTCAATGCCTGCTTGAATGCCCGACGACACCACAAAAATGTTCGCCAATGTAAACGCGAGCAAGCCGACTATGGTAATCCAAGGCGTCCCAATGACAGTTTCAAACAACACTGGATAATCCGCCCCGCCGCCAATCACCTTTCCAAAAACAGACATCACACTGTAGACAAGCACCCAACCGCCGACAACGCTATAAAAGGACAATAATAAAAAACACCCGACAACGCCGAGCCTTCCAATCCAAACCGCCAAACTATCCGGAGCAAGTTTTTTATACGCGCTAATCGCTTCCTTGCCTGCCCCTCTTCCGATAATAAACTCCGATATTAGCATCGGCAGACCAATTAGGACTGTAAACGCAACAAATATAAGGAAGAATGCGCCACCGCCACTCATTCCAGTGACATACGGAAATTTCCAAATAGCACCCAATCCGATGGCTGCCCCAGCGGAAGATAAAATAAACCCTAACTTAGAGGACCACTGTTCTGTTTTCTCTTTCAAACCTATCCCCCCTGTTATCAATGGTATGCGAGCATTCACATCAAAACGTTCAATTTTAATCTAATAGTTTATTTTAACATCCTTAATGCTTTTTAATCAATCAATTGGATGAAGTTCTGTTTTCTCCATTTATTTGGTTTTTTTAGCTAGGGGAGGGGGGAGTTCGCGTGGGATGGTGCGGAATTCAAAAGGCCGGGCGCGGAGTTCGAGAGCCGTTAGGAGGAATTCACGATGAGGAGCAGAGTTCACGGGGGATTGCGCGGAATTCAAAAGGTCAGGCGCGGAGTTCGAGAGCGGTTGCGAGGGATACACCAAACATCCCAAAAGCTCAGCAGAAAAGATTTGAAGGCAAAAGAAAACCGCCAGTCATCAAAACTGGCGGCCTCTATACCGAAACAATTCCCCTCACAACAAGCTCCCCCCGACAAATCCCACTAACACGGTATTCCTTTCCTTTAGGAACGACTTGCACCGTGACAATATCATCCACATAAACGGGGGCTAAAAAAGTAAATTCATAGCTTTCCATGAATTGATGTGGCTCTAAAAATTCATTCACCACGATGCTCACCATTTTCGCCATCGTTAGCATCCCATGTGCGATTTCCCCGGAAAAACCGGCCGCTTTTGCAGACTTTTCATTTAGATGAATCGGATTTCGGTCATGTGACACGTCGGCATAACGTTCAATATCGCCTCTAGTTACTTGAAATTGAAACGCCGTCATGTTGCATCACCTACCACAAGATGCGACGTCCCTTGAAAACAAAGTTCGCCGGACGTATCGTAAATCGATAAAGTTTCTTCACGAAACGAATAGGACTTTCTCGAAACAACATTCGTAAGCGTGATATTGCCCGTATATGCTTCGTCAATAAACATCCGCCGAAAAGTAGAACATCCTTGTTTCCGATGAATCATGACACCGCCTTGTTCCCAAGGAATCGTAAACAATCGATACATCATCAGCGGCATCGTCGGTGGAAGTGGAATCGTTTGGAATCCGTGCGATTTCGCATAGTCCCCACAGGTGTATAATTTATTTTCCTCGCCAATTGCTTCACAATAAGTAAGCACATCTTCTTTCGTGAAGACAATCGATTCTGTCGATGTTTTCACTGAATCACCTCGAATAAAACAGCAAGTCCGACGCCGCCAGCGCTGCCAATTGCCGCAAGCACATACCGGACATCCTTCCTTCTTTGCACTTCATAAAATAGTCGAGTCACAAGTATCGCTCCTGAAGCACCGTATGGATGACCTGTCGTCAACGCACCGCCCGAGACATTCAACTTTTCAGTTGGAATTGTTAATTCATCTTGACAAGCAATGATTTTGGACGCAAATGCTTCATTGATCTCAATTAAATCAATATCAGCCATCGTCAATTGATTGCGCGCCAATAGTTTTGTAATCGCCGGAACTGGGGAGATGCCCGGATAATTCGGATGAATCCCGCTCACTTCGCTATCTTGAAAACGAAGAATTGGTTGCATGCCGAGTTCATTCGCCAGCTGCTCTTCCTTCACAACGACGGCCGCCGCCCCGTCATGAATGCCACAACTGTTGGCCGCTGTCACCGTTCCATTTCCCAAATCAAAAATTGGCTTCGCACGGTTTACAATGCGCGCCATATCTCGTTTTTTCCGAAAAACTTCATCATGTATCAAGCCATTACAGGCAATGATTTCTTCAGTATAGAAGCCTGCATCATATGCCGCCCAACTTCGCCTGTAACTTTCCAAGGCGTAGTCATCTTGCACAGCTTTCGTCATGCTATACTTTTGGGCAACGTTTTCCGCGCCAACCCCCATGTCCGGATCTCCTAGATGCGTCGGCGCAAATTGGGCACGTTTAGGAAATGGCGACGTACTCGCACTTTCCACCCCACCCGCAATATAGCAATCCCCTGCCCCTCCTTGAATAAATAGGGAAGCCGTTCGAATCGCTTCAAGCCCCGCACTACATTGCCGGTCAATCGTCATGCCCGGTATCGATAACGGAAGTCCAGCTTCCAAAGCTGATAAACGAGCGATATTCCCGCCAGGACCAACAACATTGCCCAAAACGACTTCGTTAATCCGCCCTTCAATGTCGGTGGATAAACTTTGAAGCAACGGCGCAACCAACTTATGAGGAGGAACATCTTTAAACATGCCACCTTCCCTGCCGATAGGTGTTCGTTTCGCTCTCACAATCACTGCACGTTTAATGTTGACCCACCTCCGCCGGTAAAAGCTTTTCTAACGCATGACGTGCAATTTTTCCACTCGTCGTATAGTCGAATTCCTCAACAAAATGCCATTTCTTCGGCACTTTAAAGGTCGATAATTGATCACGACAAAGCTTTCTCAATTCGCACTTGGACACATCTCCTTGAATAAATGCAACCGGAACTTGTCCCCAGTAACGATTTTCAACACCTATGACTGCGGCTTCTGTGATATCCGGATGCGAAAGCAACACCGCTTCCACTTCTTCGGGATAAACATTTTCCCCGCCGCAAATGATCATATTTTTTTCACGGCCAACCAAATAAAGGAACCCCTCATCGTCCAAATAGCCCAAGTCATCAACTGTGACCCAGCCATCCTGATCTTGAAGTGTTTGTAAAATGTCCGTATTAGGTTGAACATAACCCGCAAAAAGCAATGGACTTTTCACATAGATTTTTCCAATCATACCGTTTTTAACTTCATTTCCGTTGGCATCTCGGATCTCGAGACGAACACCATCACAAGCCTTTCCAACAGACATAGGCTTTTCCTGATTCCACGTATCATGTGAATAGGTAACGAAACTTAATTCGCTTGCCCCGTAAAATTCATACATCGTCATGTTTGGAAACTGCTCGCGAATTTTATTTTTCGATGCTTCATTCCATTTGGCGCCAGAAGAAATGATTTTGATTGGCCGTTTCATTTGAATACTTTGCGCGGCGATGGCTTCATTCATCGTCGGCACTGTATAAATCACCGTTATAGGCAAACGTTGCATCCAATCCAATACGTTGCGTGGTGAAAATGTAGGTTGTAAATACACTGTCCCGCCCAAATACAACGTGCAAATCGCACCGTATAAAAAATGAGAATGAACGAGTGCCCCTGGAATGAGTACATGGTCTGTTCCGGACAGTCCTAAGTTATTTCGGCTACTCGAAAAACTTTTAATCCACGACTGATGATGACGGACAAATGCTTTTGGTACGCCAGTCGTTCCCGATGTAAAACCCATATAAAATAACGTTTTTTCATCGGCCTGTGCTTGCATCACCGACTCCGCATCCAGAATGTCTTCCGCAACCTCTTCCCAAATCAAAACCTCATCATGACTCAACCTATAACGTTGCGCCAAAGCCTTCGTTGTCATAACAATCGATGGCTTTGCTAACGCTAGACGCTGTTCAAGTTCGCTACGCTTCCATTTCATATCGAGCGGAACAGCAATTAAACCCGCCGCCGATGCACCCGCAAACAACTGTAAAAAAGGAATGCCATTTGGTAATAAAATACCGACCTTCCCTCCTTTACCGACTATGCCAGTTAACCAATTCGCAGTTTTATGAATACGTTCTTGCCAATCGCGATAGTTAATTGCCTCATTTTCAGTATAAACCGCGATTTTTTCTGGATGGTTTTTGACATGCATTTCATATGTACTCGTAATAAAAGTCATGAAATCACCTCAATTAACTCGGCAACATTCTCCGATTAAAGACTGGGTATTTTTGTAAATTAACAATTAAGAAAGAAGCAATCGTTGCTTTGATAATGTCTCCAGGTAAAAATAGTAAACTAGCTTTCGCAACATCTAACACACCAAGGTCCATGACAAAGGCTTGTACAGGGACACCAATTAAGTAGATTGCAAAAATACCGACCGTCAAATTTAATGGCAAAACGTTGCCTAGACGAATTTTACGAAAACGTGACTGAATCGTACCGATTAAAAACGCCGTAATTGGCCAAGAAAGTAAGTAACCTGCACTCGGACCAACAAAAACCCCTAATCCACCGCGTCCACCTGACAACAACGGCATGCCCGTTGCAACAATTAACAAAAATACAATTTGACTCATCGCCCCTAAACGAGCGCCTAATATACCCCCAGCTAAAATAACGCCTAACGTTTGTAACGTAATTGGCACGGGCATAACCCCAATGGGAATTGGCGGCATTAAGCCTAAAACCCCCATCACCGCTGCAAATAATGCGACATATGTTAAATCCCTTACATTCATACTTTCCCCCACCAATCTATTACGATAATATTCACAATAATACGGTGAACGAGCATTTGTGTCAACTGTTTTTCTGGTGGAGTTAACTAGAAGAAAGGTAGGCGCGAGTTCGTGCCAGTCACTCAAACAAACATGTATTTCACAACATTCACGTTTATTGCGATTAACTCGATAGTTTGGGTGACTGGCACCTTATTAGACGAGCAAATTCGATTAGCAAAGCTTGCTGAAAAACAGCAATTCGCTTCTTTATTCGTCCGGGATGTGCCGTTAAATGATCCAACTTTTGGAGATGCAGGGCAAATGTATGACCCTTGGGTATATCTGAGTCATATTGCTGCACATACAAGTGACATTGCGCTAGGTACCGCAAGTGCGATCACGTCTTTCCAGCATCCATTAAACCTTGCTAAATCTGCCGCTTCCTTTGATAGAATATCAGGGGAGAGACTATTACTCGGCCTTGCAACGGGAGATCGTCCAATCGAATTTAATGTTTTTGGTGTGGACCGTGAAAATAGAGCTGAATTATTCCAAGAAACTTTTTATGCAGCAAAGAAAGCTTGGTCAACATCTTACCCAACAATCAATACAGAACGTGTATCACTAAATGGCGAAGCGGATATTTTACCAAAACCGACGTTAAAAGATATCCCAACATTTGTCACAGGACGTTCGGGGCAATCACTTGAGTGGATTGCGAAAAACGGTGACGGATGGATTGGGTACCCGCGCGGAATCCATGAACAAGCTAAAATCATCCGCGACTGGAGAGCATTCACGGATGAATTCAAACCGTTCACACAATCTCTTTACATCGATTTATTGGAAGACCCGGACGCTGATCCGACGCCAATCCACTTAGGCTTCAGAAGCGGCCATCGATTTTTAATTGAATTTTTAAAAGGTCTAGAAGCGGTTGGTGTCAACCATGTCATTATCGCGCTCAAATTTGCAACAAGACCCATGGAAGATGTGCTTCAGGAGTTAGGCGAATACGTCCTCCCGCATTTTCCTGCCTTGCAAATTCAAAGCAATCACACACAACAATAGAAAAAAGGGAACGGGTCGTCTTAGACGCACCTGTTCCCTCTCTTCCTATTTTCACATCTAATTTAAAGTTCCCTAAATCCCTAAAGCGTTGTACCCACCCTCAAGTTGCGCGACATCCTCGAAACCGCGTGCTTTTAAAACAGTTGCAGCAATTGCGGATCTCACACCACTTTGACAATGAATGAGCAGTTTTTTCTGCGCTGGCATTTCAGTCGTACGTAATTTCCCAAGAAACAGATGGTTCGCTTCTTCTAAATGACCGTCATGCCACTCAGCATCGTTTCTCACATCCACTACAAATGTATTCGCTGCTTTCATTTCCTCCATAAATGCCTCAACAGACAGTGTGTCATAGGATTGCAATGTCAACCCTTCCAGTGCGATTGGATCGACAATCGCGACAATATGATCCAATCCGATAGACTGTAATGCAATCACGACTTTTTCATGATTTTCTTCCTCTGCAATTAAAAGCAATTGCTCATCGTATTTCGCAAGCCAGCCCGCCCAGTTCGTAAATGATTTATTGAAAGGAATGTTGATGGATCCTGGTACAAGGGTTTTCTCCACAACAGCAGCCGCTCTTGTATCAATGACAAGGGTATTGTCCCCAGCCATTGCAGCTTCAAATGATGCCGTATCTAACAGCACATCGATGTCTTCATGCTTTAAAACAGCAGGACCAACCTTGTTTAGCTTTTTCATTTCTGCAAAATAAACAGGTGCTTCTGGCTGTTCTTTCAACAAATCCTTTACGAACAATTCTTCATCGTCAAACTGAAGTGCCCAGTTGAATTGTTTTTCGTAGCCTACTGTTGAAATCGGAACAGACCCAAGTGACTTTCCGCAAGCAGAACCTGCACCATGGCCCGGCCAGACGACTAAATGATCTGGTAACTCTTTAAAGCGTTCAATCGATTTGAACATATCACGCGCCCCGCTATCAGCCGTTCCCATAATGCCTGCCGCCTCTTCCAATAAATCCGGACGTCCTACATCGCCAACAAAAACGAAGTCTCCAGTGAAAATCCCCATCGGACCTGTCGCACCACCACCACGATCCGTTAAGATAAACGAAATACTCTCCGGGGTATGTCCTGGCGTATGCCATACTTCAAAGTCGATGTTCCCGACAGAAAATGTAGCTCCCTCTTTCACCAATTCCACATCGATGCCTTCTGTATATTCATACTTCCAGTTTTTATCCCCTTCATCAGACAAATACAATTTCGCGCCATGTTCAACAGCGAGCTGACGTGCACCCGAAATATAATCTGCATGAATATGTGTATCCGCTGCGGCTGTCACACGTAAACCTTCCTCTTTCGCAATAGCTAAAATATGATCAAACTCACGTGGAGGGTCAATAATCACCGCATCACCTGTTCTCTGACAACCTACCAAATAAGCATTTTGCGCCAAGTTTTGATCTGTGAATGATTTGTAAAACATTTTCTTTCCGCCTCCAATTTAGTTGATTTTTTTATGTTAAACCAAATATACCATAGGGGGTATACCTTTGCAAGTAGTCAGTCTCGTGCCAGTCACCCAAACAAACATGAATTTCACGATATCCACGTTTATTGCGATTAACATGAATGTTTGGCTCGCCATATGCCATCCACAAAAAATAACCGTAAACGTCTGATTCGCAACGTTTACGGTTATCTTTCTGTTGAGCCCCACTAGCAATCACAGTAAATTCTCCACCTATTTTCTTCAATAAAATATAAATGTAAACAAACAAAACAACTCCTGCGGCTAGAAAGAAAACTAAATGCCCCAGTAACTAGATAAGGACGATAATCGTCAAAATGATTCTGAGCAGGTAATTGTATTTATCCTTTACGCTTTCTTTTTAAATTTCATAACAAGATACAATAGTAGACACATCAAAATAATGATACAAAGTGCGAATTTGCCGTATGTAACTATTTCTAGGGAATATAAGGAGTAATTTAGGACGAAAACGTTGTATGGATTTCCATTCATATAGGAAATTTTAATCGTATCTCCTATCGCATGTTTTTTATAAACATTCCGCGTCACTTCTTTAATAACCTTGTACTCTTTCCCTATTTCATCTCTCACTAAAAGTTCCAAGGAATAATAAGGATCTGTCATGTGACCCGAACCGTAGTATTCTCGACCATATGAATCCGAATCGGTCACGAGTGCTTCCACTTTTGTCTTGCCTATTGGCGAAAACTTTTGGACGCTGTTGAGGAGGAAACCACTTATGGACAATAACATCATCACCATCACTGTTGGAAGAAATGCTTTTCGAAAAACTTTTAGGAATAAACCGTCTGATTTTATTAGTTTTCTCTTTTTACGTGCATTCTTTTTTCTATAAAATGTTTTGATTACTTGTGGCAACTTTTTCTGTTTCTTTCGATTTTCAACAAATGCATAAACCGGCCAACACACTAATGAAATGAGAAGAATTAGAAACGCTAGAAGAAATACGAACCCAATCATACTGTCCACAATTACATCTAATGTAGTAATAAAATGTTCTCCGCGAATATAATGCCCTTTAATCGTATCCCCAACTTCAAGCCGATTAAATTGCCACGAAAACACTCGATTTTCAATGTCATTAGCAGGGTTTTGTTCATTCAAATCAACAAGAACATAATATGTCGGTGTACCGACCAACCCCTTTTTCGAGAATTTTTCTGTGACCACTGCGGGGCTATCAACGGTATCAAAGAGGTCATAATCACTTAAAAATATAGTAACAGTCACCATAATTGCATAAATAGTAATCCATAAACCTACGCCAAAGGCAAGCGTTTTCAAAATCCCTTTAGATACTTTACCAATCAAATGCAATTCCCCTTTTGGATTCAATTAAATTAATAAAAATCAGGACTCTCTTTACCATCTCATATATATGCATCTACTTATCAAATTCTCTAAACTCTTCAATATAAAAAGCGACGTATCCGCGGTTTATCCCCCGACCACGAAATCCAATTAACGTGTTCTAATCAACCTCTCCTCTATTACGGATTATAGAATGATAAGTTTCATAATATTTATGTAGGGTACCTTTGTCACATGCAATATAGTGTTTTACACCAATACGCCATTATAGGGATACAACAAAAAGCACGTCAACTTATTTATATTGATGTGCTTTTTCCGTTAGCATACGTCTGTCCAAATGGTCAGAACTTAATCCATTTGCATACTTAATTTCTAAAAAGATTAGAGGGGGTGAGTGAGAAGAGAAAAATCATTGAGGTCGACGCTATAATTGAAACAAATGGATTAATGTCTATACTTCAACACTTCTGTATTACCAATCATATCCTTTCAACAAACGATTTCGCCGATCTCGTAGATTTTTCGCCTCCATTTTTCTGGCGTTCAGCTCCCGCTGTAATTCGCCATTTATTCGTGGATCTTGTAAATTCATCGTATTTCGTCCTGTTTTCCCAACTATATTACGCACTTTTTCTATTTCATCTTCAAAAAATAACATGTCCATACCACCTCCCTATACATCAATTAAAGAGGAGAAAAAACACACCAATTCTCCTTTCTATACAATACGCAAGTAAATTAAGCCCGCAAAGGTTATGCGCACAACGGAAAGGATTTTAGTTTGTATTGGGTACCAACGATCCACCTACCAATGCATGACAGACAATTTCCCCCTAATTCATTCTTCTAGAATCAAAAATGATATAATTATTATATGGAGATTAATTATTCCGATAAATAGTTGACTAAATCTTATCATCATACAAGGGAGGATTAGCATGCTTTTACTTTGGTACGCCTCACTACTGGCTTCACTAATCACAATAATATATGGCATTTCCCATCGTTCATGGCTTTTTATGTTAATTAGTGCTATTACATTTTCACCCATTTCGTACTATTTTTTAGGGATAAATATTGCTTTGAAGTACGTAGGTCTTACGCCAATTATTTTATTGGTGTTAGCGGTATTTTTTGGGGTTTCAGAGAGAAGAGCTAAAACCATTGCACTCAAATAACAGTCGTTTCATCACATAAAAAAACGCCCAAAATAAGGCGTTTCATTTATTCTCTTTTTCGACTTTACCATCGTTCCCCTTGTCAATACCTGTTGCATTGTTCACTACTTGCGCAACCAAGTTTAACCCCTGATCCACAGTATTCATTTCACTGGATTTTTGACCGACAGCTTTTGATTTTTCTGGTTTTTTCATTTTTGTCACCTCCAAAAGCTAGGATGAGTAGTAAGTCAAAAAATATTACAGCATATTTATCAATCACCTGATTCCTAAAAATGATGTATTAGCCTATTCGAGAAACGAGACAAATTATTAGTTAACAAGGAGGGATTCAAATGCCTGTCTGTGAAAATTGCAAGAGCAAGTGGAGCTGGAAACAAACGATTAAAAAAACGACGACATTGAATCCTGCAATGGCTTGTCCTAATTGCGGGGAAAAACAATATCAAACACAATCGTCAAAAATAAAAGTGAGCCTTTTAACTGCTATTGTTTTATTGCCACTTCTATTTCGTAGTTTCTTTGATATTCCAAAAGTTGTCTTGCTGAGCTCAATCCCTTTTTTAGCCGTGATTGCTTTACTTCTGTTTCCATTATTAGTGAAGCTTAGTAGCGAGGAAGAATATATTATATGAGTAAATGAAAAGGAGGCACGATATTGTTTTCAGCTTTTCTGCAAATTGTAATGATTCAATTCGTACTACCTATCACCTTCATCGTTATGCTATGGAAAGAAAAGAAAACTAGTCAGTCCGAATGGCTGATTCAACTGTTGGCTACGATAATGATTGTTAGTTGGACATTTCAAACAGGTAGATGGGACTGGATTGGTTACTACTTGCGTTATCTTTTAATCATCATGTTGTTCATTGGGGTATTCCTATCTTGGAAAAAGATAAAAAAGCTACCCTTCCATATTAAATTTACGCAAAAACAAAAGACTAGCGCAGGTATTCATGTCTTCCTGATTGTCGTGTTTGGATTTAACAACGTCGCTGCTTTAATTGGTAATTTTACACAACAGCAAGCAATTGAATTAACTTTCCCATTAAAGGATGGAACCTATTACGTCGGGCATGGCGGAAGCCACACGCAGTTGAATTACCATAACGCTTATGAGCCTCAACAGTTTGCTTTAGATATTGTAAAACTGAATAAACTTGGTACTCGGACAACCGGGTTTTATCCGAAAGAACTAGACAAATACGCAATTTACGGAGAACCCCTATACAGCCCGTGTGATGGTGAAGTGCTAGAGTCCAGAAGTAACCTTCCTGACTGGACGCCCCCTGACAAAGATGCAGAGCACCCAGAAGGAAATTATGTTGCGCTAGCTTGTGATAACACGAATTCCATTGTTTACATCGCACATATGCAGCAAGACAGTGTAAAAGTGGAAGAAGGAGATCGTGTTAAAGTGGCAGACCCAATTGGATGGGTTGGTAATTCAGGCAACACGAGTGAACCCCACTTACACATTCATGCGGAAAAAGACGGGATTGGCATTCCAATCACATTTAATGAGGCATTTTTAGTTAGAAATAATCTAGTGAAATAGATAAGGAGGCTGCCTAGTGGAACAACAAGTTTACACACCGCCAAAACATATCGTTTCAGCAGCAACGATTGTGCTGAATGAAGAAAATGAGCTTCTATTAATTAAAGGGCCGCGAAGAGGATGGGAAATGCCAGGTGGTCAGGTTGAGGAAGGAGAATCTTTGAAAGACGCCGCCATTAGGGAAACGAAAGAAGAGTCAGGGATTGATGTAGAGATTTTAAAGTTTTGCGGCATATTTCAAAACGTGGAACGATCCATTTGCAATACCCTGTTCCTTGCAAAGCCTATTGGCGGCAAGCCGACAACTTCCCCGGAAAGCTTGGAGGTCGGGTATTTTCCTATTGATAAAGCATTAGAAATGGTGACTGTAAGCAACTTTAGACAAAGGATTGAATATTGTTTGGATGAAAGGATGCATCCGTTTTACGTAGCATTTTAATTATCACAGGTCTGGGAGGAAATCATGAAAAAATATTTAGTACCTTGGAGAATTTTTTTATCTGTCGTCACATTGGCTCTATACTTTTTCAATGTAATCAGTGGTGCAACGCTATTGTCATTGGCAATCGGTGTCCTTGTCTTCGTGATGCTTCCTGAAATAATCATCAAAACATGGAAGAAGTCTCACAACAAAATTGAGGAGTGAAAATACACCCCAATGGCTAGTTTAACCTCTACCTTTTGGGGTGCAGAACTACAAGTACTTGATTTTCACCCATGCCTATATTTCTTCTTTATCTGTTTTAACGTTGCTACAATTAGAAAACTAACAATGACTAATAACACCCACGAACTCACTTTTCCCAGATGAACTAGACTCCATGCGTCGGCTTGATTCGGGTATTCCCAAGCATTAAAGAATGTCGCAATGTTTTCCGCCACCCATATGAAAAATCCGATGAGCACAAATGATAAGGCAAGCGGCATACGATAACGAGCTCCATTAACCTCATACAAAACCCAGGACCGAAAAAAGACAATCATGACAAGCCCAGCTAACCACCATCGAATGTCAACCCAGAAGTGGTGAATGAAAAAATTCAAGTATATCGCGGTTGCAAGGGGAACGACGACGAAAAAAGGTGGCCATTTAACGAGTTCAACGTTCAAACGCCTCCATGCCTGACAAAGATAGCTCGCTACACTTGCATACATAAATCCACTGTACAAAGGCACGCCAAAAACTTTGAAGAACCCTTCCTCTGGATAGGACCAGGAGCCCATATTCACTTTGAAAATTTCAAGCGCTAAACCAATGATATGAAACAACGTAATTACTTTTAATTCATCTTTCGTTTCAAGCCCAGAGCGCACCATCCACCATTGCATGAAAAGGAAGATAATCAGCAGCCAATCATACCTTGGCAAAAAAGGAAGGGAGATTATTTTCGTTAAAGCTAAACTCCCGAAAATCACAACAGGAAATACACAAGACAAAGCCTGCTCCCAACCGAAATGAAAAAGTTGTTTGAATGCGCCCACAAGTCGTGCCTTTTTTCTACTCGCATTTTGTATTGTCACAGCCATAAGTAGCGCCCCGTCTCGTATTTATTATTTGCCCACAATCTCCTCATCAACCTTGTATTCCAAAATATCACCAGGCTGACAGTCCAACGCTTTACAGATCTTATCCAAAGTTGATAAACGGATTGCCTTTGCCTTTCCATTTTTCAAAATAGAAATATTCGCCATCGTGAGGCCCACTCTTTCTGATAGTTCGGTAACACTCATCTTCCTTTTGGCTAACATCACATCTATGTTAATCACAATCGCCATTGCGCTCACCTCAGACCGTTAAATCATTTTCAGATTTTATTTGAATTGCCTCTTGTAAAAGTCTCTGTAAAACAGCAGCAAAGACAGCGATAATCATTGAAGCAAACGGAACAACTAACCCTACAAAAATGACTCCCGGGGCATCATCCATTTCGGCAAATAAATAAAATAACGGCAAAAGGAGCACATGGAAACTACTTATCGTAATGGCACAGTATTTTATTTTCTTCAAAGCTTCTACAGAGAACTGCGAAAAGGCTTTACTCTTGTCAATATAACTTAATAGTTTCAGCGCCTGATACAAGGCAAAGTAAAAAGGTAGCGCAGAACCATAAAATAGAAAGAACACAAAATATTTAACAGATGCAAATTCCGGTAATAATTGTCCGGCAACATGCCCAATCTCAGGCACTAAAAATATACAGATCGCGAGCACTGGAAGCCCAATAAAAATAACAGCAATTCGTAAAAAAAGTGTTGATACTTGTTTCATAAAAAGCACCTCAATTCATTTTTACATTACAACAACATTTATCGAGTAACGATAAAACTTTATTGTTTTGTAATGTTATGATTGGGACGGTTGGAATATCATTTGGGTTTCCGATAACATTAAAATTTATTTTAAAAAGATTATCCACAATAAAAAAGCGACTACCTTGGGCCTTGGATAGTCACTTTTTGAAGTTATTTTTCCGCAGTTTTAATTTCAACCAGTCTTGAGCATATTAATTATCTACCCATGTATAACAGACGATTTACTACTCATTCAAACTTCTCGAATTGAAAATGATATACTAGTTATACAAATATTATTTATTTTCCATAAACATAACCTTATACAAAAAGGCCAGATTGCTTGAATGGTGTATCGTAACTTTTGCGAATTGGAACATCAGGAAACTATTGAGGAGGTGTTTTTTTGACAAATGAAATGAGTATGCCCAAAAAACACGGTGTAATTAGCTATGCTTCTCTATGTATAGGTATTGTTTGTTTTTTTATTGTGTTTGTGGAACCTACCAAAATAGCAAACGTAGGATATTTAATTGGTGATTATATTACTTTTTTTCTTACAGGTGCGGGTATTATCTTATCAGTGGTTGGTTTAGTTAAGAAAACAGAGAAAAATATACTGCCAATGATTTCATTGATTCTTTCATCATCTTTCTTTGCTTTTTGGATCATCACAATTTTTTTATTGTTTACTGGTAAAATTCCTTTTGCTCCATAATAAAACAAATAGTCTGTTGGGGAATAAATTATTTCCAAATAAAGAATGAGTGCATTTGATAAATGATGCCTACATTATTATATAAATTAAATACGATTTTTTATCACATTCCCTTTAACAAGGAGGCGCTTATGATGAAAATTGAAGTTTGGTCTGATATCGCATGTCCATTTTGTTATATTGGAAAGCGTAAATTAGAAGAGGCGTTGGATCGATTTCCCCATAAGGATCAAGTGAAGATTGAGTTTAAAAGCTTTGAGCTAGATTCAAATGCAGAGTTATACGATGGGAAAAGCTATTACGAAAAATTATCATCGAAACATGGCATGAGGATTGGGCAGGCAAAACACTTTTCTGCAAGTATCGCCCTGCAGGCAAAGAATATTGGTTTGACATTCAATTTTGAAGAGCTGAAATCAACAAATACGTTCGATGCTCATCGTTTAATAAAGTTCGGTATGTCTCATGGAAAAGAAACAACTGTTATAGAAAAATTATTTTATGCCTACTTCACTGAAGCCAGGGATATAGGAGATCTTGAAACACTTGCGGATATCGCGGAAGCATCAGGTTTAGAAAGAAAAGAAACTTTAGAGGTTCTACATGACAAGACTCTTTATGCAAATGACGTAAGGTCAGACGAGAGTGATGCGAAGCGATATGGGATTACCGGAGTCCCTTATTTTATTTTCAATAAAAAACATACGATTTCGGGTGCACAGCCAACGATAGCATTTGTTAGGACACTTCAAAAAGTGTGGGAAGAGGAGAATCCTTGGTGCCAGTCACTCAAACAAACATGAATATTATAATAATCATATTTGTTGTAATTAACATGAATATTTGGGTGACGGCACCTGATTTTACAAAATCCAATAATTATTAGCAAAAGCAACAGTTTGAAAATATATGGCGATAACTTGTGAGACCGATATTAAGCTATCTGCATCTGTAGAATAGACTGGACGTAACATTCCCCTGATTTCTTCTGATGGCTGTGTAACTTCTACCCCTTTTTGTGCAAGCTTAACCGCTAATTTAAAACCTTCCTCCGGCGTTGGTGTGAGCAGCGTTTGCAGCTGACCGTTCGACATGCAGTTCACTCCCTTTGTCTACTTTCTATTGTTATCGTATGCAAATCGGAGAGTGCTTGCTTTTTACAGCGCGTGGATGGTTAGTGTTAATTATTTCCAAAGATCGCCATCCATTGCTGCCATATCGCAAACTTTTGGCCATCCCATTGCAATGTATTGATGACATACCCAAATGAATCTGCATGGTAAAGCCCGCTAATTTTTTGATAGGCCTGTATTTCATACACACCATCGCGGTCCATATCAACTGGATAGAATCCGCTAACCCCATCAGCCATACCCGTAATTGGTTCTTTTAATGTTCCATCTTCATTGTAGATTTGCGAGAGATAATCGGCACCTCTGCCATTAATAGCAATTAGAAACGACTCGCCTGTTGCTAAACTTTGTACACTTATTTTATATTGATCCAAATAAATGACTGTATACTGATTTAGCTGATTATATTGCTCATAGTCAAACAATTTCCTAGCTCGATTATTAACGAATGAATAAATATAATTAAACGTAAACGCGCCAGATCCACCTGATTGAATGGAAATCAGAATGTCCATGATGCCATCCTTCGTAAAATCCCCAAGGAAGATAGTTGGTTCGTAACCTGAATTACCGCTTTCATCTAGCGGAATGGTATAAACATTTTTTGTTAAACCGTCTTGAATATTTAATGTAATCTGCTCTACATAGGGACTCGATGGATCTGCCGACTGTACTGCCGTCAAATATACGTAATCTGTCACCCCGTCACCATTCACATCACCATATGCTCCGCTAACTATTTCCGGTTGTCTGTAGCCATAGGGATTATTTATATACACACCTCACCACTCCTACCTAATCGTTTATATCAATATATTCACCCAGGTGGTTTGGTGATTGTTTGGTGCCTAAGCAGGACGGGTAGTTTTGGTGCCAGTCACTTTTCCCCAATCAATTGAGGTCCTGCCCATCCTAATCTCTTAAACCTCCTATAAACTTCACCGATTCTTCCGCGATTCGCTCATATTTTATACTATGAACATAATGAGACGAATCTAACTCAATGAGCATCGCGTTGGAATTCCTAGTAATAAAATCATTTTGAATTTCAATCCACATTTCTTCATCAAACCCTGTTCCTTGCCCATTTGAAGAAAATAAAAGCATAGGTACATTTGGTATGCCAGCTTCATTGACTTTTTGAGCATTTGCTTTACTATTTTTTATTTCATTAACCATATCTTTGGTCAAGGTTCTTCTATAAAAAATGACTTTGTATAATTCTTTCTCTTCATCTGTCAACGTTCCATAGTGGATTGCATCACTTTCAGACAGATTTTTAATCCACCTCGGTACACCAATATTTGCAGCAAAAGCACCTAACCGAACAAACGACATATTCATATCGAAATTCTCATAAACAGCGGGAACAGCCATATCTAATCCAATGATTGCTTTTACTTCATCTGGATAGACCTGCGCCCAGTTTAGCGCTTCAATGCCGGACATAGAATGTGGAAATAAAATATAAGGACCTTCAACGCCTGATTTTAAAAGAGCTTTTCTTGTCTCGGATAGCATTGTATCAATGTCTTGATTCCTATCTGTGACTTCGCTAAATCCATAACCTGCCTTTTCAACCACGACAATTCTATATTGATCACTTAACAAGGTATACAGCGATTTAAAATCTAATACAGGTGAACTCGTTCCGCTACCAGACATAAAAACGAGCATTTCCTCTCCATTTCCTTCTGTATAAATGTGCATTTTATGACCATTAACCTCTACAAGTTGCCCAGTCGGAACAAATAATTCATCTTCTTTTGATAACTGTATTTTATGATTCACATAGCTCACAGAAATAGCCAACAGGAAAATTGATAGAATGGCTGTAAATATACGCAACAGACGCCTATATCCTATTTTCATATTTTCCGCCTTTCATTTTCATTCTATTTTCTGAACCTATTCCCCGTATTGACATAGATCAGCATAAACACAACGATGGCAATAAATAAAGCAAGACCAATATAAAACAGCCAGTTCACATCATATGCCTCACTCACTGCCCAAAGCACCATACAAAATGACAATGAGAACATCATTTTCCCCATAAATTTACATAGGGCGACGGTATCATATTTTTCCTTTTCTTCTGGAGGCAGTGTATTATAACCTGCGATTAAAAAAGAGCCTTTACCATTGGCAAAAACAATTCCTAATCCAATAAACAACACAACACCTAACAGCGTAATGATCATTTTTACCCCTCCTAAAGAAAATATCTAGACATCTGTTTCATCATCTATGAACAATAAAAAAGCTCCTGGTAATAGATACGGAATACTCCGAAAAAGGATTCATTTATTTCGCAATATGGCAACGTAACCCTACTTAAAATTTCATTCGTTATATAGTGAACGCAACCTGTTCTTTAATTAACTGAAAACATGGTATATTAAAGAAAGTAAGGTGGAAAACTGCTGAAAACGATTGAACTAGATAAACTAATGGACTTAAAAATAGACTTTGCATTCAAACAATTATTTGGCAGCGAAAAGAATAAATCCTTACAATTGTCTTTCTTAATGCGATATTGCAACGCGCCAATCGTAAAGCAATTAAAACCATTACATTTGAAAATATTGAAGTCGGTGGAAAACATAGAGAGGCGAAGCAAGCCAGATTAGATCTATTGGCGAGGTAATTTGGATCCATGGAATGACATACTCGCTCGTTGGTTGCTACTGCTCGGAATGGTAGACCGGCGCAATAAGAAAGTATACGAAGATATTTTTACAGAATTGGAGGCGATTGCTATGAAGGATGAAACATTACGGGAAGCATTTGAAAACTGGGAAGTACTGAGCGGTACAAAGGAAGAAGTAATGGCATACAAAGCACGTGTTAAACAACTTTTCGATGAGGAATCGATGATCCTTGAAGCTGAGCTCCGGGTAAAAGAAGGAATTGAAAAAGGCATTAAACAAGGGCTAGAACAAGGCATTGTACAAGGCACGGAAAAAACGGCCCGCCAACTGCTTGCTATGGGCATGGAGATAGATTTTATTGCAGAAGCAACTGGGTTAAGCAAAGAAAGGATATCGGAAATCAATCACTAGTCATAAAAGGTGCCTGATTCTAAAACAATTCGACATTGTGTTAGAACCAGGCACCTAAGTTTATGCGCATTAAAAGCGTACGCAGTTTCTGCCATCCTTTTTTGCGCTATACAAAGCCTGGTCCGCTAATCGAAATAATTCTTTCTCATTTGCATACTCAAAACTACCACTTGTAGATGAAACACCTGCACTAACGGTTACAAACTTACTAACCGCTGAATTGTGATGAGGAATTTGTAATCCTTCTACTTTCCTACAAATTCTTTCTGCTAAAGAAATCGCTTTCTCTTTATTTGTATGGGGAAAAATCATACAAAACTCTTCCCCGCCTATTCTACATACCGTATCATTTTCCCTTACACCTCTAGCAAGTGCATTAGCCACTTTACTTAAACACTCATCCCCTTTTTGATGACCATAAGTGTCGTTATATTGTTTAAAATAGTCAATATCTATGATCACTAAAGAAAAGGGCGTACAATCTTGTAGGGATTGTTGATACATCTTTTTAAATTGGCGTTTAAAATATCGACGATTCGAAACACCTGTTAAGGAATCCGTATAAACTGTCTTCCTTAATGATTGCTTTTCTTCCTCTAACGCGATTAACTTTTGCTTATTTTTTGTGACATCTCTAGATACACAGATCATTTCACCTGCTACGTCATCGTTAGATAATACAAACTTGTATTTGGATTCCATCCAAATGTATCGACCATTTTTACATCTAAAACGGTAAGTGCTCGTTTTGGTTTCACCAATCGTATAGGGATCATCGTTCAAATCGTTTATCTTTTGGATATCGTCCTCATGTATGAAATCATGCGGTGATTTCCCTACCAATTCACTGGACGAATACCCTAACAAGGAGTAATTCGGTGAAACATACGTATATGCTCCATCACGGGTGTGCAGCGAAATAAAATCAGTCGAGTTTTCAGCAATATGACGATAGAGCCGCTCTTTCCTTTCCACCCCAATCTCTAGTAACTTTCTGTCTGTAATATTTACATGGGAAACAACTGCCCCGCTGCGCTCATTAATTTTGATCGGCGTCACTCTTAACAAAAACCAACGATATTCATGCGTAGAATGACACGGATACTCATAGGTGAAATGGTCACTTTTCCCCGCTAACACTTGCATAATGCCGTTTTTAATGTCTTCGGGACAGACAGCAACGTAATTAGCGCCTACCCCATTCTTACGTAAATTACCGCCATTTTCATTGGAGAAATTAATCCAAGATTGATTATGGGCAATAATAACTCCTTCGTGATCCAATACAGCGATTTGATCTACTAGTGAATCGAGAACCGCTAGATTGAAAGGTTGCATGATCTCATCTCCTTTCTCTATATTCTTATAGCTAGATTTTAAATAGTTCGATATTCAATAGGAACCTAGCGCTTTTTATCAATAAAAAATAGCCCTGTCCTCCTAAGGAGCATGGGCATGAGCATGAGCATGAGCATAGGCCTAATCACCTGTTATTATAATAGCATATTCCGTAGATTTTTTATGAAAATTCGCAGCATAAATTGAATACCTGACTATCAGTCGGTGTGGAGGGCGGTTACTTTTTTAAGCGGTGTATAGACGAACCGATTCTTGCACAAGTCAATAAATATGTAATGAAAGAAGTACCAGTTTATCAAACAACTATGAGCTGTTTTATAAACTGGTACCTTAATAATTATATAGTTACAACGGAAACAAAAGCGGCACCACAATCATCATGACGATGAACATGATGAGTTGTAACGGAACGCCAATTTTTGCAAAGTCGCGGAATGAATAGCCGCCTGCTGTCATGACAAGTGCATTCGTAGGTGAAGCGACCGGTGTTGCAAATGACATGCTAGCGCCAACCGCCACGATGATTAGAAATGCATATGGATTTGCACCGAGCGCCATCGCCGCATTTAAAGCAATCGGGGCAAATAAAACCGCGGTTGCCGTGTTGCTAATGAATTGACCAAACAGCATCGTCATGAAGTAAATTCCTGCAAGCACCCCTATTGCCCCAAAGTCACCGAGCAACCGAATAATACCATCCGCCAGCAACTGCATCCCGCCGGATTTCTCAAGTGCCGTCGCCATAGGTAGCATGGCGGCAATTAAAACAATACTTTCCCAGTTAATCTGCCCGTAAGCATCGTTCATATTTCGCACGCAGCCCGTTAACACCATCAATACGGCGGCGATGAGTACTGTGACAAATGCTGGAAATACTTCAGCAATCATCAGCACGACCATCAGCACCATAATAATACCCGCAATCCATGCTTTCCCGTTCGCGGAAGCAGTGCTCGCATGTTCTTGTGGCTGTCCGACAACAACGACGTC
Organism: Sporosarcina ureilytica; assembly: GCF_001753205.1. Lineage (GTDB taxonomy): Bacteria > Bacillota > Bacilli > Bacillales_A > Planococcaceae > Sporosarcina > Sporosarcina ureilytica. The sequence goes on along the minus strand of NZ_CP017560.1, from coordinate 645,688 downwards.
ATTCGTTTCACGCGCCAACAACTCAATCGCATCCCAAGTCCCTTGGACAAGCAAAGCATCACCGAATCGCAGGCGCAGTTTCGTCATATCTTGCATGACTTGTTTGCCTTGTCGCTTCAAACCGATAATATTCAAATTGTATTTTTCCCGGAAGCCGACTGTACGTATGTCTTGATTGATTAGGCTAGAGTTTGGCGTCAGCAACACTTCGGCAATCCCCAACTCCTTGGATACCAATTCCTCCGGCTCAGACGGTGCTCCTAACAGTTCAAGCCCATACGCCTCTGCAAAATGCGTCGCCTGTTCTTTCGTCCCTTGTATGTACAAAATATCGTTTCCTTCAATCGCACTTAATGGCCCTGCCATTTCGTGATACGTCATCGGTAAAAATTTCAATGTTCCTTCAAGCGATTTTCGTTTAATTTTTAACACGCAAAGTTGAAAGCGAACAGGAATTTTTAACTGCGTTAACCGCTTTCCAACAATGGCAGACGCAGGCGGCACCTTCACGACTAACAATTTGCCACCTAGTGCATAGTCTCTTGCTAGCCGCTTCGGTGATAAAGTTTGCGATGATTGTCCGCTTCCTTTGCGCACCTCTTTCGGAACGATTCGATGCCGAACAATATACAAATATGTAATGCCAATCGCAACGCCGATTAAGCCAATTGGTGTCATTTGAAAAAAACTTAGTCGCTCAAAACCATTTTCCAGCAACATCTGCGAAACGATTAAGTTTGGCGGTGAAGCAATCAATGTTAGTAAGCCTGAAAAGCTGGCAATGTACGACAGTGGCAGCAAATATTTCGAAGGGCTGCTTCCGATGCGAATCGCGATGCTGACGACAATCGGCATCATCAGCGCAACGGTCCCCGTGTTACTCATAAAAGCACCGACAAAGGCGACAATCAATAAAAGCAACAGAAATAATCGTTTTTCACTATCTCCCGCATACCGAAGTAAAAGGTTACCCGCCATTTGCGCGAGCCCTGTACGTAAAATGCCCGCCCCCACAACGAAAAGTGCAGCAATCATAATGACAACGGAATTCGAAAAACCCGACAACGCTTCTGCAGGCTGCAAGATCCCTGTCACGACAAACGCCAACAGTGCAAGTAATGCAACAAGATCAGCGCGTAACCGATTCGTCATGAACAATACAATTGTAACGCCTAAAATGCTAAACGTAAGTAGTAGTTGCAATTCAAAAGTTCCTTTCTGCGTTCGCTTTTGCGAATGTCTACACACTAGATAATCTTTATTATAGTACTGTTTTTGGTGCCAGTCACTCAAACAAACATGAATATTATAATAATCATGTTTGTAGTAATTAACATGATTGTTTCGGTGACTGGCACCTTATTTTCTCTCCTAGTCATCGTCATTCATATATGTATATTGTTCCTCATACTCCTATATGAAGAACAGTTTCCATTGGAGGTGACCCGTGCTAAATCTTGTAAGAAATTTAATGGGCAAATTACAGCTTCCAGAGAACTTACTGACCATTAAAATTCAATTAGAAAACGACAAACGCGACGCTATGTTGGAAGAGCAAGATTTATCCCGGACAGATCAGCAGTTGCTGATTGGTTCGAGGATTGGCGTGTAATCCACTATTTGAAGCAAGAAAACGGACCGATAAATGGAAATATAATGGAGGAATACTGTGAAACACTCGAACGCCTCGAGCTTGCCGCCATCGCTAAAAAAGCAATCTTTCCGTAACCTTATTTCGTATGTATCTGCCGTCCTTTTCGCTTCCTTATGCGGAACTTATTTAGATTTGTATTTTGTCGGTAAAGGTTTCTACACATTCCCGACGCGCCCTTTCCCTGAAATATTTTCAATTAATATTCTGTTTACGATCGTGATCCTCCCCTTTTTAACATTGCTTTACCTTTACTTGATAGGCGAAATGTCTAGAAGAGGAAGACTCGTATTCACCCTAATCGTTAGCGGGTTCGTTCCATTTTTTGAACGTAGATCAATACAATTGGGATTTTTGCAAGTGGAAGACCAATGGAATCATTTGTACTCATTCTTCGGCTACTTCCTGTTCATGGTGTTAATTTGGAAAATCTTTAAATGGACGCTAATATGCTTAGGACGCCAATCCATAAAAAAATAGAAGAAATCGCCCTCGACATTTTTCATCGAGGGTCTTTTACCGTCCATTTCCCCAACCTTGTTCACCAATGGCTCCATTTCATAAAAATGGTTGTTTTGCAGATTGTAAACGTCTAATTGTCGTAGGAAGTATATGCGTATATTACTGAGAACAGGAGGTGAAATGAAATGTCGGAGCGAATAGAAAACAACTTTGCAAATGAAGGCGGAAATGCCGGTGGAAATAGAGCTGAAGGCCTAGCGATGGCTGGCTATAAGAACAATCGTCAAGTTTCCTTTGACGGTGGACAGGTAGCTCATAACCGCTCGCAAACTGCGGATGACGGCGGTAAAGCCGCTGACCAAGGTGGACAAATTGCGGATAGAGGCGGACAAGCATCTAATAAAGGTGGAAGAAATATTGGGTAAAATTGTTCCTTGAATTTAACCAAAACAAATCTAATAGAAAGGAGGGAATTTTCTTGCCTCCAAAACCTCATCGTAACAAACGGAAGAAGCAGACAACGAATGAAGCGCATGAACTTTTTAAAGTGAGTAAGTCAAAGGATTCAGACGACTTGGATGTTATCACTTTAGAAAGCGATAAGTACGGGCTCACAATTCACATCAATATTCACAACCATAATACCAATAACTTAGCCAACCAAGGCGGAAACGCTGGTGGGAACCAAGCTCAAACTGGCGGGATTGCCGGTGATGAAAACGTAAGACAAGATGCATCGAATGGTGGTCAAGCCGCAAACAATGAAGGACAAAATGCCGATGACAATGGCCAAGCCGCTGACGAAGGCGGGCAAAATGCGGATGACGGCGGACAAAACATTAAATAAGATTTTAAAAATACTTGTCCTGAATTCAGAGTAAACGTCTAAGTATAGCTGGAATAAAAGAGTATATTACAGTAGCACTGAAAGGAGGTGAAACTGAATGTCAAAAAATATTAATAACTTTGCAACTCAAGGTGGAAATGCTGGTGGGAACAAAGCTGAAGACTTTGCGATTGCTGGAGACAAGAACAATCGTCAATTTGCTTTTAACGGTGGTCAAGCAGCTAACAACGGTTCTCAAACGGCGGATGACGGCGGTAAAACTGCTGATAAAGGCGGCCAAATCGCAGATCGTGGTGGACAAGCGGCTAATAAAGGCGGAAGAAACGTAGATTTCTAATCTGAATGCCTAGATAGCAAAAACCCGGGTAAACCCACCCGGGCTTTGCTTACGTTAATAAAAGTTATTTAAATGTGAATCGAGAAAATAGGTGCCTAGATTCACAGGCATTTGCCTGAATATTGTGCACATAGGTACATAATCCCTCCCTTTCCCCACCACCTGGTTCATAAGTATTTACTACACTCTCAAATCAATATAGAATAATAGTCACAGGATACAACTCCTAAAAGTTTGTTCTTATGTAATGGTGACTGGAGGGAAGATAGATGCAACAAATACATGGAACCCATGACCTATTGTTGGTTGTGCTTTCGTTGATCATTGCTTTTTTTGCTTCAATTACAGCACTCGATACAGCAAGACGCGTCCACTTTGCAACCGGTCTGCGAAGGGTTATCTGGTTAGTAAGCGGTTCTGCAGCCATGGGAATTGGGATTTGGTCCATGCATTTTATTGCAACACTCGCTTTTAAATTACCTGTCCCGATTACCCACGATGGTGTACTCGTAGCCGTTTCTGTCATTATCGCAATTGCGGCCTCATTGTGTGGACTGTATTTTAGTTCACGCCCCAATGCTGACAACTTGAAATTACTAATCGGCGGAACAATTATGGGCATTGGAATTGGTGCCATGCATTATATCGGGATGATTGCCATACAAGGCGTTTATATTACATACGATGCGATTCTTTTTGGACTTTCCATATTTGTTGCCATTGGTGCATCGACAATTACCTTAATGCTCGCGTTACATTTTCGCGACAAAGAAGGTGGAATAAGCGCCAAGGATAAGCTTGTTGGCGGCACGATAATGGGAAGCGCAATTGCGGGGATACACTACATCGGAATGGCTGCCGCATTATTCAAAGTGGATCCTACTGGCGCCGCTAAGATCAATGCCACGCTTATCGATACACCAGAATTGGTCGTTGCCGTCACGATTAGCACCATCGTCATTATCGGTCTAATTCTCATTGTCTCTTTCAGATTGGATAAAAGATTAGATCAGGAAATTGCTTTTAAAGACGCGATTCTTGAAGCTGTATTGGATTGTGTGATTATCATGGATAATAATGGACAGATTTTAGAGTGCAATCCCTCCGTGACAAGAACTTTCGGGTATGTAAGAAAAAAATTGCTCGGACAAGGAATCGAAAAACTATTTATCTCTCCGTCCTCCATTACCGACGGAGAAGGAGATTTTCTATGTGATGTGCGAATCGAAGCAACCGCATTACAATCTAACGGGGAAGAATTCCCCATTGAATTAACAATTAAACAATTAAAATTAGATGGATGTCCATTGTTTACTGTGTACATTAGAGACATTACAAGATTTAAAGAAGCAGAAAACACAATCAAACTTTTGGCATACGAAGATAGCCTTACAGGTTTACCAAACCGAAGATTTTTTATGGAAAACTTGGCGGAAGCTTTCAAAAAAGCGAAATCCCGAAATACAAAATTAGCTGTACTTTTTTTAGACTTAGATCGTTTTAAAATCATTAACGACTCGATGGGCCATACGTTTGGAGATTTATTGTTAATTGGTGTCGCGAAAAGACTGAAAAAGGAATTGATGTCAAGAGGGATTGTTGCTCGGAACGGCGGAGATGAGTTTACAATTTTGTTGGAAAACATGAACGATGACGAAGTTAGAAACTTAACGAACAACATCTTAAAATCTTTGGCTCGCCCTTTTTACCTTGAAGGTCAAGAAGTTTACGTAACAATTAGCATCGGAATTGCCATGTACCCGGAAGATGGAGAAGACCAAGAAACACTCATAAAAAATGCGGATATTGCGATGTATGAGGCAAAAGCGAATGGGAGAAATCGTTATGCATTTTTCGAATGTGTGCGCGTTGCTGATAACAGCCAATTACTTCGGTTAGAAAATGAATTGCGTTTTGCATTAGAACGTAATCAGTTGGTTGTCTATTACCAACCAAGACTGAATATCCATACAGGCCAAATTATTGGTGTGGAAGCACTTATTCGATGGAATCATCCTCAGAAAGGAATGATTCCACCTGATGAATTTATTCCACAAGCGGAGGAATCCGGCTTAATCATCCCAATTGGCAATTGGGTGTTGCGAACAGCCATCGCGCAATGCGATAAATGGCGAGAAACTGGCTTACCGCTAGAGGTATCCGTTAATTTATCTGCCGTCCAATTCCAAAAACCGGACATTGTCGATACCATTTCAGGAATTCTTCAAGATGAGAACGTCAATCCCTCATTGCTCAATCTTGAAATCACAGAGAATATGATGATGGACGCCGATTATTCTACCCGATTGTTAAACGAGTTGAAGAGCTTAGGAGTGACAATTAGCATTGATGATTTTGGGACAGGCTTTAATTCGCTATGGGCGTTAAAGCAAATGCCAATTGATCATATTAAAATCGACAGATTCTTCTTAACCAATGTGAAAGACAATCCAGAAAATAATGCCATTGTCAAAGCAATCATTTCAATTGGCCACAGCTTGGAATTGAATGTCATCGCAGAAGGGGTCGAAAATAAGAATCAGTTATTGTACCTAAAAGAACTAGGTTGTCATGAAATTCAAGGTTATTATGTAAGCCCCCCTCTTCCAGCAGAAGCATTTGAAAAATGGATGAACGAGTGGGACATGTCCAAATTATACGAGTAGGCTAATTTGAAAAATAGTCCTAAAGCAGAAAACAATCGTGAGGTTAAACTTTCACGGTTGTTTTTTTAGTAGCTTCCTATTGTCATGAACTTGTGACATCTTTCACAATAACCTTTGCGCTTTTTATGTTAAAATCAGTTCTATCAAATTTAAAGACTGATTGAAAAGAGGTATGTGAATGATTGAACTTACTGCAACCGCAGAGTCTTTGGATCAAGCGAAAGCGTTGGTCAATGCTGGGGTTGATACATTATATATTGGGAATGAACAATTTGGGTTACGCTTACCAAGCGCATTTTCCCAAGACGAAATCAAAGAGATTACTGAGTTTACACATGCGCACAATAAACGAGTTTGTGTAGCGGTGAATGCGCTCATGCATAATGAACAGATCGAAAAAGTCGTTCCATATTTGGAGTTTTTACAGAATATTGGCGTTGACGCCATTACAGTTGGCGATCCTGGTGTGATTCATTTATTAAAAAAACATGACATCAAAATCCCTTATGTTTATGATGCCCAAACATTAGTCACCAGCTCTAAACAAGTTAATTTCTGGGCAAAACGCGGAGCAGTCGGTGCCGTTCTTGCAAGGGAAATCACCTTTGAGGAATTAAAAACGATTCGGTCCGAAGCAACAGTTCCCGTCGAGCTATTGGTGTATGGGGCAACCTGTATCCACCATTCTAAGCGACCTCTCATTGAAAACTATTTTAATTTCACGCAAGAAACTGTACCTACTGAAGAACTTTTCATATCTGAACCTAAAAAACCTGATACCCATTACTCAATTTTCGAGGACACGAATGGGACGCATGTTTTTGCAACGAATGATATTAATCTTCTCCCCCATTTAGACGCATTAGTTGAAGCAGGACTTACACAATGGAAATTAGATGGCATCTTTACACGCGGGAACGATTTTGTTGAAATCGCTCGTATTTTCATTGAAGCAAAACGGGCAATCATTGCAGGTGACTGGACAATTGCCTTACAAGAAAGCTTGAATAAACAAATCATCGCAATACATCCGAAGGCAAGAACACTAGATGAAGGATTTTTATTAAAAGATCCAAACGACGTAAAATAGTTAGGGGAACCATGATGAGAAAAATTACGAAAAAACCTGAAGTGCTAGCACCTGCTGGAACACTTGAAAAGCTAAAAACTGCCATACGATACGGCGCAGATGCTGTGTATATTGGCGGAAATCAATACGGACTGAGAACGCGTGCGGGAAACTTTACTTATGATGAAATGCGTGAAGGTGTCGCATTTGCAAAAGCGCACCATGCAAAAGTGTATGTTGCGGCAAATATGGTGACGCATGAAGGAGATGCTGACGGTGCGGGCGAATTCTTTCAAACGCTAAGAGACATCGGCATTTCTGCTGTCATTGTATCTGACCCAGCCTTAATTGAAATTTGTGCAACTGAAGCACCCGGTTTACCGATTCACTTATCCACACAAGCTTCTGCAACGAATTATGAAACGCTGAATTTTTGGCATGCGGAAGGATTAGAGCGTGTTGTGTTGGCGCGAGAAGTGAGCATGGAAGAAATTAAAGAAATCCGTCAAAAAACAGATGTGGAGATTGAAGCATTTATTCACGGCGCGATGTGTATTTCCTATTCAGGTCGTTGTACATTATCAAACCATATGTCAAGCCGCGATGCGAACCGTGGCGGCTGCTCACAATCCTGTCGTTGGAAATATGGATTATTCGAAATGCCGCTACCAGGCGAACACAACTCCGTCCTAGCAGGTGATCCTGAGGAGGACTTTTCGATGAGTGCGGTCGACATGTCTATGATTCGCCACATCCCAGATTTGGTGGAAAACGGCATTGATAGCTTAAAAATTGAAGGGCGAATGAAGTCGATTCATTATGTATCCACGGTTTCCACTGTTTATCGTCAAGCCATTGACGCTTATTGTAATGACCCGGAGAATTATGAGTTCCAACAGGAGTGGGAAGACGAATTATGGAAAGTCGCACAACGCGAATTGTCAGTAGGCTTTTATTACGGAACACCGACCGAAGATGAGCAATTATTTGGTGCCCGTCGAAAAATCCCTGCCTACTCCTTTATCGGCCAAGTGTTGGACTACGAAGAAGAAACGCAAATCGCAACGATTCAACAACGTAATCATTTCGGTGTTGGAGATGAAATCGAATTTTACGGTCCTGGCTTCACACATCTATACCAAACAATTGATTCGCTATGGGATGAAGCAGGAAATTCAATCGACCGTGCCCCAAATGCGCTAATGACAGTGAAAATGAAAGTAGATGCACCTGTTAAGCCATTTGATATGATGCGGAAGCGGAAATAATTCTACTTTGTGACGAAAATCATAAGTAACCACTCAGCTTGTTTGAGCGTGGTTACTTTTTTTCTTTTTCCCGCAAACAACTAAAAAAAGCTTGCTCAAATGCAAGCTTTTTTAAATCAAACATATTATTTCTCTACTTCGCCTTCCCAGTCCAACATACCGCCAGTCATATTCATCACATCGTAACCTTGTTCACTCAAAAAGTTACATGCATTTCCGCTTCTGCCGCCAGAACGACAAATCATCACGTATTGCGTATCCTTATCTAACTCATCTAATCGAGCAGGGATTTCACCTAGTGGAATATGCTGAGCGCCAGGCACCATTCCGAGTGCAACTTCTTCCTCTTCTCGCACGTCAACCATGTTCAATTTTTCACCGTCATTTAATTTTTGCAATACTTCTTTCGTAGAAATTTCCTTCACAATGATCCCTCCAAATGAATTATTTATATTTCTTTGCGACAACCCACTACCTCAATAGGTATGTTTGCATGTGAAAAAAGGCCGGCACATAACCGTCACTTTCACTCTACCTAAAGTATATACCCTGGGTGGTATGTCGTCAAATGAAAAAACTGAAAGGAATTAGGTTCCGAAAAAACTCGAAAAATCGGTTAGCGAGTGGTAAATGTGCAAATTGTAATCAAGCCATTTAAAAGGAATGCTATTGATTCAAGTGTCTAAATTGACACAATTATAATAAATCAGTGGATATAGCTTGTGGTATAATACTATTAAATAAATAACAATTTATATGTTTGTGAAATAAACGATAGACTGCTGGAAAGGTTTTTTCTCATCGAAATCGACTAAGTAGATAGCTGCAAACGTATGGAATGGAGAAGGTTTAATTTGCTACATTATAAAACGCATGTGTTAAGCCCATCTCATGATTGGGTTGTCTTTCTTCACGGTCTCGGCGGAAATTCAAGCATTTGGTACAAACAAATAAAAGATTTTAGAAAGCATTTTAATTTATTATTCATCGATTTAAAAGGTCATGGCGGTTCTGTTGATTATAAACCTGAGTTACTTCAGTACACATCAGAGGGATTGGCGGAAGATGTCGTCAACGTACTAGATTTTCTATCAATTAAAAAAGCCCATTTTGCTGGGATTAGTTTGGGCACCGTTGTTTTGCATAGCCTACACATCCACGCCCCGCATCGCATTAAAAGCATGGTTTTAGGCGGCGCAATTATTCGATTTACAAAGGCTGCCCGCGTACTCTTAAAAATAGGGGATCTCGTTAAAAACTTTGTTCCATATATGTGGTTATATAAACTGTTCGCTCGGATTCTTATGCCAAAGAAGCATCATGAACATTCTAGAAATCTGTTCATCCGGGAAGCGAAAAAACTTTGTCAAAAAGAGTTTATTCGTTGGTATCAATTTGCCTTTAAAGTGCCTGCGATTTACCCGAAAATGGACCCCGAAAAGCATTCCATCCCGAAGCTATATATTATGGGCAATCAAGATTATATGTTTATTGGGCCTGTTCTCGAAGACACAGCGAAGGACAAAGATGCGACTGTACATGTAATTAATAATTGTGGACATGTGTGTAATATCGAAAAGGATAAAGAGTTCAATGAGGTGGCCATTAACTTTTTTAGTGACCGAATCAAATTAAACCCGAAAGAAGTATCACTTCCCAAAACGGCAAGGGAATATGTGATGACTACTTAGGCCGCTATATCATTAAGACTGCTCGATAAGTTGATGAAACATCAACTTATCAAGCAGTCTTTTTGTATATTTGCAAGTTAGCAGCAATCTATTCATCACCGGAAACCAATAAGCTGAAGGATTACATCATTGGCAGGATGGATAAATACCTTCGCAAAAACGATAACGGATACCATGGAGTATTAATTCGAAAGGGAGATGAATTTATTCCAGCAACTACCACAATTCGCTTGATTATCTACTCTTTCTATCAGTATTATTTACACGATATACCTGAAACAATTCGGGATTTGGACAAACTTGACGTACATCAAGTCTAAATTTGGGTAATCTATATAGACTACTTTAGTTAAAATTAATTGATATAATAGGCAGATGTCTGAAGCAAGGAGAAGGTGATTGTGGTTGGAAGATTTTTTAGCATCAAAAAGAAATACTAGTGGTTTCTCACATAGTAAAATCATTTTGACGGGAGAACATGCAGTTGTTTATGGGAATCCCGCCATTGCGTTGCCATTTCCACTCAAAGTGGAGGCGGTCATTGAAGAGGTCACAAGTGGCATCATCGTAGAATCTACGTTTTATACCGGACCGTTGGAACAGATTCCTACAAAATTAGAAGGAATCCGCGCCTGTATCCAACAAGTTTTAATCGCTTTAAAACGCCCTTGTGACAAATTAAAGATTACGATTCACTCCCAAATTCCAATTGGGAAAGGGCTTGGATCTAGTGCGGCGATTGCTGTCGCCATTGTCAGAGGATTATTTTCCTTTTTCGAAACGAAGTTAGATGACAAGACGCTGTCCGCCTTTGTACATACTGCTGAGGTGTATGCCCACGGGAGTCCAAGTGGTATCGATATGGCTACCGCGATGAGCGATACACCCATTTGGTTTCAAAACGGAGACATTGTTCGTCTAGAAGTCACTTCCCCCCTCCATTTTGTAATTGCTGATTCAGGAAGGATTGGGAATACGCAAAAATCAGTGAGTCGGGTAAGAGCGCTATACAGTAATGATGAGGTTTTAAAGGCAGACTCATTGAGAAGAATGAAAGTAATTGCTTTTGCCGCTAAATCTGCCATGGCTAAAGGGGATATACAGAAACTCGGCAAACTTCTTAACGAAAATCATTCTGAATTGATTCAAATAGGCGTGAGTGAGGATGGGCTGAATCACCTGGTCAATACTGCGAGATCAGCGGGAGCACTTGGAGCCAAATTAACAGGTGGCGGTGATGGCGGTTGTATGCTTGCTTTGACGGATTCAAAGGAGAAAATGGAAGAAATTTCAAGTACATTAACTTCTGCAGGGGCGCAACAAACATGGTGCTTTACAATTGAACCTTAAGTAAATGATCCAATGGAAAAGATGGGACAATACGTTTTACATTTATAGTGGATCATTCATTTTCCCAACAAATGGATGGTCCTTTTTTCAAACTTGACCTACATCAAGTTTTTTTGATGTCTTTCATGTAAACTACACTTATCTTTTACCTTGAGAATGATTATCAATTTCATTTATAATAGGAAAAGTCATAGAAAGGAAGTGTCATTTTTATGGATCATCACAAAAAAGGACATCAAAATACCCAAGAGCATCAAAAGGAAAATATTGAGGTTTGGGAAGATCTCGTTCATATAAAAGATTTACTTTTAGCCTTACTTATTTGTTCCATCACGACACTCGGCGGTTATTTTATTGCCCCAAGTGAACCCCCTAAACCGTTATTTTTTGGTTTGTTCGGAGCATTGATTGGCTTTTTAATTACAAGTATCATTATAAAGCCGAAACGAACTTTTAATGGGACAAAGGAGGAGGAATAATATGGATGTAACCTTACTTTTACAAATGGTTGGTATCGCAATGCTCGCGGCGATTATTTATACGATTATTGGCGTTGCGCCTGGAACGGATGAGACGGCAACCATTGCCCCAGTCATATTGGTCCTGGTATTATCCGGACTAGAGCCTATCCTTGTCCTTACTTTCTTTATGTCTGCCATCGTTTCTAGTAAATTGACAGATTCCATTCCTGTCGCTCTAGCTGGAATTCCCGGGGGCGTCATGGCGACCCCGCAAGTAGAGCATGCACTTATTTTAAAAAAGCATGGTCTGACGGACGTAACGATTCGAAAAATGGCTTCGGGTTCTGTCATTGGGACACTCGTTTCTGTGCCTGTGAGTTTATTATTTGCTCATGCACTCGTCCCGTTCGCTGATGTCATTAAGGAATACGGGAGCTCTTTGTTTTTTGCCGGTGCGATTATCCTAGCACTCATAAGTAAAAATCGCTGGGTAGCACTTGTATCGATTCTCCCCTTCGCACTCTTAATCGAAGGGTTGCGCCATCTCTATTGGGATACTGGCGTAGTACCAGCGGGAACGAATGTATTTATTTCTTTCTTCCTCGGGATTACAATTGGTCCAGTGATTGTCACGTTGTTTGAATTGTTGAACAAGGAAAAAAGAGATCGATTAGAACGATTTGGGAAAAAAGACATTTATTTTAAACAGGAGAAGGAAGATGGGATAAAGGCAAATCCATTTACCATTTTGACGAAAAAAGAAATTGGATTCAGTTCTCTATCCTCAGCGATTGGCTCCATTGCGTTTATTCTAAGCCCTGTCGGTTTAACGACATTTCTCGGTGAAGTGTTTACGAGTAGAATAAAAGATCCGGTAAAGAAAGCGTCTCTTGCCATTGCCTCAATGGATGCATTGGCGAATGCCACTTATATTTCTGGTGTATTGATCCCACTCATTGCGCTTGGCATTCCATTGTCTCCGACAGCAATGGGCCCTGGAAATCCTTTATTTAACGCACCACCCGTTTTCACCATCGATCATAATCTCCACCATATTCTTTCAAATGGTGACTTTATTTCGGCTACTTTAGTTGGTGCAATTGTTGCCCTAGCCATTACTTATTTCCTTACGATCAAATATTCAAGACAAATTTGTATTTTTGTTTTTAAACGGATTCCACACGAAGCGATGCTCGGTTTATTCTTTAGCTTAGTCCTCCTTCTCGCCTTTATGGATGGCGGTTGGATGAATGTGGCCGGTGTCTTTCTTGTTGGATTTGTTGCGGGAACGCTACATCGTACAGGGGTCAATTACGGGGTACAATTTATGACACTTTATTCTGCACCGTGGATTATTTCACTGCTTGCAAATCTTTAATTTTGAAAGGAAAGATGACATGCCTGAACATAGAAAGTTTGAACAGGTGACTGCTAAGGCGCATGCGAACATTGCCTTAATTAAATATTGGGGGAAACGGGATGAAGAATTATTTCTACCGATGAATTCCAGTCTTTCGATCACACTAGACAAATTTTACACAGAAACTTCTGTACAGTTTTGCGGGAAATTAAAAAAAGATGTTTTTATCTTTAACAACAATATTGCGGATGAAGCCGAAACGACTAAGGTTTCTAATTACTTAAACCAAATACGAAAAATGGCAGGAGTGGAGCGGTATGCAATGGTCCAGTCAGTTAACCATGTGCCTACCGCCGCTGGGTTTGCTTCCTCGGCTTCTGGATATGCAGCACTTGCATCCGCTGCTGTACGAGCAATTGGTTTAGATATCGATCAGAAGAAACTGACGCAAGTGGCACGAATTGGATCGGGGTCTGCCTGCCGTTCTATTTATGGCGGTTTTGTTGAATGGACAAAAGGAAATTTAGAGGATGGTTCTGATTGTTACGCCAAACAACTTGAAAACGAAGACTATTGGGATTTAAGCATTCTTGCCATCCAATTATCTGCCGAGGAAAAGTCCCTTTCAAGCCGTGCGGGAATGAAACTTACTGTTGACACATCTCCTTATTATGAGATTTGGGTGAAAGAAGCTCAGAAGGATCTTGGGACATTAAAAGATGCGCTTCATCATAAGGACTTTGAACAGCTTGGTCAAGTGACTGAATCCAATGCGCTAAAAATGCATGCGACTACCTTGGGTGCAAATCCGCCTCATTGGTATTGGGAAGCAGGCACCATCTCCGTCATGAATCAAGTAAGAAAACTGAGGGATTCTGGGATTCCGGCATATTTTACAATGGATGCAGGACCAAATGTATTTGTTTTATGTCAGAAAAAAGATCAAGAAGTCGTTGAGCAAACGCTTCTTACCCTTAAAGAAGTTCAAAAAATATATGTTTGCCAGCCTGGCCCTGGGGTATCCTACTTAGCAAAATAACGATTGAAGATAAAGGTGGATAGATATGACTGTTTCAAGTTACCGGATAAAAGCTCCAGGTAAAATGATGATTGCCGGAGAATATGCAGTATTAGAACCTAGACAACTAGCGGTTGTGGGTGCCATTACCCGTTATGTGACTGTCAAGATTGAGGAAGGGACGAAAAACGCCCTCTCCATACCAGCGTTTGGACTAAAAGAGATTACATGGGGTGATGAACCTGAATGTCTACTCAGCACGAAGGATCCTCGACTTCGCTTCATTCAAAACGCGTTAGTTGTTGCGACTCGTTTTCTACGTGAAAAAAATGTGCCCATTCAGAAGTGCTCGATAACCACCTTAAGTGAGCTTGATGATAAAAATTCAGGAGTAAAATATGGGCTTGGTTCAAGTGCAGCAATTACTGTAGCCGTTGTGACCGCAATGATAAAATTCCATCTTAGCGATGAGGACGATGTATCGCAGGATACGATTTTCAAATTAGCTGTGATTGCCCATTTCTTAACACAACAAAATGGTTCGGGGGCAGATATTGCCGCGGCCGTTTATGGCGGACTCCTCGCCTATTGTACTTTCAATGGCGATTGGTTAACAGAGAAATTGGAAAATGACGAGCCATTCGCAACATTAGTCGAGCAGCATTGGCCGGATCTTATGATTGAGCGGCTGAATCCTTCCGAAGCGTTTTCCATGTCTGTTGGCTGGACGAAAAAGTCAGCCGCAACCGGGCCAATGGTCAATAAAGTCCAAGCCTTTCAACTGGAAAGTCCGCTTATGTACGCGCGCTTTTTAGAGGAAAGCCATGCTGCTGTCACCCGTTTCATTCAGGGAATCAAAACAAATCATCAACAAGACGTGTTAGCAGCTATAAGAGAAAACCGTCTATTGCTGAAACGTCTCGGTGAGGATGCAGGTGTGCCAATTGAAACAGCGGAACTCACTAATTTATGTCAGATTGCTGAAAAGTTCGGGAGCGGAAAACCGTCCGGAGCAGGTGGCGGGGATTGTGGCATCGCTTTTTTAAATGACCCGGAGCAGAAGCACAACTTAATCGAGGCTTGGCAGGCCGCAGGGATTGAACCGCTTGATTTGGAAATTTCAAATTCGGGTGTCACCTTCATTGAATATGATTGCAAACCAACTTTAGATCAATACTTACAAATCCAGCATCAACAATAGATGCTGGATTTTTTTTGGTGTTTTTTTGGTGCCAGTCACTCAAACAAACATGAATACTGTAATATTCATGTTTGTTTGAGTTAACGTGAATGTTTCAGTGACTGGCACCTCTATTTTTTTTAGCATAAAACAGACTGATGTTATCATACTAAAAATAATAAATTATAGTCCCACATGTTTTCCCCCAATCCTATGCTCAAAAATCACTTATCGTGGTATGTGGCTTCTGCGCTACAGTATATGAAAGGAAATGTTTATAAACCTTTAGTGATTTACACATATCAAACTGAGTGCCACGATGCTTAAGGGAAAGCAGTGAATGTCAGGTAGCTTGCGTCAGATTTTCATTTTACCTTGACAGGGAGAGTAATTTAGCTCATCTTTACAAACAATTTTACTTGGAGTGAAATGTATGGTTAATAAAAGTGGGTCAACGGGTAAGGCATACTTGATCCTCATCATTGGTATCATTTTTCTCGCCTTTAGTGCCCCTTGGGTGAAACAATCGAACTTCGACCCAGCAACGTCTGTTATTCTTCGCTGTTCGATTGGGGCGCTAGCGCTACTTCCATTCGCCATTAGGGAGGCAAAGAAACTCGGTCCGCTCAATAAGACCGGAGTCATTCTTTCCCTTGTCGCAGGTCTGTTTCTCGGAATTGACTTTACGGCTTGGAACTATTCCATCTACTACGTCGGCTCGGGTATTGCCTCGATCCTGCTAAATCTTCAGATCATTATTTTACCTGCGCTTGCATTTCTAATCGACAAGGAAAGAGTTCCAAGAAGCTTCTTTATTATTGCGCCAATTATGATACTAGGTATCGTTTTGTCTGGTGGCATCATTGGCGGCGGTGGCGAAACAGGAGGACCAACCACCATACACGGGATGCCTATTGCCCTTCTTGGGACCCTTGAGGGTAGTTTATCCGGCATCTGCTACGGAGTTTACCTCTATACGAGCCGTAAAGCGACTAAGGTGAATAAGGGACAGTTTATCCAGCCAATGCTATTGGCGAGCATTTCTCAACTAATAGCGCCAGCGTTTGTCATGTTGTTTTTATCTCACCGCGGCTTCGATGTGACCCACGGTGTAATGGTTAACGGCGTGCTTCCAATGAATCCAGAAACCACTCTCGGTGATCCAATCACTGGCATGAACTGGTTTTGGATGATTGTTTTAGGTGTAGCGGGACAAGCTATGGCATGGACGTTTGTTCAGTATGGTTCCGTTCGATTGAACTCTACGATTGTTGCCGGACTCTTGTTGCTCAGTCCGATTTCTACCGTTGCAATCATTTCCGTCGTTCTCTTCGGTGAGATCCCGAACTTTATTCAGGTCATTGGTATTATTATTGTCCTTGCAGCAGTTGCCTACCAGAATGGACTCTTGAATAAGTTGAGAGGCGTAAAATCGACTGGCGAACCTTAAGCGTTCAAATTGATAAAACTAAGCTTAGTGTAGACATTTTGACATAAATAATTCCCTTACCTTATTAGGTGAGGGATTTATTTATGTAGCAAAAGGTACGACGGTGTATATTCATAAATGACTTCGGCTTTGACAATAAAAGTTTCCGTAACATGCAAAAACCCGCGGTATATCTTCATACCCGGGCTTTCACGAAACTCTTTATTCTTCTTCCTCAAAATAAATCTTATAAAAATTCCGCCCCGTTGCTTCGTCATAACCAACCTGAATCAGGTCATCCACTTGGTCAATATCACGTACGTTAACGACAATTTCAATATTGTTATCCAGCTTTATTTTTCGCTTGAACTTTTGCTCCGCTTTCTCAATGGCACTCTCGGAAATAATCGTTTCATAAGGTTTTACCGAATTCACAATCACATCTCTTTGCACTTCGTCAGGCGCTTCAAAAACCTTTTCAATGTAGGCTTCGACTTGAAATTCCTCTTCATTTCTAAAGTAATCTAGCGTTTTATTTAACAGACCAAGCTTTTCGGTATTCGTAAAACGCTCGTCTTTTAAAATATATTTTTTAACTTCTTGCATCGCCAAATCCGTTTTCTCATATTGTTCATCCGCGACTTTAATTTTTAAAAAACGCTCTTGCCAATAAACAACATCATCTTTCCTTCTCGTTCTAATAAAAACAGCTGGCTCTTCATCTGGTCCCATATCGACAATGACGGCCGCGTTATTAATCTTCCTTACATTAATGCCATCAATGCCGCTAACAGTCATTGTATTTTGCTCACTTTTTACATCTAAAAAGATTTCTTTATCATCAATTTTCACAATAGAAAGGACTTTTTTCGTCTCCGTCCCCATTACACAGTTATCAAATAACCCAATAAACAAATCCCCACTTTTAATATTGGGATGGGTAGATACGCTATGCAAATGCGTTGCGATATGCTGCGATTGCTCCAGGAAATTACTTTCTTCCTGAAAAATCTTCTTCGCATATGTATAGACTTCATGTAAATCAATATCTGTTTCATGAAAAAACTCATATTGCTGATCAAACTGCACTTTACTAAAGGCTAGTTGCGTAAAAGCCGCCTCCATCAGTACTTCTGGTTCAGTGAACACTTCATCTCCTAAAATCAGCGTCTCATCTATGCCATGCATAATATATTGCAATAATTTACTCTCAGATACTTCTAACACATTCTTCACCCTTCTGTCTTCATCCTCGACAATTTACCATATCATATTTTGACACAGCATTAAAAAGAAATCTTCTACTCACCCTGTTATAATAAAACAACTCTCACATACGAGGAGGAAGGTACGATGCAAACATTATTTTTTCAACCTGCTTGGGATAAAACAATTGCACCCGCTGATAGAGAAAAAATTACCCATCTTTTTCAATCGCTACACCTCAATGATGGCATCCAATTTTCATTTCTTTGGGAAGCAATGAATCACAAAAGTGAGCGATTGGTAACAGTGCTCATTCACAATGTTGAAGACACGCCCCTCAGGTTAGCAAACATGGCCATTAGCTATTTAAAAGACAAACAAATGATGACTGGTACGTTTACGCTCCCCTTACAAGTCCCTGAAAGAACCTCCATGCCATGGACATTCATCTTTTCATCAGACAATCAAACAGACCAACTTCCAGCGTACACCATCGTTTACAATAAATACCCCTAACAAAAGGCTTTCACCCGCTTACCACTGCGGATGAATGCCTTTTATTTTATATCATGAATGAAAAGGATCAATCATAAGATGAAAAGGTGCTGAAAATTAATGGGGGTGCTTACATGAGTGAGAATACTTCATCAAATCACAACAAAAATAGAAAACAACAACAACTAGACGAATTCCGTGTGAGAAATGCCGGGAAACCGATGACAACAAATGCTTCGAGAAAAATCTCAGATGACGAAAGAATTTTAACAGCTGGGAAACGTGGCCCTGGCCTGATGGAGGATGTTCATTTTTTTGAGAAAATAACTTCTTTTGTGCGTGAGGAAATCCCCGAGAGAAAAGTTCATGCTAGAGGGTATGGGGCTCATGGAGAATTCGAATGTTATAAGTCAATGAAACAATTTACGAAAGCCGGATTTTTACAAGAGGCTGGTAAAAAGACGCCATTATTTGTCAGATTTTCAACTGTACAAGGAAGCAAAGGATCAAAAGATACAGCAAGAGATTTGCGCTGTTTAGGGATTAAGTTTTATACAGATGAAGGAAACTACGATATGACGCTGATTTCGTTTCCTGTTCTGATTAACCAGGATGCAATGAAATTCCTTGATGTCATACATGCGTATCAGCCGGAACCGCGTACAGGTATGCCGCAAGCTTCCGGCGCCCATGATACATTTTGGGATTATGTGGCAAATAACCCGGAAGCACTTCATATGACATTATGGGTGATGTCAGATTGGGGTCTTATTAGAAGTTATCGAATGATGCCGTCGTTTTCAGTTAATACGTACCTATTTGTAAATGAAGAAGGTGTCGCAACTTTTGTCAGATTTATATGGAAACCTGTTCTTGGGTCGCACTCTTTGCTGATGGATGAAGCGCAAAAAATTGGCGGTATTGATCCAGACTTCCATAGGCGAGACCTTAGAGAAGCGATTAATATGGGCGCTTACCCTGAATATGAATTAGGCGTTCAAATGATTCCAATGGAAGATGAACATAAATACGATTTTGATATTCTAGATTCCACAAAATTTTGGCCGGAAGAGCTAATCCCTGCCGAGATTGTCGGCAAAATGACGTTAAATCGAAATGTGGACAATGAATTCGCGGAGCTTGAGCAAGCTGCATTCAACCCGGCAAATATTGTTCCCGGCATTGATTTTTCCAACGACCCTGTTTTACAAGGTAGGTTACTTGCCTACCGATCGGCACAATACCACCGTTTAGGCAGTAAAAACTATGACCAGTTACCGATTAACCGTCCACTCTGTCCATTCCACAATAATCAGAGAAAAGGGTATATGCAGTACCGTATCGATGTTGACGAAACGAGTTATCATAGAAACTCACTGACAAACAATACGCCTTACACAACGCCGCCTAAAGAAGGAGGATATAAGCATTATCCTACAAAAGTGGAGGGGCATGTTACGCGCGAGGTACCTGAAAAATTTTATGATTACTTTACACAGCCAAGAATTTTCTGGAATAGTTTAACATCTATCGAGAAACAGCATATGATTGAAGCGCTTAGCTATCAGATTGGAAGTTGTGAGAGTGAGTCAGTCCGACAGCAAAACGTTGATCTATTAGTAAATGTAGATAAAGAAATGGCTACCATCGTAGCAGATAACGTTGGGGTTAATCGTCCAACTGGAGATCACGTCCCTGTGTCGACCAGCTATCCTTCTCTTAGCCAGGCAAGTACCCCAAAGTATGCCTACTCATTAAAAGTAGGGGTCCTCGTTGGGGATGGTTTTAATGGAAACGAAGTAACCAATACGCTTAACACCCTTAAGAAATATGGTGTGTTTGTTGTCATCGTTGGTGCCACGCTTGGTACCGTCACAGGTGATGATGGTACAGAACTAAAAGTTGATGAAACATTCATCACAACAAGCCCTTATCTACTTGACTCCATCTATGTTGTTGGTGGAAGCGCTAAAAATATGGAAAGATTCAACTCCGACATTATGAATTATATAAATGTAGCTTATAAGCACTACAAACCTATCGGCGTCGGCTCAAATGGTCATTCTTATATTCATGCCACAGATCGAAATAATTTATCTGGGGTCGTTTTTGCCAAAGATAATCCGAACTTTGGTGAAGACTTTGTCGCTGCGATTGGTCATATGCGTTTTTGGGATAGAAAATAAAAAAATCCAATTCAAAAGAAACCTGCGCCACGTAATGTCAGGCACAGGTTTTTATTATGCATTATTTATTGCGTTTTCGATTTTTTTGTTGGTTTTGTTGTTGATTGTTTTGTTGGAATTCTTGTGCATTAAATCCTTCACCAAATTCAGTGTTGTTCTGATACTGCGCTTCTTGGTTTC